>DASWJW010000106.1:0-25013 GCA_036396955.1 Planctomycetota bacterium
CGAGCGGGCTTTCGCGACGCTCGACGACGGCAGCCGCCTCGAGCTCGCCGTCTGCGCGCTCGGCGGTTCCGTGGCCACGCCGGCGGCCGGACTCACCGCGCCGGTCGTCGAACTGGCGGGCATGGATGCCCTGCGTGCTGCCGGCGAGAGCGTCCGCGGCAAGATCGTGTTCTTGTCGGAGCCGATGGCGCCGACCCGCCGCGCGACTTTCGAGGCCTACGGCGGCGCCGTCGGACAACGCAGCCGCGGCGCGATCGAAGCGGCCCGGCTGGGCGCCGTCGGCGTGGTCATCCGCTCGATGAGCACGGCCCAGGACGACGCGCCGCACACCGGCGCCATGCGCTACGAAGACGGCGTCGAGCGGATCCCCGCCGGCGCGCTCGGAGTGACCAGCGCGCTGCGCCTCGCGCGCGCGCTGCGCCGCGGCGAAGTGCGCAGCCTGACGCTCGCGATGCACTGCCGCACCCTGCCCGAGGTGGAACAGTGGACGGTGGTCGGTGAGCTGCCGGGAACCGACTTGGCGGATCAAGTCGTGGTGGTCGGCGGGCACCTCGACGCCTGGGACAAGGGTGTGGGCGCCCACGACGACGGCTCGGGATGCGCGCAGTCGATCGAAGCCGCGCGCTTGTTGAAGAAAGTCGGCCACCGGCCGCGGCGGACATTGCGCGTGGTGCTGTTCGCCAACGAAGAAAACGGTTTGCGCGGCGGCCGCGCTTACGCCGAGGAGACCCGCGACGAACCGCACTACCTGGCGATGGAGAGCGACAGCGGCGGTTTTTCGCCGCGCGGCATCGCGCTGGCGCTGCCCGAAGCGTCGTTGGCGCGCTTGCGGCCGCTCGGGGCGCCGCTGGCGGTGGTGGGAGCCGAACGGGTGCTGCCCGGCGGCGAGGGCGCCGACATCGGCCCGCTAGCGGCGCGGGGTGCTCTGCTCGCGAGCCTGCGGCCCGACGACGCCCGCTACTTCGACGTGCACCACAGCGACAACGACGTCCTTGCCGCGGTCAATCCGCGCGAGCTCGAGCTGGGCGCCGTGGTGATGGCGTACTGGCTGGCCGTCCTGGACGGCATCGAAGATCTGCCTTGATGGCCTAGAATGGAGGGCTTGCTGCGGCGCTCCCGGGTCCATCCAGGAGCTTTGCGGCAAGAACCAGCACCATGGCCATCGACTTCAACGAAGAGTTCGGCGTCAACGCCGGCTATGCCGAGACGCTCTTCGAACAGTGGCGCCTGGCGCCCGACCAGGTCGCTCCCGAGTGGCGGGCGTGGTTCGAGCGGCTTGCGCCCGAAGCGGCGCGGGACGCGGCCTCGGTTCCGGCAGCGGCCGAAGACCCCGACCTGGAGATCGTGACGCTGCGCGGCATCGCCGCGCGCATCGCCGAGAACATGACGGCCAGCCTGGAAGTGCCCACCGCCACCACGGTGCGCAGTTTTCCGGTCAAGGTTCTCGAGGAGAACCGGCAGATCCTCAACGGCCACATGAAGGTGCGGGCGCTCGGCAAGGCCTCCTACACGCACCTGCTCGCGTTCGCGCTGGTGCGCGCCTTGCGCGAGATGCCGCAGATGCAGAGCCGTTACGAGGAACGCGACGGCAAGGGCGTCAAGGTCACGCCGCGGCAGCTCAACCTGGGCCTCGCCATCGACGTGGAGACGCCGAGCGGCCGCAGCCTGGTGGTCCCCAACATCAAGGACTGCGCCGGCATGAACTTCATGGCCTTCTACCGCGCGTACCAGGACGTGGTCCAGCGCGGCCGCGACGGCAAGCTCGGCGCCGACGACTATCGTGGCACCACCGCCAGCTTGACTAACCCCGGCGGTTTCGGGACCGAGATGAGCGTGCCGCGGCTGATGAAGGGCCAAGGCCTGATCCTGGCGACCGGCACGATCGGGGTGCCGGTGCACGTGCGCAACATGGCGCCCGAAACGCGCGCGGAACTGGCGATCGGACCGGTGGTCACGGTGACCAGCACCTACGACCACCGCGTGATCCAGGGCGCCGAATCGGGATTGCTGCTCAAACGCGTCGAAGACCTTCTGCAGGGCGCCGAAGGCTTCTGGGACGGGATCTTCCGCGATCTGCGCGTGCCCTGGCAGCCGTGGCGGCTCGAGGACGACCGTGGCGAGCCCGAGGTCGGCATGGAAGAGGGCGAGAAGCTCGCGCGCGTCTGGCAGCTCATCAACGCCTACCGCGTCCGCGGCTGCCGCTTGGCCGACCTCGACCCGCTCGCCTACCGGCCCGATCCGCTCGAGTCGCTCGATCTGCCGACCTACGGCTTCACGATCTGGGACCTCGACCGGACTTTTCCGGCAGGCGACCTCCTGCCGCAGCCGCGCGCGACCCTGCGCGCGATCCTCGAAGTGCTGCGCGAGACCTACTGCCGGCGCTGGACGCTGGAGTACATGCACATCAGCAACCGCGCGCGCAAGCACTGGGTGCGCGCGCGCGTGGAACCGCGGCGCAACGAAGCGATCTTCGACCGCGCCCATCGCCAGCGCATTCTCGAGCGGCTGGTGCGCGCCGAGAACTTCGAACGTTTCCTGCACACGCGCTATCCGGGCAACAAGCGCTTCTCGCTCGAGGGCGGCGACACCTTGCTGCCGGCGCTCGCCGAATTGGTCGACCGCCTGGCGGAGTCGGGAGTCGAGCGCGTGGTCCTGAGCATGGCGCACCGCGGCCGGCTCAACGTGCTCGCCAACATCCTCAACAAGCCGCAGAGCAGGATCTTCGCCGAATTCGAAGCGGTGCCGCTGCCGCTCTCGAAGGAAGGTTCGGGCGACGTCAAGTACCACCTGGGCCAGACCGGCGTGCACGTCACGCCGAGCGGCAAGCAGGTCGAGGTCGTGCTGTCGGCCAACCCCAGCCACCTCGAAGCGGTCGACCCGGTCGTCACCGGCATGGTGCGCGCGTTCCAGGACCAGGACGGCGATGCGGAGCGCAAGCGGACCGTGGCGGTCCTGGTGCACGGCGATGCCGCTTTCACCGGCCAGGGAGTCGTCGCCGAGACGCTGCAGATGTCGAATCTGCCGGCGTACCGCTGCGGCGGCACGATCCACGTGGTGCTCAACAACCAGATCGGCTTCACGACCGGCCCCAAGGACCTGCACAGCACCTACTACTGCACCGACATCGCCAAGATGATCCAGGCACCGGTGCTGCACGCCAACGGCGACTACCCCGAAGCGGTGCTGCGGGCGATGCACGTCGCCACCGACTACCAGCGCGAGTTCGGAATGGACGTGGTGGTCGACATGGTCTGCTACCGGCGCCGCGGCCACAACGAAGGCGACGAGCCGGCGTTCACGCAGCCCTTGCTCTACCGCTTGATCGAGAACCACCCGACCGTGCGGCAGAACTACATCGACCTGCTGGTACGGCGCGGGCAGATGACCGCCGAAGAGTGCCAGGAGATCTCCGACCGTTACGACGCCGAGCTCAAGCTTTCCCTGGAGTCGTCGCGTGCGCAGGAACAGCCCAAATTGCCGGTCGCCGAGATCCTCGACCTCGACGACGACGATCCGCGCGACTACTGCGCCGAAGAGAGTCCGGCGACCGGCGTGCCCGAAGCCGACCTGGTGGCAATCGTCGAGCGCACCAACGCAATCCCCGAGGGCGTGGTGGTGCACCCCAACCTGTTGCGCCAGCTGCGTCGTCGCGAGTCGATGGTGCGCGGCGAGCGCAACCTCGACTGGGGCTGCGCGGAAGTCGCGGCGTTCGGCAGCCTGCTGGCGGCCGGGATTCCCGTGCGGCTCGCCGGGCAGGACAGCGGCCGGGGCACTTTCAGCCACCGGCACGCGATCATCCGCGACCAGGACACCGGCGCCGACTGGGTGCCGTTGGCGCACCTCGAACCGCAGTCCGCGAGTTTCGAAGTGCGCGACTCGCTGCTCTCGGAAGAGGCCGCGCTCGCCTTCGAGTACGGCTACTCGTTGATCCGCAAGAACGCGCTCGTGATGTGGGAGGCGCAATTCGGCGACTTCGTCAACGGCGCGCAGATTCCGATCGACCAGTTCCTGGCGCCCGGCGAATCCAAGTGGCACCAGGTCAATGGTCTCACGCTGCTGCTGCCGCACGGCTACGACGGCCAGGGCCCCGAGCATTCGAGCGGCCGCATGGAGCGCTTTCTGCAGCTCTGCGCCGAAGGCAACTTGACCGTCGCCGTCCCGTCGACCGCCGCGCAGTATTTCCATCTGTTGCGGCGGCAAGGCTCCGCTGCCGAAAAGCGGCCGCTGATCGTGTTCACGCCCAAGAGCCTGTTGCGCGACAAGCGTGCGGCAAGCCCGATCGGCGAGTTCGCCGCCGGCCGTTTCCGCGAGCTGGTCGGCGACGTCCCGGCGGACTCCGCGCAGGTCGAGCGGCTGGTCTTCTGCTCGGGCAAGGTCTTCCACGACCTCGACGACTTCCGCAAGGCCGAAGGCCGCCAGGACGTCGCCCTGGTGCGCGTGGAGCAGCTCTATCCGTTCCCGCGCGCCGCGGCGCTCGCCGAGATCGAACGCTACGAAAAGGCGACGGCCGTGTGGAGCCAGGAAGAACCGCGCAACATGGGCGGCTGGAGCCACGTGTCGCAAGTCATGCGCGATGCCGGGGTCGTCCTGGAGTACGCAGGCCGGCCCGCGGCCTCGAGTCCGGCGACGGGCTCCTACAAGCGGCACCTCGCCGAGCAGGAGTACCTGGTGCGCCGCGCCTTCGGCGCTGCGCAACCGGCCTGAGCCGGCGCGCCTAGTCCTGCGGCGCCGCGGACACGGTCTGCTCGGTCATCCGCACGTCCAATATCCACTGCGCGGCGTGCTCATCCGGGCCGAGACCGATCGTCCAGTGCCCGTTCGCGTTGGGCAGCAGGGCCGTGCTCCGGGACCGCGAACGTGTCTCGGGAATCTGGATCGTGACCGCATGGGAACCGAGGGTCGTGACGTACTCGCGTAGTTCGAGGAGTTCGGACTCGTGCACCTTGAGCGCGCCGCCCCAGAGACCTTCCGGGGAGCGGTGAGGCAGGATTTCGACGGTCCAGCCGCTGTTCAGGACTTCGACCACCGGGTCGGCGATGGCGCTGTCTTCGGCGATCTCGACTTCGAAGCGCGCAACGTAGGCCTGCTGATCGAGGACCGACAAGCTGCCGAGCGAACCCTCCCAGCTGACGATCGCAGTTTCCTGGACCAGTTCGTACTCCGTCGCGCCGGGCTCGAGGCGCAGCAATTCGAACTCGACGCGGACCATGGGCCGGCCCAGCGGATCCTCATGGCCGGCGTCGACTTGGAGCAGGTGTTCCTCGGCCGGTCCCTGCGCCCCCGAATCGAAGCTCGTCGGTGCCTGGCAAGCGGCGGCGCACAGTCCGAACGCGGCGGCGACGGCCAGACGGACGCAAGAGAACGGAGCGGACGGACTCATGGCCGGTTTCTAGAAGGGGCCGTTGCTGGGGTAACGACCGGCTCCGCCGGCAGGCCGGCACCCGCGTGCAGGGCGTCGCAGGCGGCCCACACCGCCTCGAGTTCCTCAGGGCGCACGACCTGGTCGAGGCCCGCGAAGAAGCGCGCGCGTTCGCGCTCGTCGTGGTGGTCGAGAAGGTGCGCCACGACGAGGCTCCGGTCCAGGATCGCGACTCTCGCCGCGGCGGGCAGCGGGCCTTCCTTGGGAATCGTCAAGAGTGCGGCTTCGAGTTCGGCGAGCAAGCGGCGCAGCTTGTCGTGCTCGGCGGAGATGAGCTCAGCGCTGGCGCCGGCCGGTGCTGCGGCGAGCCGAGCGTAGATCGGCAGCAAGTGCAGGTCTTCGGCCCGCGCGTGCGCCACCAAGCCGAGCGCGAACGCCGCAAAGCGCGCGTGGACCGCGGCCGGCTCGCCCAGGGCCACGGCTTCGCGGAACGCGCGCAAGCGTTCGAACAGCGCCTCGTGGACTGCGCCGAGTTCCTGGAAGGACCGTTGCAAGGCGGCATACCGTATCGTCGGCTTGGATGCGGGGCGGGCCTATTATCATTGCCCTTTTCGCGGTCACGGGGCCGCATGTCCCGCCGGGAAACAGGCCTCGAGATGGCAGAGATCAAGACGGACGTGGTGGTGATCGGTGCAGGTCCCGCCGGTTACGTGTGCGCAATTCGCCTCGCCCAGTACGGCAAGAAAGTCGTGGTGGTCGAAGAGGCCGAATTGGGTGGCACTTGCCTCAACGTGGGCTGCATTCCTTCCAAGGCGCTGATCCTTGCCGGACAGTTCATGGAAGACGCGCGCTCGGCTTCGGAAATGGGGATCACCGTGGGCGAGCCCAAGCTTGACCTCGCCCAGCTGGTCGACTGGAAGCAGGGCATCGTCAAGCGCCTCACCGGCGGCGTCGAGATGCTCTTCAAGAAGCGCTCCATCGAGTGGCTCAAGGGCACTGCACGCATCGCAAGCCCCAACGCGGTCGACGTGAAGACCGCCGAAGGCGCCGTGCGCGTCACCGCGCTCGACGTGGTGGTGGCGAGCGGATCCGAGCCCTCGACTTTTCCGGGCTGGGAGTTCGGCGAACACATCTGGTCGAGCACCGAGGCTCTGGCACCGAAGAAGCTCCCCGCGCGCCTGGTGGTGGTCGGCGGCGGCTACATCGGCATGGAGCTCGGCATGTTCTACGCGCACGCCGGCTCCAAAGTGACCATCGTCGAGGCCACGCCTGGGATCCTGCCGGGCACCGATCCCGAGTTGAGCAAGGTCGTCGCGCGCAAGGCCAAGAAGGCCGGCATCGAAATCCTGACCGGCTCCTTCGCGCGCGAATGGAAGAAGAAGGGCAAGGGCCTCGAAATCACCGTGGAGAACGGCGGCGAGATGCGCGCCATGGCTTCCGACCAGATCCTGATGACCGTCGGCCGCAAGCCGCGCACACAGGACCTGGGTCTCGACGCCGTGGGGCTCACGCCCGACAAGCAGGGGTTCATCGCGACCGACCACCAGCGGCAGACCCGCACGCGCCACGTCTGGGCGATCGGCGACGCCGCCGGCCAGCCGATGCTGGCGCACAAGGGGTCGGCCGAAGGTCTCGCCGCCGCGGCGGCGATCGCCGGCAAGCCCGGCGCGGCTTTCGACGCCAAGGTCGTCCCCGCAGTCATCTTCACCGATCCGGAGATCGCTTACGTCGGCCTGACCGAGGCCGAAGCCAAGGAGAAGGGCCATGAGGTGCGGATCGGCAAATTCAGTTTCGGCGCCAACGGCCGCGCGTTGAGCCTGCGCCGCGCCGAGGGCTTCGTGAAAGTGGTCGCCGATGCGCAGGACGACGTGATTCTCGGGGTGCAGATGGTCGGCCCAGAGGTGACCGAACTGATCGCCGAAGCCGCGGTGGCGATCGAAGCCGGCCTGACCGCCGAAGACCTCGCGCTGACGGTGCACGCGCACCCGACGCTGCCCGAAGTCCTGATGGAAGCCTGCGAAGACGTGCACGGTCTCGCGGTGCACTCGGCCAAGTAGGCGTCGGCGCGCCGCAGCCGGCGCCGCAGTGGACATGCCGTTCAGCCGCTCTCCCCGCATCGAGGTGCTCGACTTCGGGCGAGTGGACTACGCGGAGACCAGCGCGCGGATGCTGCGCATGGTCGCAGAACGCGCCGCGGGCGCCGCGCCGGACCGCATCCTGCTCTGCGAATTCGAGCCGGTCCTGACCGTCGGCCGCGGGGCCTCGGCGGACGATTTTGCGGGCGCCGGGCTGCCCGTGCACGAAGTCTCGCGCGGCGGCAAAGCGACCTTTCACGGGCCGGGCCAGGTCGTCGCGTATCCGATCCTGGGCCTGGAAGGCGACGCGCGCGACCTGCACGCCTACTTGCATGCGCTCGAGGATGCGCTCATCCGCACGGTCGGCGATTTCGGCGTCGTCGGAGAACGCGACCCGCGCAACACCGGCTGCTGGGTGGGGGGGCGCAAGATCGCTTCGATCGGAGTCGCGGTCCGCCGCTGGGTCACCTATCACGGGGTCGCGCTCAACGTGGCCACCGAGCTTGGGTATTTCGGCCGATTCGAACCTTGCGGCCTCGAGCCGGACCTGATGACCAGCCTGGCGCGCGAGGGCGCCGCGCCACTGGATTTCGGGTCGGTGAAGTTCGCCTTGGCCGCCCGGCTCGTGGAGGTCCTGCGGGCCTGATTCCGGGCAAGCCCCGGCGCGAGTCCAGGCGACGCCGGACGCACAAGGAAGTCGGATTCCCCGCCTGCGGCGGGTGCCGTGCCGAGGGACCCGGGCCGGTCCAGGCCGGCCCGCGACCGCGGTTCCGCCATGCGTGAAATCCCATGCCCCGGGGAATCAAAGGATGCTGGTATCCTCTGCGCGCCAGTTTTTGCCGCCCCCCTTTCAGGTCGGCCGGGACCACACCAGCAACAATCGGAATTCGTAATGAAGTTCAGCTCTCCCCTTCTCGTGGTGGCAACTGCGGCCGTCTTCGCCTCGTGCCAGGCGGTTCAGCCCCACACGAGCGCCGAAGATCTCTCGATCAGCGCCCGCCCGTCTGCGCCCCTTTCGCCGCAGACCTGGGGCCCCGGCACGATGCACGTCGCCGCCGGTGGGTCTTTCGACAGTTCCGAGTTCGAGAGCATCTCGCCGGACGTCGACGTTCTCACCCTCAACGGTGAGTACGGTTATCTGATCACCGACAACGTCGAGATCAACGCCGAAGGGCGCTACTCGCAGATGGACTTCGGCGGCGGCCTCGAGCCGAACTCCTGGGCTTGGACCATCGGTGGCCGTTACTACTTGACCACTCCCACCGCCGCAGCACCGACGGCGGTCTACGCCGGTGGCCGCGTCGGCATCGTCGGCACCGAGACCGCGATCCAGGAACGGACCGATCCCGCCTTCGGCGGCGACCTTGGCGTGATCTGGTGGCCGTGGGGCGTCGGACAGGGCATGGCCGTCGACGTTTCCGTCGACTACCTCGCCAGCGACGAGCTCAACCGGCTGGCGCTGATGCTGGCCATGGGCTTCTGGTGGTAGTTCCAAGGACCGGGCCTTGTTGCCCGGTCTTGTGACGAGGGCGGCGTTCCGGAGACGGACCGCCGCCTTTCGTCCATTTCATCGCCGTCGGCGGCTTGCTGCGGCGCCGCTGCGGCCGCAGCCAGCACCATGCGTCCGCCGGTGAGCGCGGCGAGCTGTTCCAAGAAGCGCTGGTTCCGGGGCCTGGGTGCCACGCCGATGCAGTGGATGCGGACTCCGGTTCGTTCGTGCGCGCGCCTGGCGGCCTGCAGCAGGAATTCGGGCCGATGGTGGCGCCCCGCGCTGCTGCCGCCGTCGGAAATGAGCACCAGGGTGTCGACGCCTTCGACTTCCTGTGCCGCCAGCAGGGCATCGGCGAGCGCAGACGTGCCGACGAAGTCGTGCTTGCGTATGCGTTGCAGCGCGCGTTCGCGGTTGCCGCGGCGCGGCGCGACCAGCGCGCCGAAGACCGGCTGCGGTTCCGCGGTGACCAGCCAGCAATCGAAACGGGCCTCGGCCGGCAGCGCCTCGAGGTAGCGGGCCAGCTCGTCGGCTGCGGCAAGAGATGCCGGACGTCCACCGATTTCGGTGTGCCGCATCGAACCCGAACCGTCGACGAGCACGGCGACCCGCAAACTGTCCACTGGCAGTTCGAAGAGGCGGGCGACCGTCGCATCGGGTTCCGCACTCGCGCTCGGCGCACGCGTCGGGGGCTGCACGCCCGCGGCGAGCCAGTCGCGGCCACGTGCCGCCCACCACTGTTCCCAGGGTCCTGCCGCTGCGCCCATCTGCTGGCCGGTGAGTTCGCGCAGTGCGGCGGCGAGATCGCCGGCGCAGCGCGGGCCAGGCTGCGTCGCCGCGTGGCGCAGCATGTCGATCAGGACGGGCGCGGCCTCGCGCAGTGGGATCGCCAGCACGCGGTCGAGGGCCGCGGCGAGCGGTGCAGGATGCGGGTCGGCGAGCGCGCCGAGCAGGGTCGCACGGTGAGCCGCGGTTTCCGGTAGGCGGCGCAGCGCCAGCGCGCGATCGTGCGGATCGGGCGCGGCCTGCGCGGCCTGCGCCAAGGCTTGTAGTTCGGCGCCGTCGAGATCGGCGAACCAGGCCAGCCCGAATGGTGCGGTGCGGCCTCGGACGAGCAGCGCACGGGCGCGGTCCGCGAGTTCGGCGGCGTCGGCCGACGCGGCGTGCAGCCGCGCTTCGGCAGCGCACTTGCCGAGGGCGTCCTGCCACGCTCGTCCGAGCGCGCCGGTGGCGGTGCGCCAGTGCGGGTCGAGCAGAGGTTTGGCCGGAACCGGAGCCGGGCACGACGAAAGCGCGTGCAGACACAGCTCGCGAAGGAAAGCGCCGTGCCGCCGGTCGAGCGCGGCGTCGGCCAGCACCGCGGTTTCGGCCAGGGTCGTCGCGCCGAGCATGCCGGCGTACAGGTCGTCGCGCAGGTACACCCCGCGGTAGCTGCGGAAGAAGCGCTCGTACAACTCGACCCGGAGATCCATCGCCGCCGGACCAGTGCGAGCCGCGAGGTCCTTTCTCGCGTCGCGCGCGGCCTCCCAGCCCGCGGGGTCGGTCGCCGTCCGCAGCGTGCGTTCGAGATCGTGCAAGTCGCGGGATGCGGACTGCGCGAGGAGGCAACAAGCGAGGATCAAGGCGGGCAAGGTGCTCGGCGAGCCCGAACGCCCGCCTTGTCCCGACGACGATCCGCCGCGCCGTGGTTGCGCGATCTTGCTTCAGATCTGGTCGTCGAGACGCTCGAAAACCGCCCAGCGTTCCTGCCACGCGCGGCCCGGCGCCGGATGTTTCAGCGCGCGTTCGTTGCGCAACGCAAAGCCGTCTCCAAGCGCGTCCGCGAGGTCCTGGGTCGTCATCTGCCACGGCGGCCCGCCCTCGGCCAGCGGCCGGTCGAATGGGAACACGAGCGCCACCAGCCGGCCGCGAAAGCCGACGAGCCGGCGCGCCATGTCTCCATAGGCCGGGCGCAGTTCGCGCGGCAGCGCACAGAAGAAAGTGTGCTCCCAGAGCAGGTCGAAAGGCGGCGTGGCCATGTAGTCGAGCGCGCTGGCGGCGACGAAGCGCCCGCCGAACAGCTCGAGCTGCGGCGCCAGCGAACGCCCGAGTTCGGGGACGACGTCGACAGCCGTCACGAACCAGCCGGCGCGCGCGAACGCGACGGCGTCGTGGCCCTTGCCGCAGCCCGGCACGATCGCACGGGCGCCGTGCCCCAGCCGGCGCCGGCCGAGCTGGTCGGAATCCAGGCCCGCCACCAGTTCGGGGTGCGGCATGCCAAGGTCCCAGGGCGTGTTGCCGTCGCGGTAGCGTTCGGCCCAGTCGACCTCCGTGTGCGCGGGTTCCACGGGCGCGGACTTCAATCCCTTTCGGGGTGGAAGATGCCGGAAGGATCGAGTTCGATCTTCAAGAGGCGCGCGAGATCCCGGCCGAGCGCTTCCTTGCCGAACACGTCGTGCAAGCGCCAGGCGAGCTGGCGTGCCTGCTCTTCGCGCCCGGCCGCCTGCGCCGCCAACGCCCATTCGCGCAACTCCAGGAGCTCGAGTTCGAGCTGCTCGCTGTAGATCGATTCGAAAGCGTCGGCGGCTTCCTTGTGGCGCTCGGCGAGGAAGTAGCCCCGCGCGCGCAGCACGCTCGCCACAGGATCGCCGGGCCGGGCGGCGAGCACTTCCCGCGCGCGCTCGATCGCGAGTTCGACGTCGAGCATTTCGAGCGCGGCGCGGCCCTGCGCCAGCAGGATGTCGGGCGAGTTCCACCCGATCTGCTGCAAGGCCTCCGAGTAGTACTCGACCCATTCGACTTCGCGCTTGTCGGCGAGCATGCCGAGCACCTCGTCCCACATCGCCTGCACCACGCGGTCCTCGGGACCGCCTTGCGCGAGCGCGAGCAGCGTGTCCAGATCCGGGCGGTGCAGATCGATCTGGCGAAAGGCTTCGACGAATTGCGCGTCTTCCGTCGACCGCAGCTGGCGGCCGAGATGGCCGGCGTAGAAACCCAGGAGCGTGCGATGGGCCGCGCTTTCGAAAGCCTTGGACCAAGCCGCGAGTTCCGCACCGGCGCGCAGCTGGCGGTCGACGTCGTCCAGCAGTTCGCGCACCGCCATGGCCTGCAGGGGGACGGCGCGGTTGAGCGGTCCGTCGACGGGAAGCTCCGGCGCGTCGCCGAGCGCGAGGTCGCGGCCCAGCCGCAAGCTGCGCAAGTCGCCGGCGTCCTGTGCCGGCATGCCGTTCGCCTGCAGCGCGATCGCGAGCAGCTTGGGGATCTCGGGCTCGACCGGCAGCCCGGTGCCGAGGACGAGGAGCCGCGGCGGATGCAAGGCGTCGGGGACCAGGCAGATCTCCACGCTGGCGCACTGCTCCGCCACCAGGCTGGCGGCCGAACCCGTGGTGCCCGCGGCGCTCCGCGCGGGATCGACGACCACGGCGAGGACGCCGCCGTCGGTGAGGTGTGCGCGGCAGACCGCCAGCATCGACCGGTTCAACAAGTCGCGGCGGCGCGACCAGGGGGCTGGTTCGCGGAGCAGCACCAGGTCGAAACGTCCTCGCACGGCCGCGGGCGAGTTGTGCACGCCGTCGGCTTGCACGCCGCGCCACGCCGGATGGAAGGCGGCCGCCACTTCGACCAATTCGGGCGGCTGGCAGACCACGTGGATTTCCTGGAAGCCGATTCCGCGCAGTTCCGCGAGCGTGCCCGGGTGCGGCGCGCCGACCAGCAAGGCGCGGGTGCGCCCCGAAGTCCAGGCCGCCGCCATCAGCACCTGGCGCCGCTCCAGGGCTTCCAACGACGGGGCCGGCGTGAGGAAGTTGCGGTCGTCGGCCAGGACCCAGCGACCGATGCGCTCGCCGGCCTGGCGTTCGACGACGCGCGCCAGCGAACCGACGCCGCGCCGCTCCCCGCGCTGCTCCGGCTGCTCCACGGCCATGGCGTCGGCGCTCGAGGCGATCATGTATTCGAAGGGTTCGGGCATCACGACCGAACTGCGCGGCGCCACCGGCAGGCCGCCGAAGTAGACGGTCGCAGCGATGGCGGCAGCCACCACGGGAAAGCGCAGCAACGGCCAGGGCCGCGCCGCACCGAGCGCCGCGCAGACCGCTGCGCCGAGCGCGGCGGTCCACGCGAGTTCCCCGAGTTCGGCGGTGATGGCCGGATGGCCGAGCGCGCGCGCCGCGCCGGCCGCGCCGGCACCCATCAGGAGCCAGCTGAAACGCCGGACCGAAGCGCCCGCGCTGCCGCCTCCAAGCCCGGCCCGCAACGCGATGCCGAGCACGACCGCGGCCCCGGCGATCTGGAGCGCGAGAACGGGTGCATAGAGCCAGCGGTCTTCGTCGAGCCGTCCGGTCCACTTGACCAGGAGCAGCACCTCGCCGCTGGTCAGCGTCCCGGCGACGCGCCCTGGATCGGCGAGACCGTCGAGCGTGCTGGCCGTGAACATCCACGCCGCAGCGAGCGCGACCGAAAGGAGCGCCGCCACCGCGCTGCCGAACCGGTACTCGGCCACGACTTCGCCAAGCGTGAGCGCGCCGAGCAGCGCGAGCACGCCGAGCGCCAGCCAACGGCCGAGGACCTGGTAGCCCGCGTTCGAGTCATACGCGGCGAGGTGCAGGAAGACGAAGGCCGTGCCGAAGACCGCCGACGCACCGAGAAGCGCGGGCGCGAAGCGCGCCAGCCAACCGTCGGTCCGGGTGCGCCAGGCGGTCGGGTCGGCGTCGTCTTCGTCGGGACCGGGCGGGGTGCCTTCCGGGACTCCCAGGAACACGGCGACGACGAGCAGAAGGATCGCGCCGGCGTAGCCGAGGAGACCCAGCCCGAAGCCGACGGCGACCGCGTGCCCTGCCAGCGCTCCGGCGAAGAGCGCGTTCCAGCTCTTGGCGCCGGCCGTCGCGGCCTGGTGCGCGACCATGCCGCCGAGCCGCATCGCCGGCCAGCCGAGCGAGACGACCAGCGCGAGGAACGTGAACAGGCCGCTCGTCGCGAGCAGCGGTCCCGACGCCCAGCTCGCGACGGGAACGGCGAAACGCGGTAGCAGCGCGCCCGCTGCCAAGAGCCAGAGAAGCGCGAGCGCATCGCCTTTGCCGCTGCGGGGGCGGCGTGCGCCCCAGCCCGCCGCGAGCAGCAGGATCGCGCCGGCGAGCAGGGTGCGGCGCTCGCCCGCGCCGAGCATCTGCGCTGCGGCATCGGTCATGCCGGCGAACGCCGCCGCCGACCCCGCTCCGAGCAAGAGGATGCGCAGGCGCTTGGAGGAACGCAGACGGAAGGCGAGGCTCATGGGGCGTGCTCCAACAGGAGCAAGTGGTTCTCGGACAGGAGGGGCAGGACCGCCCGTGCCTCCACCAACCGCCATCCGGCGCGTTCGGCTTCGGCGCGCATCTGCGTCAGTCCGAGGCGGGGTCGCAACGTGCGGAAAGGCAGGCCGAGCCGGCGCCGCCAGCGTCGGAGGACGTCCTTGTAGTGCCGCCCAGGATAGTAGGCGACGACCGCGCGTGGAGCCATCCGGCGCAGGCCGGCCAAGGCTTCGACGCGCTCTTCGGGCCCCAGGTGCTGCATCAAGCGCAGGCAGAGCACCACGGCGCCGGGATCGTCGAGCGGCGGATGGCGGAGATCGGCGCGGACTTCCATCCCCGGTCCGTGCGTCGCCCGCACGCATGCGAGCATCGCTGCGCTGCGGTCGAGGTGGATCACGCGCACGCCGGCCGCGGCAAAATCGGCGGTGAAGCGCCCGGTGCCGGCCGGCGCGTCGATCACGCGCTCCGGCAGCCGCCCGCCTCCCATGCGTTGCAGCGCGGCGAACACCGCGGCGCGGACCCTCCGGTTGTTCCATCCCCGGACCCGGCCGCGGAAGCGGCGGTCGTAGCGGGCGGCCGTATCCTGGTTTCCGTAGAGGGCGGCCCAGTCGTTCCCCTGCCGCGGAGAGTCCGCGGCGCCGGCAGGGGCAGAGCCTTCGCGCTCCCCTTCGTTCCGGCCCTTGCCCGCTTCGGATCGCTCCGTGTCCGTCACCGCTGCCCTGCTGTCGTGGTTTCGTCAGCGCCGTCGCGTTCTGCCGTGGCGGCAGCCCGGCGTCGACGGCCGCGCTCCAGCGTACGGCACCTGGGTCGCGGAGATCATGCTGCAGCAGACGCGGGTCGAAGCCGTCGCACCGTTCTTCCAGCGCTTCCTCGCCCGCTTCCCCGACGTCGCGGCCCTCGCCGCCGCTCCCCTCCGGGACGTCCTGCAACTCTGGTCGGGGCTCGGCTACTACCGGCGGGCCCGCATGCTGCACGCGGCGGCCGCCATGGTCGTCGCCGAGCGTGCCGGCGAGCTGCCCGTCGACGAGGATGGCTGGCGCGAATTGCCCGGGGTGGGGGAGTACACGGCGGCGGCGATCGCTTCGATCGCCCAAGGCTTTGCGACGCCCGTGGTCGACGGCAACGTCAAGCGGGTTGCGGCGCGCTGGCTCGATCTCGATGCTCCGGCGGACTCGCGCACGTTGCACAAGCAGGCGCGGGCATGGGGCGGGCGATTGATGGCGGAATTCGGCGGCACCGCCGCCGCGCCGGCGCGCACCGCCAATCCGGCCGGCGATCTCAACCAGGCGCTGATGGAGCTCGGCGCGACGGTGTGCACGCCGCGCGCGCCGCGCTGCGAGGCGTGTCCCATCGCGACGGACTGCGCCGCCAGGCGCCGTGGCACGGTCGAAAACCGTCCGGCTCCGCCGGCGCGCAAGCAGGCCTTGGTGGACTTGGAGCTGGCCTTCCTCGCCGCGCAGCACCACGACGGGTGGCTGCTGCGCGAGCGTGTGGAAGGCTGGAACCCCGGCCTGTGGGAGCCGCCCTGCCTGCCTGCCGCCGGTCGCGCGGCGCTCCAAGCCGCGTGGCTGGCGCAAGGCGGAGGCGGCCGCGTCGGCGCCGAACTCGGAAGCGTGCGCCACGCGATCACGCACCACCGGATCCGCGCCCGCGTGTTCGCCTTGCAGGGATGGGACGGTTCGGGCGCCGTCGATCCGGACAAGGTGGCGCTCACCGGGCTGGCGCGCAAGGTCCTGACGCTCGCCCGACAAGCGGCGCTCGCGGAATGAAGTCCGCGGGGCTTTTCTTCGGCGCCTTGCTGGCCGCCGCCGCGCCGCTGGCCGCGCAGGATCCGGCGCCCAGCTTGCGCGTCCCCTTGGTCGAATTGGATCCGCCCCTGCAGATCGACGGGCTGCTCGACGAGGCCGCCTGGAAGCACGCGGTGCGCATCGACGGGTTGACGGGGGTCGAGCCGATCGACGGCGTTCCGGCCGAGCCGCGCACCGAAATCCTGCTCATGCGCGACGCGACGCACTTGTACCTGGGCGTGGTCGCGTGGGAACCGGAGCCCGGCCGCATGGTCCTGCAGAGCATGCGCCGCGACGCGGTGCTGCAGGACGACGACCGCATCGAGTTCATCCTGGACACTTTCCACGACAGCCGGACGGCCTATTTCTTCCAGCTCTCGGCGGCTGGGTCGCGCGGCGACGCGCTGCTCGCCAACAACGGCCGCAATTTCAACAAGCGCTGGGACGGATTCTGGCAGGCGCGCACGCACGTGCATGCCGACCGTTGGACCGCCGAGATCGCAATCCCATTCCGGAGCATCGCGTTCGGTTCCGATCCGGCCTGGGGTTTCAACCTGGAGCGTTCGCGCGGCGTCGACCGGTCGCGCAGCCGCTGGGCGGGAGCGGTGCGCGACCGGCGCTTGAGCACGGTGAGCGCGGCGGGCGCGATCGAGGGCTTCGACGACCTCGATCAAGGGCTCGGCATCGAATTCGTTCCCTACGCCAAGTTCAAGGTCGGCCGCACCGAAGACCCGCAGCGCGACCAGATGTTCGGTGCGACCGGCGGCGAGTTCAACTGGCGCATCACGCCGCAGCTCACCGGTTCGCTCACCTACAACACCGACTTCGCCGAGACCGAAGCCGACGAGCGACGCGTGAACTTGTCGCGCTTTCCGCTGTTCTTTCCGGAAAAGCGCGACTTCTTCCTCGAGGACAGCAACCTGTTCCAGTTCGGCGAAGATCGCGGCATGCGCGGCGGTTCGCCGACCGTCCTGCCCTACTTCAGCCGCCGGATCGGCCTCGCACCTGACGGTTCGGCGGTGCCGCTTCAGGTCGGCGCGCGGCTGGCCGGCCGCATCGACGACCTCGACCTGGGACTGCTCGCGGTCAGCACCGAGCCCTCGGCGGGCGCGGGAGTGCCGCGTTCCGAATTGTTCGTGGCGCGGCCGTCGTACCGCGTCGACGACCAGCTTGCGATCGGCGGCTTGTTCACCAACGGCGATCCGGCGTCCGACAACAGCAACACGGTGGCTGGGCTGGACGCGCGCTTCACCAGCACGGACTTCCTGCCGGGCAACTTCAGCTGGAGCTCCTGGTGGGCGCGCAGCGCGGACGAGACGATCCACGACGTCGGTCAGGCGTACGGCACGCAAGCGAGCCTGCAGACCCGCGACTGGCGCTTCGGGGCCGATGCCCTGGCTTCGCAAGGCGCCTTCCAGCCGGCGCTCGGCGTGGTGCGGCGCGGCGGCGAGCGGCGCTACGGCGGCGAGATCTTCTGGTCGCCGCGCCCGGCGTCGTCCACCGTGCGCAAGTACACCTTCGGCGTGCAGCCCAGCGTCTGGACCGACTTGAGCGGCGAATTGCAGAGCTATCGCGCCAACGTCTCGCTGGTCGCGATCGAGTGGCACGACGGAGACCGATTCTCCGTGAACTGGGTGCCGGCGGGCGACCGCCTCGACGAGCGTTTCCGGCCGGTCCGGGGCTCGCTTATCCCGGCCGGCCAGTACGACTGGCAGACCGTGAAGGTCGAATACAGGTTTTCCGAGTCGCGGCCCGTTTCGGCGGAAGTCAGCGTGGAAGGCGGGCCGTGGTACGACGGCGAAATCTTGCGCCTCGACGGCGAAGTGAGCTGGCGGCCTTCCGCCGCGCTGCGGATCTCGGCGAAGTATGGCGAGGACCGCGCGAACCTGCCGGGCGGCGACTTCGTCACGCGCGTGGGGATCCTCAACGCCGACTGGAGCCTCGACCCGGACCTCTCGGTCGAGAACCTGGTACAGCTCGACAATGAGTCCGATATCCTCGGCCTGCAGTCGCGGCTGCGCTGGATCCTGGAAGACGGACGCGAAGTCTTCGTCGTGGTGAACTCGGCCTGGCGGGAGCTGGCCGGCGGCGCAATCGTGCCTCGCAACCGCGACTTCACGGTCAAGGCGGTGTACTCCTTGCGCTTCTGATGTCCGCTGCCGCTCGCCGCCGGGCCGGTGCCGCCGTCGCGGTCGCGATGGTTTGCGCGCTGCTGGCTTTCGGCGCGCGCGAGGTCCAGCACGCGCGGATGCAGTACCCGCCGGGGCATCCGGACGCCGACCGCTGGTTCAGCGTCGACGCCGACGGCCTCTATCACGCCAGGCGCGTCGAACGGCGCCTGGCGGAAGGTCCACCGGTCGCCGCCCGCGATCCGCTGCTCGATTTCCCGAGCGGCCCGGAAGGCGCGGCGATCCCGTGGCCGCCGGCCTACGACGCGTTCTTGCAGCTGGTGCTCTCGCCGTTCGCTCCGGCCGGCTTCGAGGCGCGCCATGCGTGGCTGGAGCACGCCGTGGCCCGCGTGCCGCAGATTCTCGGAGCGCTTGGCGCCGCGCTTGCGGCATTGGCCGGCATCGCCCTCGGGGGAGTCTGGGCCGGGCTCGCCGCCGGCGTCTACCACGCGTTCACCTACGGCTCGATCCACTACGGCGCGGCTGGCGTGGGCGACCACCATGCTTGGGTCTCGCTGCTCGCCGGCGCCATGCTCCTGCTTCTGGCGCGCTCCATGAAGGGCTCCGGCCCCGGCCGCGCGCTCCAGAGCTGCCTGCTCGGTGCGGCGGCCGGCGCGCTGGCCGGCCTGCTGCTCGCGTCGTGGGTCGCGGCCTTGCTGTACGTGGTGCAAGTGCAGATCGTCCTGGGGCTGCTGGTCTGCGCGCACGCGCGCCGGCCGCGCGCCGGCCTCGCCGCGCTGGGGTTCGGTTTCCACCTCGCCGCCGCGGCCGTGCTGCTGCCCGCCGTGCTGCACAGCCCCTGGCTCGCCACCGATCCATGGATGGTGGTCAACTTGTCCTGGTTCCACCTGGCCGAGCTGCTCGCCGGTGCGGCGGTGTTCGCGCCGCTGTCCTGGCTCGGCGAGCGCACGCGGCGGCGCTGGCCCTGGCTGGTTGCTGGAGCGCTGGCGGTTGCGGGAGCCGTGCTCCTGGCCACCGGCATCGGTCCCGGCGCGGGCTTGCGCGAGGGCTTTGCGTGGGCGTCCCGCCGGGACGCCTTCATGGCGGGAATAGCGGAGTCCGAACCCTTGCTCGGCCGCGACCGCACCGGGAGCGGCGGCTTGTTCGTCTGGATGGGCTTCGGCGTGCTGTTGCTGCCCTGGGCCTGGTGGCGTGGCCTGCGCGCGACCCTGCGCGGCGACACCCAGTGGTTGCCGTGGATCGTGGTGGTTCCACCTCTGCTGCTCCAAGCGCTGTTGCAGCGCCGCTTCGCCGACGCGCTCGCGCTGCCCATGGCGGTTCTGATCGGCGCGGGGCTCGTTGGTCTCGTGCGCGGATGGCCGCGGCTTGCACGGCACGGCAGGCCGGTGCTGGCGGTCGCGGTCGCACTGTCGCTCGCCCTGCAGGCGCCCGGTCTCGCCAAGGTCGCCGGGCGCATCGGCGGCGGCGAGGCGTGGCGGCGGTCGCCGAGCATGTTCCGTCTGGCCGGCGAGCGCTTGCTGCTCGACCGGCTGGCGCTCGAAGCGGTCCCCGACCCGGATTTCTCGGTGATGGCGCGCTGGGATCTCGGGCACCCGATCGAATGGGTGGCGGGCCTGCCGACCGTCGCCACCAACTTCGGCAGCTACCTGGGGATCGAGTCCTTCCAGGCTCCCGCGCGCTTCTTCCTCGCCTTGGACGATGCGCAGGCCGAAGCCGTGCTGGCCCGGCGCGAGGTCCGCTTCGTGGTGGTCACGAGCACGCACCCCGAAGGCATCGCGGCGCACCAGCGGGCCTTGGGCCTGCCCGCAGACCGCTTCCTGCGTCAGGGCGGCGGAGGCCTGCAGGCGGCGTGGTTCGCGACGCTGGGCGCGCGCTTGATGCTGCTCGACGAGCTCGGCGAGCGCAAGCCGCCGCCGCCGCCGGCGTTTCTGCGCCTGATCCACGTCTCTCCGGTGATCGATCCGCTGCCCGCCCTGCGCGGTGCCGGCGAGCAGCGCTGCGGTTCGCTCTGGGAGCGCGTCGCCGGCGCGCGGCTCCAGGCGCGCGGCGAGCCCGGCGCCCAGCTGGAGGTCGAAATCGAACTGCGTTTCGCCGGCGATTTCGCGCACGTGCATCGCGCGAACGCCGTGGTGGGAGCCGGCGGCGTGGCGGAACTGCGCTGGCCTTACGCGACCCTCGCGCCGAACGGCGACGCCGAGCTGGTGGCCGCGCGCTGGACCCTGGGAAGCGCCGGCGGCGAACTGCGGGTCGCCGAGCTCGACGTCCTGGACGGGCGCGTGGTCGAGCTCGCCGCCGCCCAGCGCTAGGATCTGCGGCCGATGCGTACCGCCGACTCTCTCGTCCGCGTCGCCGTGCTCGGAGCCGGCACCATGGGTCACGGCATCGCGCAGGTGTGCGCCGAAGCCGGCTTGCAGGTCGCGCTCTTCGACCTGGGGCCGGAGCCCCTCGAAAAAGGCATGCTCGCTGTCCGGCGCATGCTCGACCGGGGGGTGGCGAAAGGCAAGTTCGACGCGGCGCACGCCGAAGCCACGCTGCAGCGGATCGTGCCGCACACCGACCTCGTGGCCGCTTGCGGCGGCGCCGATCTCGTGATCGAAGCCGTGCCGGAACAGCTCGAACTCAAGCGCCGGATCTTCGCGCAGGTCGAAGCCGCCGTCGCGGACGACGGCTGGCTGGCGACCAACACCTCGTCGCTGTCGATCGACCGCATCGCCGAAGGCCTGCGCGCCCCCGGACGGTTCCTCGGCCTCCACTTCTTCAATCCGGTGCCGATCATGGCCTTGCTCGAAATCGTGGTCGGCACCCACACCGATGCAGCCTTCGTCGACCAGGCCGTCGCGTTCGGCAAGCGGCTCGGCAAGGAGCCGATCACGGTCAAGGACACACCCGGCTTCGCATCGAGCCGGCTGGGGATCGCGATCGCGATGGAAGCCATCCGCATGGTCGAAGCCGGCGTCGCGTCGGCCGAGGACATCGACCGGGCCATGGAGCTCGGCTACCGCCACCCGATGGGACCGCTGCGGCTCACGGACCTGGTTGGCCTCGACGTGCGGCTGGGGATCGCCGATTCCTTGTGCGAGGCGCTCGGCGAGCGTTTCCGCCCGCCCGAGCTGCTGCGGCGGATGGTCGCAGACGGCCGTCTGGGCAAGAAGAGCGGCCGCGGTTTCTACGACTGGACGGAATAGGCGGCGCTGCGGTCCGGCGCGGATTCCGTGGCTAGAATGCTCCGGACCGCTTTTCCCGGGCGCGCAATGCACCTCGTGATCCATCGAGCACCGTTCCTTTCCTTGCTGGTCGTCGCGGCGGCCGCGCTGGCGCCGCGCGCCGCGGCCCAGGCGGTCGAGGACCAGTCGGCGCCGCTGACCGAACGCGAACGCGCGGTGCACCTGCTGTCGCGCTTCGCCTACGGCGCCCGGCCGGGCGAGATCGACCGCGTGCTCGCGATGGGTGTCGACGCCTGGCTCGACGCCCAGTTCGAACCCGCGCAGCTCGCCGACGCCGCGCTCCAGGGCCGCTTGAGCGAGTTCGAGTCCTTGAAGTTCACGGCGGCCGACCTCGAGGGGGTCTACCGCCGGCCGCTGCGCCCGGATGCCACGGACGAGGAACGGCGCGAGTACAACCGCAAGACGCGCATTCCGCGGACCGAGCTGTTGAATTCGGTCGTTCTGCGCGCGGTCGCAAGCGAGCGCCAGCTGCTCGAAGTGATGAGCGACTTCTGGCGCAACCACTTGAACGTCTCCTACACCAAGGGGCGGCAGATCGACACCTTCCTCACGCCGTACGAACGCGACGTCGTGCAAGCCAACGCGCTCGGCAGCTTCCCCGAGATGCTGGCCGCCTCGGCGCACCATCCGGCGATGCTGATCTACCTCGACAATTACTTGTCGCGGCGGCCGCCGACCAACGCCGAGCTGAACAAGGTCAAGCGCGCCGCCGAAGCGCGCACCGGCTCGCGCGCCCAGGCGATCCAGGCCGTGGCGCTGGCGGAACAGAATGGCCTCAACGAAAACTACGCCCGCGAGCTGCTCGAGCTGCACACGCTCGGCGTCGACAACGGCTATTCTCAGCGCGACGTCGTGGCGCTCGCCGAAGCGCTCACCGGCTGGAGCTTCGACCGCGGCAACAAGTGCTCGTTCCGGTTCCGCAACGACATGCACCAGCACGGCGACCGGCGGGTGCTCGGGCGGCGCTTCTCGGACAACTCGAGCGACGGAAGGAACCAGGGCGAGGCGATTCTCGCCTACCTCGGCGCGCACAAGGGCACCGCGGAGTTCATCGCCACCAAGCTGGTGCGCTACCTGGTCAACGACGAGCCACCGGCCGCTCTGGTCGCCGAGGTCGCCAAGACGTACGCGCGCAGCGACGGCGACGTGCGCGCCATGCTGCGCACGATCGTCGCGAGCGAAGACTTCTGGGCGCGCAGGAACTTCCGCGCCAAGTTCAAGACGCCGTGGGAATTCGTCGTGAGCGCGTTGCGCGCCACCGGCGCGCGCGTGGACGACCCCGAAGAATTGCTGCGGCGGCTCACCGACATGGGCCAGCCGCTGTACCACTGCGACGATCCCACCGGCTGGTACGACACCGCCTACGCCTGGCTGGATCCCGGCGTGCTCGCACAGCGCTGGCAGTTCGCGCTCGACCTCGCCGAAGGCCGCATCAAGGGCGTGACCTTGCCCGAAGACCTTTTCGACGACATTCCCGAGGGCGCGCCGCCGCGCAGCTGGCAAGTGCACCTGACCGAGAAAGTGGTTCCCGGCGGCGCCGGCACGCGGACGCGCGACGCGCTGACCTCGCTGATGGACGAATACCTGGTCGATGCACGCGTCCCGGACCTGCACCGCGTCGGCCCGCAATTGCTCGGCATGCTCATCGGCTCACCCGAATTCCAGAGACAATGACCCTCGCATCTTCCCGCCGCGAATTCCTGCGCCGCGCCGGCATTACGGCGGCAGCGGCCGGAATTCCGGGTGCCCTGCTGGCGTCGCGCGCCGCCGCCGCGCCGCCGCCGGGCGCGCGTTCGATCGTGTGCATCTACCAGCGGGGCGGCTGCGACGCTCTCAACCTGCTGGTGCCGTACGAGGACAAGGACTACCTGGCGGCGCGGCCAACGCTCTCCATGCAGCTCGCCGGGGGCCTCGTCGACCTGGACGGCGACTTCGCGCTGCATCCCTCCTTGCGCGGCCTGATGCCGTTCTGGGAAAGCAAGCAGCTGGCGCCGATCGTCTGCGTCGGCTCGCCGCATCCGACCCGCAGCCACTTCGCCGCCCAGGACTACATGGAGTACGCGGCGCTCGCCATGCCGTCCATGCGCCAAGGCTGGCTCAACCGCTACCTGGCGATTTCGGCGGGCGAAGAGAAAGTCGATTTCCGCTCCATGGCGATGCAGGAGATCCTGCCGCGCTCGCTGCGCGGCGACTTTCCGGTGCTCGCGGTGCCCACCAAGATGGACAACCGCCGCGGCACGCTCACGCTGGAGCGATTCGAGCGCTTCTACGGCAAGGACGAGAACGACGGCATGGGCGGCACGCCCGAGCCCGCGGGCGCCGGCGCTGGAGACGCGATGGACGTCCGCCCCGACGAAAACGCTGCGGTGGTCATGTCGGGCAAGCAGACCCTCGAGACGCTCAAGCGCTTCCAGGAGATCACGAGCGCCGGCCGCGAGAGCCGCGTGCGTTATCCCGAGACCAGCTTCGGCGGCCGCATGCGCTCGATCGCGAAGGTGCTCAAGGCCGGCGTCGGTCTCGAGGTGGCCGGCATCGACTACGGCGGCTGGGACCATCACATCCAGGAAGGTGGCGTGGAAGGCGACTTCGCCAACAAGCTGCAGGACCTGGGCGGAACCGTCGCCGCGCTGGCCGAAGACCTGGGTCCGCAGCTCGACGACGTCTTGATCCTGGTGATGACCGAGTTCGGCCGCACGGTGCGCGAGAACGGCAACAACGGAACCGACCATGGCCGAGGCGGCCTGATGCTCGCGCTGGGCGGCGGCGTCCGCGGCGGCCAGGTGCACGGCGACTGGCGGGGCCTCAAGGACGGCGTGCTCGCCGACGGCCGCGATCTGTCGGTGACCACCGACTTCCGCGACGTGATGGCCGCGTGCCTGCAAGGCACCTTCGACTTCAAGCCGCCGCGCGACTTCTTCCCCGACTACAAGCCGGGTAAATTCCGCCTGTTTTCCTGACCGCCGAGGCGGCTGGGCCGCCCGCTAACCAAGGAAGCGGAAGCCGAAGGGGTATTGGAACTCGCGACCGTTGCTGGTCGCGATGGCGGCCTTGACGATCAGCACCACGTTGAGCACGTAGAGCGCGATCAGCATTGGAATGCCGATCAGCACGAAGGACAGCGCCAGGGCCACCAGCCACAGGATGCCCATGGTGATCTGGAAATTGAGGACCGTGCGCCCGTGCGCGTCGATCAGCGGATGTTCGCCGCGCTTGAGCAGCCAGACGACCAAGGGGCCGGCGACGTTGCCTAGCGGCATGCCCACGTAACCCGCAAGGGCGCTCAGGTGGCAGAGAGTCGTCCATGTGCGGAGCGACTCAGCGCTCATGTCGGCGGCCCGTGCGGGTCCGCCGGCCGGGTACGGGTTGCCTCCCCAGGGCGGGGGCGGCGGTGGCGGCGAAGGAATGGTGCGGAACATGGTGGGCCGGGCGGCGAATGCCGCGACTCGACCTCATTCGGAGTCGGAAGTCTCCGATTTCAGAATCTGGCCCCTTTCAGTGGGTGCCGAAGAGAAAGAAGTATTCCGCGCGCCACCGCAGGACTTGCCTCTATACGTACCTTCTTTGCGCGACTCCCAGCGCCATGGCAGAAGTCACTTCCGGCGCTTTCCGAGTGATTCCTCTTACGTAATTCCGAAAGAGGGCAAATACCCAAAGGTGCCGGGAGAGTCGCGAGCGCTTCTTGCTGTGCG
>DASWJW010000107.1:0-11062 GCA_036396955.1 Planctomycetota bacterium
CCACGCTGCGGCTTGGTTTCGAATCGAACTGGATCGATTACGAGCGCGGCCCGGTGATCGACCCCGACGCCTGGTGGACGCTGCAGGAGGAGCTCCATCTCGAACCCGCGGCGCTCGAGCGCCGGTTGAGCGCGGCCGTGCCGCAGCGCACCGACTTGAACTACCGGCTCTACTCGGTAACCGGCGGCCAGCGCCAGCTGTTGCTGCAAGGCGAAGAGCCGATCGGCAACGGCCGCGTGGTCGTGTTCGGCGAGCACCGCTCGCGCCGGGCGTTGGTCGACTTCGACGTCGAAATCGCCCAAGCGAGCTTCATCGCCGATCCCTTGACCGCGCTGGTCCACACCGGCAGCTCGGTGGCCGTCAACCTGCTGCCGCTGCCCGACGGCAGCTTCGTCGCCGAAGTCGTGGCACGGCACGCGGTGGCCGAAGAGAACGAGCCGATCCTGCTCGGTTATTCGGCGATGGATGGCGCCAGCCGCAACCCGGTGTCCTTCGAAGAGTCGGGCTTGGTCGTGCGCCTTCGGCCCGGCACGCCGACGACCCTCGAGCTGCCCGGGCGCAAGGGCAGCACCTTCGCGCTCGAGCTGTCCGTCCCGGCCGCGGCGGCGCCCGCCAAGGATCCGAACTTGCTCTATCTGCCGTCGCTCGCCAAACCGCCCATCGGCTTCAAGGCGCCTCCGTCGATCACCGCGATGGCCGCACTCGGTTACTACGAAGGCGAAGACGAAGATGAGCCCTACCGGCGCGGCCTCGACGAAGTTCTCGACGGCAGCCCGGGCGCTTCGGACTACCTGCTGGTCATGGAGGACAGCGGCTTCCTCGCTTTCGAGGATCGCGTGGCCGACGGCGTGCTCGACGCGCTGCGCCAGGTCGCGCTGCGCGACGCCGAGTCCGCCGATCTCGAAGTCGAATTGCGCCTCTTCGGCACCGGCCGCGCCGCGGACGGCGAAGTGCTGGCGCGTTTCGCCGCGCCGGTCGTGCTCGACACCTGGTCGGGGTTCACCAACGGCACCGTCCGCGAGGGCATCGCCGATTGGGACGTCGAAGTCGCCCAGTCAGCCCGCGGCGCCGATCCGATCTTCAAGCTGGTCGAAGACGGCGTCCGTGCCAGCCTGCGCTTGCGCAACCGCGACGAGATCGAGCTCGACCTGGAGATCGTCACTTTCGACGGCTTCAAGGTCAAGTCGCTCAAGATCGGCCACATGCTGCTCGCCGGCGGTGGGGATCAGGCCGGCATGCCCATGCAGCCCGAAGAGCGCGTCTCGATCGAGGAGCCGGTGAGCAGCTCCATGCACATGAGCGGCACCTATCCGCTCAAGGCCGGAGAACTTCGCATGACGCGTTCGAGCGAGTCCTTGTTCGGCGCCGGCACGCACCTCGAAGTGCGCGTAAAGGTCAGCAAGTAGGCGCGAGGGCACGCTGACCAGGAGGGGCGGCGGCAGGGCCTATGATTCGGGCCTTGCAGCCGCCCCTCGGCATTCTCCTGGTCAATCTCGGCACGCCGGCGGCGCCGCGGCCACGCGAGGTCCGCGCGTACCTGCGTGAGTTCCTGTCCGACCCGCGCGTGATCGACCTGCCGGCGCTGCCGCGCTGGCTGCTCCTGAACCTGGTGATCCTGCCCAGACGGCCGAAGGCCTCGGCGGCCGCCTACGCCAAGATCTGGACCGGTGCCGGCTCCCCGCTGCTGGTGCACTCCCTGGCCCACGCCGCGGCGGTGCAAGACCGCCTGCCGCAGGCGCGCGTGCAGCTCGCTATGCGCTACGGCGAGCCTTCGATCGAAGCGGGTTTGACGGCGCTGCGTGCCGCCGGCTGCGAGCGGATCGCGGTCTTGCCGCTGTATCCGCAATACGCGAGCAGCAGCGGCGGCTCGACCCTCGAAGCCGTGTACCGCCACGCCGCGGCGCTGTGGAACGTGCCCAGCCTGGAGGTGCTGCCGCCCTTCTTCGACACGCCCGGCTTTCTGGATGCTTTCGCCGCGGTCGGAGCTCCCGTGCTCGCCGAATTCCGCCCGGACTTCGTGTTGATGTCCTTCCACGGCCTGCCCGAACGGCAGATCCGCAAGAGCGATGCGAGCGGCAAGCACTGCTTCGCCGGCGAGGACTGCTGCGCTTCCATCGGCCCGGCTAACCGCTGGTGCTATCGCGCGCAGTGTTTCGCCACCGCGCGCGGCCTCGCCGAACGCCTCGGGCTCGGCACCGGTGGCTGGTCGGTGGCTTTCCAGTCACGGCTCGGCCGCACGCCCTGGATCCGCCCCTACACCGACCACGTGCTGCCGGAGCTCGCCAGCGCCGGCAAACGGCGCGTGGCCGTGATGGTCCCGAGCTTCGTCGCCGACTGCCTGGAGACCCTCGAAGAAATCGGCATGCGCGCCCGCGAGCAATTCCGCGCCGCCGGCGGCGAGGAGCTGACGCTCGTCCCGTCGCTGAACGCCCACCCCGCGTGGGCCGATGCGGTAGCGGCGATGTTCGCCCCGCGGCTTGCGGACGCCGCCGGCTAGACCGGCTCGAGGCGCACCGGCTCGTCGTAGAGCGCCGCGCCTTCGCCGAGGTCGGTCAACGCGGCGCGCGTGAGCGCGTTGGCGCTGCGGCCTTTGTGGTGCCAGCCGCCCTTGGGGACCAGGACCACGTCCTGGCGCTGGGTGTCGTCGTGCCGCACGCGGACCCGCAGGGCGCCGCTGTGGCTGACCAGACGGGCCTCCGCGCCCGGCGCGAGGCCGTTGGCGGCGGCGGGGTGCACGGTGGCCTCGACCAGGCCTTCTTGCGCCGCCGCGGTCGACTGCGACGCTTGCGCGCGGTCGGTCGAGATCGAAGTGAGCAGCAAGGGGTAGTCGGCTTCGGCGCGGGCTGCGGCCGGCGGCGCTTCGGCGAGCAAGTGCGCGCGGCCGTCTCCAGTGGCGAAGCGGCGGCCTTCGTACACGACCTCCTCCGCTTCGGGGTTGCGCACCCAGCCGGCTTCGATCGCCGTCAGGCTTGCGCCCTGCGGTGCCACGCGGGACAGGAAATGCTCTTTCCACTCGCGCGCGCTGCGCTCGAAGTCCGCGCCGAGGCCCAGGCGCCGCGCCAGTTCCCGCGCGATCTCGACGTCGGTCTTGACGCCGGGCGGCGCCAGGACGACCGGGCGCACGGAAGCCAGCAAGTGGTGGCCGTAGGCGCCGAGCAGATCGTCGTCCTCGAGCATGGTGGTGGTGGGCAGCACCAGGTCGGCGCAGCGCGCGGAGTCGGTGAGGAAGCTGTCTACCACCACCGTGAACTCGCGGCTCTCGAGCGCGCGCGCCACCGCGGCGGAATCGGGCAGCATCGCCACCGGGTTGCCGGCGGTCACCCAGACCATCCGCACCGGCGGATCGGATGCCGCGAGCAGGCCCGGGCCGAGCAGCGGCTCGGGGATGGTGCGCGGCGCCGCCGCCACGCCTCGCAACAGGCCGGTGTCGAAAGCGTTGCGGCGGCCGAAGTAGAAACTCACGCCGCCGCCGGGCACGCCGACGTTGCCGGTGATCGCGCCGAGCGCGTCCAGCGCGCGCACGATGCCAGCCCCGTTGCGGCGCCGCTGCATGCCCCAACCCACCTGGATGTTGGCCGGCGGCGTGGCGCCGTAGAGCTCGGCGAGCGCCTCGATCTCCGCGGGACGGACGTCGGCCTCGCTGGCCCACGCCGCGAGATCGTGCGAATGCACGAGCGCGTGGAAGGCGGCGTGGTCCTTACACCACTGCGGTGCGCGCACGTCGACCCAGCCGCGCGCGAACAGCACTTGCGCGACTCCCATGGCGAGCGCGAAGTCGCCGCCGGGCCGCGGCTGCAGGTATAGCTCGCACAAATCGGCGGTGCGGTGGCGCACGGGATCGATCAACGCCAGGCGCGCCCCGCGCTCGCGCGCCGCCTGCAGCAGCGGCAGCAAGTGCACGCTGCTCACGTAAGGGTTCTTGCCCCAGAGCAGGATCGCGCGCGCGTGGCGCAAGTCGAAGAGGTCGGAACTCTCGCTGCTGCCGAAGTCGGTTTCCTGCGCGGCTTCGCCCGCGCCCGAGCAAATGTCGCCGCTCTTGATCGCGACCGGCCCGAAGCGTTCGAAAAGCAGGTCGACGACGTGCTTGAGAATCCCGAGCGAGCCGCCGCTGCGGTAGTGGAAGATCGAGGCCGGCCCGGATTCCTTGCGGAAGCGGAGCATTTTCTCGGCGCATTCGTCGAGCGCGGCATCCCACGACACCGACGCGAAGCTCCCGTCGGCCTGCCGCCGCAACGGCGTGGTCACGCGGTCGGGCGCGTACTGCCGGTCGCGCACGAAGCGGTTGGTGCGCTGGCACAGGAAGCCGCGCGTGACCGGATGGTCGGGGTCGCCCTGCAAACGCGTCACCCGGCCGTCCTCGATGGTGGCGAGGAGGCCGCAGGCATCCGGACAGTCCCGGTTGCAGGCCGTGCGCAGGGTTTCGATCACCGTGATGCGCCCAGGGTATCGGCGTGCCTTCCTGGCCCTGGTTAGCATGGACGGATGGCGGAACCGGTCGAACTCATGTCTGCGCAAAGTCCTGCCGAAGCGCAGATCGTCGCGAGCCTGCTCGAATCGGCCGGCATTCCGGTCCAGCTCAACGGCGAAGCCCTGTGGGACGAGTTCGCGGTCTCGCAGCGCGCACTGGGCCTGCTCGGCACCAAGGTGATGGTCCCCGAAGACCGGCTCGAGGAGGCCCGGCAAGTGATCGCCGCCGCCCGCGGGGACGGCGCCGACGGGGTCGGCGACGCGTGACCGCGCAAGCGGCCCGGTCTAGCTAGGCTGCCCCCTCGGACGCCATGACGCCTACCCGCTTGCTCGCCGTTCTCTCCGCGCTCGTCTTTGCCGGCGCCGCACCGCTCGCGGCCCAGATTCCCGGCGTGCGCCCCGCCGCACCGCCGCCGGGCGGCCGCATCGGACCGCCGCCTGGCGGCCGGATCACGCCGACGCCGGTTCCGCGGCCCGCGCCCAACGGCGGCCCGGGCTGCGACGTTCCGGGAGTTTCGTTCCCCGACAGCTCGGGCTACGCGCCCGCCACGCCGGGCACGATCTCGCTCACGCCGAGCGCGCCGCTCTCAGCAGCGCGGCCGTCCAACGAATGCGCGCCCGCCTACGTCTGTTCGGCGGAATTCCTCGCGACTCCGGTGACCGGCTGGGAAACCTGGTGGGCCTTCAACAAGGCGCCGTACCTGGACTTCTACACGCGCACCGCCGCGATCGCGATCACGCCAGGCGACGGCGAGCTGCTGCTCGGCATGCACGGAGGCGTGGCGTACGCCACCGGCGGGCGCCAGCCGGGGCGCACGACGCTCCGCGCGACCGAAACCCTGCTCGCGACACTCGCAGAAGACGATCTCGCGCTGCAGAACGGCGCGCTCCGTTCGCTGGCGCGAGCCGACGGCGATTCCGCGGCGGCGCTCGAGCGTTATCGTCCGTGGCTCGCCAAGAACGGAGAGCTCGGCGAGACCGCCGTGCTCGCGCTCGGCTTCCTGGACGGTCCCGACGCCATGCAGGCGCTGCTCGGGCTACTGCGCGACGACGCCGGCGGCCGCGTGCTCGCCGGCAGCGAGAGCGGAGTGCCGGTGCGCAAGCGCGTGTTCGCCGCCTACGCGCTCGGCCTGCTCGGCGAACGGCTGGAGCACGACGCTGTGCGCGAATGGCTCTCGCACAGCCTGTGGACCGCACTGCGCGAAGAACGGGGCGCGTACGTCGACGTGCCCGCCGCCGCGGCGATCGCGTTGGGCAAGGTCGCTTTGCGCTCGCCCGAAGCGCTCGCCGAGGAGATGCTCGGCTACCTCAACGATCCGGACGCCGACCGCCTGGTCGCGGCCCACCTCGCCAACTCGCTGGGCCGGCTGATGCGGGCATCGGAAGACCGCCAGATGCTGCGCCGCTGCGGCATCGACCTGGTGCGGCACCTCGGCGACAAACAGGCCCCCGCCGAACTTCGGCAGTCCGCGGCGCAAGCGCTGGGCATGCTCGCGCGGCCCGGAATTCCGGAGACCGAGCTCGCCGTCGCGGCCTTGATCCGCGCCGCGCAGGCCGACGCCGACGTACAGGTGCGGCACTTCGCGATCATGGCGCTCGCCTACGCCGGCGCCGAATTGGGTCCGGCGTCGACGCTGACCACCGGCTCGGTGCTGCCGTTCTTGATCGACCGTTTGCGCGGCACCAAGCAAGAACGGCCTTGGGCCGGGCTGGCGCTCGGCGTGATGGCCGCCCGCGGCGAACGCGATGGCCGCACCGTGGTGCCGATGCTCGCAGCCCGCCACGTCCACCAGGCTTTCCAGCGCTCGCGCGACGTCACCGAACGTGGTGCCTACGCCATCGCCCTCGGCCTGCTGCGCCACCAGCAGGCTGCCGCGGACCTGCTCGCCGCCATGAACGACGGCGGTTCTCCCGACCTGCGCGAACACTGCGCGATCGGCCTGGGCTTGATGGGTGCGCGCGAGTCGGGCGAGTCGTTGCACGCGCTGCTCGCCGAAGGCGGGGCGCTGCCGCAGATCCTCGAAGCCGCCGGCACCGCGCTCGCCCTGCTCGGCGACCCGCAAGCCGTGCCGGCGCTCGCCGCGGCCTTGCGGCGGCCGGACGGGCGTGCCGCGACCCTGCCCACGATCGAAGCCGCCGCCGCGGCCTTCGCCACCATCGGCGACCGCCGCGCCGCCGAACCGCTGCTCGACCTGATTGCGGACGGCAAGGCGCTGGCGCAGGCCCGCGGTCGCGCCGGCGCCGCGCTCGGCGAGGTGCTCGACACGAACGGCCTGCCAGCGCGCGCGCGCCTGGCGACCGACCTCAATTACATGGCGTCCTTCTTCACGCTGCTCGATCCCCTGCGCGGGAGCGGCGTGCTCGACCGCTTGTAGCCGCAGCGGCGGCCGCCGCGGCGTTCCCATGCGGAAACGCCGGCGGCCTGATGCGGTGGCATCAGTGGCCGGACAAGCGGCACGCGCGTTGCTCTTGTGGGGCCGAGGGCGCGGCTGCGTCGGTGGTTCCTCGATTGGCCTCGGGAGCTTCGGCGCGGTCGCTTCCTCTTGCAGCGGGCGGGGTCAGCGCGGCGGCTCGTCCAGATTCCAAAGCAGCTCGAAGTCCTCGGCGCTTTCCGGAATCACCTGCGGCGCGCCGATCGGCGCCATCCCCTGGTCGTAGGCTTGGAGCTGGAACGTGCGCGTCGGCGCGTTCGGTTCGAACCAGGTGGAAGACCCGGCCGCGAACGCGCGCTGGTGCTGCAGCGGGTGGGCCGCGGCCAGATCGGCGCGCAGGACCCAGCGCACCTGCCGGCGCAGCGGCGAGTCGGCCAAGGCCACGCTCACATTTCGGCCCGGTTCCAAACGCACTTCGAGCTCCCCCGCCGCGCCGGCGGCGGCGATGGCGCTTTCCAAGGCGTCGGCCCACGCCGCGTAGCCTTCCGCGCGCACCCGCAGGATGGGGAACACGGCCGGCAAGGCATCGACGCGCGCGGTGCCCTCCGCGCTGGTGCCGAGCGACGATTCGTGCGCGGTCCCCACCAGGAGCACCTGCGCTCCCGCCACGACCGCCCCGGTGCGCGCATCGAACACGCGCACGAGCAGTGGCTGCGTCGGCTGCAGTTCGAGCCGCAAGTCCTCGCGCCCCGCTTCGACCTCGAGCCGTTCGGACACCGCGTGCTCGCGGACGACCCAGACCTGCCAGCGGCCAGGCAGCGTGTTGCCGAAGCGGAAGTGCCCGTCGGCACCGATCGCGGCTTCGCGTAGTTCCGAGACGAGCCGCGCCACGGGCAGCGCGAACACCCGGCCCGCGGTCCAGTCGGCAGGCTGGCCGTCGGCGCGGAACACCCGGCCGGCGATCGCGAGCTTGCTCGCCGGGATCACCAGCCGCAACTCGCGCCGTTCGCCGGGTTCGAGCGGCGGGTCGACGCGGCCGCCGGTCCGCGCGTCGTCCTCTCCAGCCGCCCAGAGCAGATCAGCGGGCGCGAACAGCAAGGCTTCGGCGCGACCGTTCGGACCGGTCGTCACCTGGAAACGGCTGCCGCCCGCCCGCGCATCGCGATGCAAGGTGCCCGTGCGCGCGAGCGGCGGCAGTTCCTGGCCCGGCGGCGGAGCGGCACGACCGTCGACCACGACTCCCGCTTGCGGAAAACCGTCCTGGTCGACCAGTTCGAAGACGACGTGCGCCACCGCCGGCGCGATCTCCAGTTGCCAGTGACCGGCGACCTCCGGGATCTGCCCGGTCTCGAGCGAACCGAAGTCGCGGACGATGCCGTCCGGACCCTCGATGCGCAACACCAGTTCTTCGGGCTGGCCGGCACCGCTGCCAAGCAGCGGCAGACGGGCCCGGCCATCGAGAGCGCTTGCGACGCTGCCGCTCACCACCGGCGCGAGTCGTTCCGCGGCGCTCCGGTCCGGCCAGTCCCAGCGCGCCGGCTGGAACGACCAGTGCAGGGTCGCCGGGCCGGCCGGCCGGCCTCCGACCAGCACCTGAGCGAGTTGTTCGGACGCGCGGTGCAGGTCGACCTGGAGTTCCTCGGTCTGCTCGGCGCGGACGTTCACGTCGCGCGGCAAGTAGCCGTCCGCGGCGACCCGGACCTGCATGGGGCGGTCTTGCGCCAGAACCGAGTGGTCGAGGCCGCCGCGGCGCGCGGGCAGCGTTGCGCCGAGACTCCAGCCGCCGTCCGGCCCGCGCTGGAGGACCGAGTACGTCGCGCGCGGCAGCGGCTCGCCGCTCTCGGCGTCGCGCGCTGTGAGCCACAAGCGGCTGGCGTGCCGGCGCACGGCGACCGCCACTTCGTCGCCTCCGGCGGCGGACAGCGCATGCTCCACCCGGTGTTCGAGTCCGGCAACCGGGTTGGCGGGAACGGCCACGATTGCCGTGCTCGACGCTAGCCCGTGGAACGCCGCGCGGCCGTCGGCGCCGCTCACTCCGAGACCCATCCACTCGCTGCCGGCCGGATCGCGACCGCCAACGCGCACCGGCACGCCGGCGACGGATGCGCCCGTGAACTCGTCGTGCAAGCGGATCGCCAAGGAAACGCCGGCAAGCACCTGCAGGCGCAATTCGCGCGCCGGCTGCGCCGGCCGCGTCGACACCGCCAGGCTCGCGCGGCCCTCGACTTGCGCGAAGAGCGTGCCGAACGCGTCGGGATCGGAACCGGGCCACGGCATGGCGAAGCGACCGGCTGCGTCGGCGACGGTCGAGAGCGGCGCGGCGGCCCCCGCCAGGTGCACGGTGGCACCCGGGACGTTGCCGCCGTCCGCATCGACGACCTGGCCGCGCCAGCCGAGATAGTCGCCGTCGGCCGTGGCGAGCGCGAGCAATGCCCGGCGCGTCTCCGCGGGGACCGCGGCGACCGCGTCGCCTTGCCCGGTCGGCGCGAAAGTCTCGTTGTCAAGGCTCGCCGTGGCGCGCGCGCCGTCCGCCATGGGATCCGGAACCTGGAGGCTGGTCAGGAAGAGGAAGACCAGGAAAGCGCCGACGAAGGCGAGCGCAGCGAGCATGCCGAGCCTCATTGCCCCGCCAGGATAGGCGGCCACGGCAGGCGGTTTCCACGGCCGGGCGCGCCGGAGTGCGTGTGCGCGCGGTCCTACACTCCGCCACGATGAGCGAACTCGCCGACCGCGTCCTGGAAGTCGCCTGCGAAGCCGGCCGCGCCGCGGCCCGCGTGTGCCGGGCGGTGCTGACGGAGGCCCCGGCGAACCCGGAGGCCATGTCCAAGCTGGGCAAGGAGCCGGTGACCGTGGCCGACTACGGCTCCCAGGCCGTGATCCTGCGCGCGATCGCAGCGGCCTTTCCCGATCACGGCGTGATCGCCGAAGAAGGTTCGGCGCACCTGCGCGCGAGCGCGGGCGACAAGGCCAGCGCGCAGATCGTCCGCGTGGTCGGGGAAGCCCTGGGTGAGCCCGCCGACTTCGAGCAGGTTTGCGCCTGGATCGACCACCAGGGGAGCGGCGGCACGGAGTTCACCTGGTGCGTGGATCCGATCGACGGCACCAAAGGCTTCTTGCGCCGCGAACAGTTCGCCGTGGCGATCGGCCTGCTGCGCGGCGGCAAGCCCTGGGCCGGCGTGCTCGTCTGCCCCCACTTGCCGGTGCATGCGTCCAACGCGGATGGACCGCGCGGCGTCCTGTTCGCGGCCGTCGCCGGGCACGGCACCACCGTGGCGCCGTTGAGCCGGGGAGCGGCCATTCCAGCTCGCGCGAGCGAGCACACCGGCGCCGATCGGGTGCGCGTTCTCGGCAGCGTCGAATCGGAGCATGGCGACCCCGCGCTGGTGCGCGCCGTGATCGACCATCTGGGGCTGCGCGGCGGGATGGTGCGGATCGACAGCCAGGCCAAGTACGCGTGCGTCGCGCGCGGCGACGCCGAGGTCTACCTGCGGCCGCGCTCGCGTCCGGACTATCGCGAGAAAGTCTGGGACCACGCCGCCGGCGTGATCGTCTGCGAAGAGGCCGGCGGCAAGGTCACCGACCTCGACGGCAAACCGCTCGATTTCACGTTCGGCCGCACGCTGCAGGACAACCGCGGCGTGCTCGCGACCAACGGCTACTTGCACACGCGCGTGCTCGCCAGCCTGCGCGTGGCCGAAGCCGCCGGGTGACGGGATCGCGGCCTACCAGTGCCAGTGGACCTGCAGCACCATGTCGACGTTGATTCCCTTCTTGTTGGCGGGGCTGTCGAGGACCCACGGCCGGTTGCTGTCGTAGAGCTGGTAGGTGTGGTAGCAGACCCACATGCCGCTCATGTAGCAGTACTCGAAACCGAGGACGCCCGCCGGCGGATCCTGCAGCGCGAGCTTGGGCATGCTGATCGCCTTCACATAGGCCGGCAGCAACATGCGCGCCGCTTTGACCAGGATCTTGTCGTTGATCTTGCCGCTGGCGTCGCTTTCGATCTCGAAGCCTTCCCACTGTTCCAACATCGGTCCGGTCACTTCGACCGGTTCGGTCATGGCCTTGCGGACGGCGCCGAGATCGTCGCGCTGGTCGGCAGCACTCAATTGGCCATAGGCTTCGTTGGGCCGCGGCATGATCATCATGCTCGCCATGGCGTTTTGAGGTAGGGATGTCATGGATTGCCTACGGGAATGAGGAATGAAGGGTGGCGGTGCGAG
>DASWJW010000108.1:0-4244 GCA_036396955.1 Planctomycetota bacterium
TTGCGCGGTCGTGATCCAGTCGCGCCACGGCAGATCGGCGGCTTCCCCGGCGACGGCCAAGGCCGCGGCGTCGGCGTCGAGGCCGCGCTGCAGGCCGGGCAATTCGGCGGCCGGCACGCCCGTGCGCAGCCGCTCGGCCACGGTGCGCGCGCGCACGAATGCCCGCGGTGCGGATCCCGTCGCGGGTCCGAGGCGCGCTGCCAGGGCCAAGGAGGCCGCCGTGGGCGAGCGCAGCGGCTCCAGACGGCTCGCCCTCGCTGCGGGCGGCCTTGCGAGGGCGGACAGGAGTGCCGCCGGCAGCAGCAGGCACGCGATTCGCAACACGGGGACGGAGGTGGTCATGGGAGCGTCGGAAACGCCGGTCGGCATCATCGTAAGTGACGGCGAGGAAAGCCGGTTGTGTGCTAGACTCGCGGCTTCGATGACGCCGTCGACGAGGCTCCGGAGCGCTCTGCCCGGGCTTCCCGCAGCCACTCCGAACCCCTGATGCAGCGAATTCTACGCCATGTGCCGGCAGGCCTGGTCCTGCTGGCCTGCACCGCGCTTGCCGCCTGCTTCGGCGGCAGCGGCAGCACCAGCAGGAACGGTTTTGCGTCGACGAAACAGTTCCTGGTCAACTCGTGCACGCTCGGCTGTTCGGCCGGCAGCTGTGCGGCGACCTCGATCGCGGTGAACCAGGACGTCACGTTCTTCTTCAACGACCGCGTCGATCGCGCCACCGTCAGCTTCACCACGATCGAGATCACCGAGAAGCTCACCGGCACCACGCCGCCCGGCGATTTCCTGGTCACCGACAATCGCGTGACTTTCCGTCCGGCGCTGCTCGAAACCAGTTCGGGCATCCTGTTCGGTTTCGAGGACGGCGCCGACTACGAGGTCAAGCTGTTCGCGCTTCCCGAGTCGAACGTGATCCGCTCGACCATCGGCAGGCCGAACCAGACGCCGATCCAGTGCACCATCCGCACCGAAGGCATCAAGGACCTGGTGCCGGGCCGTCCGCGCGTTTCGTTCACGCCGAGCGCCAGCGCGCCGCCGACGAGCACGAGTTTCGAGGTCGTCATGGTCTTCAACGACCTGATGGAGAAGGGCCAGCTCGTGGACCCGGTGACCAAGGACAGTCCGACCGTCAACGTGGTGATCCTCGACGAGTTTCCGGGGCAGACGGTCGAGACCCAGATGCCGGGCACGTTCTCCGCGGTGCTCAACCGCGACTTGCTCACGACGACCCTCACCTTCACGCCACTGACCCGGTTCCCGGGCAACGGCGGCGTGCCGGTCCGGCGCAGCATGCGGCTCGACTTTTCCTCGCAGATCCGCGACCTCGCTGGCATGACGCTGGAGAACGCGGGCTCCTACGTGGTGCCCCTGCCCGACAGCATCGTCGTGCCGGGCAGCATCGCCGAGGCCTTTGGCAGCCCCGCGCAGATGGATCCCGAGAGCAGCAGCCTGGCGTTGTGGGGCGGACCCGGCGGCGCGCAGCCCTTCGTCGACAGCGGACTCGATCCGGTCGACGGCAGCCACCAAGGCGGCGGCTCGGGCGCGCTCGGCGTGTTCCGTCCGCAAGCCGACATCGTCCTGAACACCGACAGCCACACTTTCGCGGCCGGAGAATTCGAAACCGTGCTCGGCCGCGACGTGACCGTGAACGGCGGAGTGTTCATGTTCGAGAGCGTGCACATCCCGCTCGGCGTGACCGTGAGCGCGACCGGAAGCAAGCCGCTGCGCCTCTTCGCGCGCGGCGAATTCGTGGTCGAAGGCGTCCTCGACGTCTCTGGTGCCGACGCCGCGGTCAACTTCGGCAAGTACTTCCCGCCCAACGCCGAAAACTTGACCGGCGAGGACCAGACCAACATGACGGTGGACCAGGCCGACGGCGGTCCCAACGGCGTGGGCCGCGCGAGCGGCGGCAGCGGCGGCCGCGGCGGCGCGAGCCTGTACCTGGTCGGCGGTTACTACGACGAGAACCTGAACTCGTGGCAGAGCGGCTTCCCCGACCCGAACCGGTTCACCCACGGCATCCTGACACCCGAAGTGCACGGGCGCATGGGGCAGGGCATCGGCGGCCGCCCTTCGCTCGGCCATCCGACGTCGCCGTCAGCGGTGACCGTGGACCGCTCGCACGGCGCCGGCGTCGGTTCGATGGCCTGGCCGCTGAAGAGCGACGTGGTGCCCAACGCCAACAACACGCTCGATTTCCTGATCCGGAGCCACTTGGATCCGGGCACCTTGATGTACCAGTCGTACGCGCTGCACCGCTCCTACGGCGGCGGCGGCGGCGGCTTCTGGACCAAGGGCGATCCGGGCACCTTCTTCGACGCGGCGGGAACCGATCCGCTGGGCGCGCCCCTGGTCATGCCGACCATCGATCCGGGCCGCACCGTCTGGGAGTACAACAGCGTCTTCGCCTACAACGCCGGGGCCGGTGGCGGCACGCCGGACGGCGGCGAGGGCATTCTCGACTACGCGCTCTATCCGGGCATCGAGACGCTCGACCCCGACGGCGTGACGCCTCTGCTGCTCGGCGGCGCGGGCGGCGGCGGCGCGGGCCAGAGCCAGCACGGTTCGTACAACGACTCCGGACCGGACGCCAGCGGCCTCATCGAGACCTACCGCACCAACGACGGCGGCGGCGGTGGGGCTGGCGGCGGCGCGGCTCAGATCCACGCTTCGCGGCGGCTGGCGATTGCCGGCCGGATCGATGCCTTCGGCGGCGACGGCGGCAGCAGCAAGTTCATGCAGTCGATTCCGTACGCGCCTGCCAACGCCATCACTTTCGGTCCGCCCGGAGACGCGGGCGGCGGCGGCGGCGCCGGCGGCGCGGTGCTCGTGGAAGTGAACGGCGCCCTGGGGGCGGTCGGCCCCGAAGCGATCGACGTGAACGGCGGCGCGGGCGGCATCGGCGCGGCCGGCAACCACGGCGGCGCCGGCGGCGCGGGCCTGGTGCGCTTCCAGACCGCGACCGGCGGCGAATCGCTCGCTGCGCTGCAAGGACTCGTGACGCCGGACATCGCGGTCGATCTGGACCCGATCGGTGCATTCGGAGTTCCGAACGTCGGCGTTTTCGACGGCATCAACGGTGGCACTTCCGGAGATCTTTCGTTCACCAGCGGTCTCGGCAGCTGGACTTTCGACGGCAACTCGTCCGGCGTCCGGAGCCTCTGGTACGAGGCGCCGGTGCAATACACGCACTTGTCGGTGACCGACTTCACGGTCACCGTGCAGTGGTGGGACGGCATCGCCGGCTCGCCGGTCTTCGAGACCTACAACACCACGAATCTCCCTTCTCCGGGCAACATGCCGTTCTGGATCGCTTTCCAGACCGGTTTCGGCTTCTCGACCGGCGGCCCGGTCGAGCCCGCGATCGAGAACCCCTGGGTGATTCCCGGCTTCGATGCGGCCGACAACGGGCTCGCGGGAATCCAGGCCGGAATCTGGCGCATGCTGCGCTGGCAGCTGGTGTTCGACCAGGACGAAGTCGCTGCAAGGATCGGCAACGATCCGGCAGCGTACTACCGGATCACGCAAGTCCGCGTCGACTACGTCGCCGAATAGCGCCGCCGCGCGCGGCGCTGCGTTCGGGGGGCCGGCCGCGCTAGGCTGGCTCGCCCGAACCGGAAGACCGGCTTGCATCGCTACCTGATTCCCGACGCACTCCTCGTGGATGCGCAGACTTACCTGCGCGGACACGCCCTGCTCGTGGACGGCAGCCGGGTGCTGGACCTGGTGCCGGCCGAAAGCGCCCCCGAAGCGGCGAGCGTGCGTTTCGAAGGAGAACTGTGGACCGCGGCTCCGCTGCTGCTGCACGCGCACTTGGAGAGCCACGATGCACCGTGCCTGGTCTGGCCGCGCGAGAGTTTCGCGGCCTGGGTCGAACGGCTGCTCGAATGGCGGGAAAACGGCGCGCGCATGGATGCCGAAGTCAGCGCCACCGAGAGCCTGCGCGAACTCGCCGCGGGAGCCTGCGGGCTGGTGGTGACCCACGTGGCCGAACCCGGCGCGGCCGGCGGCCACCTCGAGGACCCGGTGCTGCCCGAGATCGCGGCGTTCCCCGAATTCTTCGTCCCCGAGCCCGCGGACGCCGACGAAGTGCTGCGCGCCATCGACGCGCGGCCGCCCGCCGCGCACGGCGGCTTCGCGCTGCACGCGCCGTTCTCGGTGAGCGAAGCGCTCGCGCGCGGCGTTTTCGCACGCGCGCGCGGCTGGGACGTCCCGGTGTCGGTGCACCTCGGCGAGCATTCCGAAGA
>DASWJW010000109.1:0-2450 GCA_036396955.1 Planctomycetota bacterium
CGGTTGGAGCGCGGGCGGTTCGTGTGGCCGCAGGCGCGGGAGGGCACGGTGACGCTGACGCCGGCGCAGCTCGCGATGCTTCTCGAAGGGATCGATTGGCGCGCGCCAGCACGCACGTGGCGGCCGGAGCTGGCCGGATAGGTGCGACAGAGTGACTCGGTTGCAACGACGGAGGTGATCGGCACGGACCGCGGCGCGTAAGGTGCGCCCGTGCAGTTCGATCCCGCCGATCTTCCCGATGATGTTGCCGAGCTCAAGCGGCTGGTCGTGGAGCAGACCTCCGCGCTGCGCGCGCGGGAGGAGCAGCTTGCAACGAGGACGGCCGAGCTCACGATCACGCGGCTCGAGATCGAGAAGCTGAAGGTGCAACTCGCGCGGCTTCGGCGGCTTCGGTTCGGCAGCTCCTCGGAGAAGCTCGACCGGGCGATCGCGCAGCTCGAGCTGCAGCTCGAAGAGGTCGAGGTGGCGGAGCGCCTAAGGCTCGCGCAAGCCCCGCCGACCGTGGCCAAGCCCGCCGAACGGGCAAAGCCGATCCGCCGGCCGTTGCCGGACCATCTTCCGCGCGAGGAGGTCGTGCACGCGCCGGCCTGCGTCTGTCCCAACTGCGGCGGCGAGATGCGCCACCTCGGCGAGGACGTGACGGAGGTCCTGGAATACATCCCGGCGCGCTTCAAGGTGGTCCGGCACGTGCGGCCGAAGCTCTCCTGCCGGGCGTGCGAGACCGTGGTCCACGCGCCGATGCCCGGCTTGCCGATCGAGCGCGGCCGGCCCGGCCCCGGCCTGCTCGCGCATGTGCTGGTCGGCAAGTACGCCGACCACCTGCCGCTTTACCGGCAATCGGAGATCTATGCCCGCGAGGGTGTCGACCTCGACCGCTCGACGCTCGCCGCCCTTCGACAGGCTCAGGAGGGTCGGCCGCGCCGCGTGGCTGCTCGATCCACTGGTCGCGGTACTCGGCCGCACGGCGATGGGCGGCGCGACGCTGCATGCCGACGACACCCCGGTGCCGGTCCTGGACCCCGGCCGCGGCAAGACCAAAACCGGGCGGCTGTGGGTCTACGTTCGAGATGACCGGCCGCATGGGGGTGCGGCGCCGCCGGCGGCGTTCTACCGCTACAGCCCCGACCGCAAAGGGGAACGGCCGCGCGAACACCTGAAAGGCTTTGCCGGCTTCCTCCACGCCGACGGCGGAGCCTGTCCTCGGGCCGGCCGAAGGCCGGACCCGGGGGCCGGGTTCGACGGGCTCTACGCGCCTGCACCGGACGGAACGGTGCGCATCAATGAGGTCGCCTGCTGGGCGCACGTGCGACGCAAGTTCCACGACGTGTTCCAGGCCACCGCTTCGCCCATCGCCAAGGAGGCGCTCGATCGCATCGGTGCGCTGTATGCGGTCGAGACCGCGATCCGCGGCCTGCCGCCCGACCAGCGACGCGAGGTCCGCCAGGCACGAGCCGGGCCGCTCCTCGCCGACCTCAAGACCTGGTTCGAAGCGACGGCGGCCAAGCTCTCCGCCAAGAGCGAGCTCGCCCAGGCCATGCGTTACGCGCTGATACGCTGGGATGCCCTCGTCCGCTACCGCGACGACGGTCGGCTCGAAATCGACAACAACGCCGCAGAACGCGCCTTGCGCGCCGTCGCGCTCGGCCGCAAGAACTACCTGTTCGCCGGCTCGGACGCCGGCGGCGACCGCGCCGCCGCGATCTACTCGCTCACCGAAACCGCCAAGCTCAACGGCCTCGACCCCGAGGCCTACCTGCGCGACGTCCTCGCCCGCATCGCCGATCACCCGATCAACCGGATCGAAGAGCTCCTGCCCTGGCACTGGCGCGACGGCGCCGAGCACCGCGCCGCGGCCTGATCCGCGCAACGTCACTCAACCACTCACGCACGCGGCCGTCACCGGACGCTTACGGTCGGAAAAGGGGTCGTAGCCGAGATACGCGATGATCGCCGGCCAGTTCTGCATTTCCGGTTTGGTATGACCCTTCTCCCAGTTCATTAGCGTCGAGGGGGTGACGCCAAGCGGAATAGCCGCTTCGCGCAGGTACTGACCGAGATCGTGTCGCCTCGCCCGTAGATGCTGGCCCAGAGTTTGCGGATTTTGAAAAGACTTCGGTTTCAAGTACTTAAGAGTTATCCGGGCGAATGGCAAAATGGCAACGCCTCTCTGTGGAGGCGGCTGCGCGTCAGACTGGGCGCTTGCCTGCGTGAGAGGAAAGGATCGTGAGCTTGTAGCCGCTCGGATCGACGATCTCGAACCAGTCGTGAATCGATCCACGCGACATACATGTCGGCTTCATGCCGAGCTTCGCGCAGGACTTTCGCGCGACGTCCACGTCATCGACAATGAAGTCGAATGGGGCAGGGGTGCCGCGCTCGATCGGCTCCTTCGATTTGCCGACCATCATGTGGGTGCCGCCGCGGAGCTCGAGCACGGCGAAGTTGCGCTG
>DASWJW010000110.1:0-4275 GCA_036396955.1 Planctomycetota bacterium
CTTCGAGAAAGTCGACCTGCTCGGCGTTGAGCTTGATCGGATGGATCTGAGCGTTCTTGTCCTTGATCCAGTAGAACGACTCGAGTGCAGCGCGGTATCCGCCCTGGCGAATCGTGGCGCGCACCATGAGCATCAGGTCGAGGATCTGCCGCCCATCCGAGCCCTTCGGGTAGCGCCGGTAGAGCTGCTTTAGCTTTCCAGCGCCCATGTGACGCGTTCGCCCCACAGCTGCGCGCCGGCAGCTTTCGCATGTCCTCCTCCACCATGCTGCTTGGCGAGACTGCCGACGTCGAGCGAGCCCCGCTGCCCATCGGAGCGGAACTGGAGCAAGACGTGCCGGCGCGGAAGCATGCGCTCGCTCCATGCGACGGCGAATGCTTCCCCCTTGCACAGTTCGCTCAAGACCTCGCTGATAATCGTGTCGTCGGAGAGATTCACGGCGGGGACCGTGTATCCGAACAACGTAAAGGGAGCCGCTTGCGTCACGGCGACCGCGATCCGCTTCTTCCGTTCGCGCAACAAGTGGATGCCGGCGCTCTTCGCGTCGCGGAGCGAGGTCTTCAGAACCCCTTGGATCCATGCTTCGAGCTCGAGCGGTAGGCTGGAGAAGTAGGCGTTGACTTCGTGGGTGTCGGGCAGCTCGTGCTTCCACAGGTCACGGTCTTGGACGTACTTCACCCACCACTGCGATTCTTCGCCCTGAAAGGCCCAGTCCCAAGCGAGCATTGCGCCGGACCGCTTCATGTCGAAGACGCAGCCAGGAAGACCCTTGAGGTCTTCGGCGTTCGTCGCGTGATGGTCGAGCAGCAGGAACGAGGCAGCCGTCTCGATCATGCGCTTGGTCTCTTCGCGAGGAAACGCGAAGTCCACCACCATCACTTTTCTCCCGGCGACGTCCGGGGCCGGGTCCCCGTGGCGGCACGCAACCAGATCCGCTTCCGGGTAACGCATCCAGCACGCCATCGCCGCGGCCATCCCGTCAAGGCATCCCGCGTGGTAAAGGACGATCGTGTTGTCGCTACTCATCGGTGGCGTGCTCACTCCAGTCTACGTCTTCGATTACGGCCAGCAGGTCCTCGTAGCAGAGACGTACCAGGCCCCGACCTCCGACGCCGCCCAGATTCATTTCAATCCCCATGACCTCGTGATACATCACGACGCAGCCGGGAATCACCGGAGCGGAGCGCGCATTGTCGGAGAGCAGCCCCTCAAGGTTGCAAAGACTCTCATCGGTACCTTCTTCCAGTAACGACAACGCCGCGCGCACTTGCTCTCGCGGCATGTCCGCCGCCGGACCACAACCACCACCACCCCAAGCCAGGGGCACCCGGTGAAGTCGTCGGGCAAAACGATCGCGCTCTTGCCACGCAAGCTCCGTTTGGGAAGTCGCTTGATGATGCAGTGGCCAGCGAGCGGCTTAATCTCAATCTCGGGGAGAGCCTTCACAGCAAATCTTCCAGGTCTGCTTCCTCAGGTTCGGGAAGCTCATTCTCCACCGAGCACTCCTTCGGAGCAAATGGCACCGCCTCCACCACCAGCGCCTTCGAGTGCTCAAGGTACAGCTTCGCGAACTGATGACCCTGCTTCTCGTCACTCTTCGCGCGCTCACGCAACCATGCCAGGAACGCCGAACGCTGCAAAGCCTCCCCCGCGCTGCTCACCAAGTGAAACGCCGCTCGGACCGCCGGGTCCAGCACCCAAGCACCTACACGCGCATTGTCGAGCTCGCCGAGGCCCGCGAAGGGCCCCAGCGAGCGTCCGGCCGCCTTGGCTTGCAGCGTCCGCTGCGCGAGATCGGCGGCGACGCCGCACGCGGCGACGCTCTCCCCCGCAGCGAACAGGCCACAGCCCGGCACCAGCAGCACGCGCGGGGCTGGGTCGAGCGCCTGGCGCGGGCCGCGGGCCGCGACGCCGCGCGCGAAGTACGCGCGATAGGCGTCGACGTACCCGGCGAGCGCGGCTTCGACCTGCGCGCGCTGCTTCGCCGCGTCGGCGCGCCAGTCGACGTCGATCCAGCAAGGCCACGGCTTGGTGCGGATCGCATGGTCGGGAGTCGGCGGCGGTCCGAGGAGCGAAGGCGCGAGCTCCGCGTCGTCGAGGAGCGGCAGCAGGCCGGCGTCTTCGCGCCACTCCAGCAGCAGGCGTTGGGTAGGCGCGTCCCCGCCGGCTTGCGCCGCCGGCGCGGCTTCGCCCGCGCTGCGCGCGAGCGCGCCGCGCAGCAGCGGAGCGAGCGCGCTCGCCCGGGCGCGGGCGGCATCCAGCTCGACCGGCATCCGCACCTTGGGGCGCGCGCCCGCCGTGAGCGCGCGCTCGGCGAGATCGACCAGCGCCACGTGCCGCTCGTACGATTCGCGCGCATCGGCGCCGAACGTGAACAGCCCGTGCTGGTGGAGCAGGACGCCTTCGACGCCGGGCTGCTCCGCGCAGGCGGCGGCGACCGCTTTGGCGAGCGGAAACCCCGGCATCACGAAAGGCAGCGCGGCGACCCGCGCGCCGAAGATCTGCAAGCAGCGCTCGGGACCGTCGGGAAGGTTGCTGCAAGCGAGCACCGCGTCGGCATGACTGTGGTCGACGAAGCGGTGCGGCAGAAACGCGTGCAGCAAGGTCTCGACCGACGGGTTCGGCGCATTCGCGTCGTGAAGATGGCGGCGCAGCTGGTTGACCATTTGCTGGTCGTCCAGCTCGTCCAGCGCCTGCAGGCGCCGCAGGCCCTCCAGATCGAGCGCGGGCAGTCCGGCGGGTTCGATGCTGGCGAGATCCCAGCCGCTGCCTTTCACGAACAGGACCTGCCGCACCTCGCCGAACAGATCGGCGCGCGCGTCCTTGGCCGAAGTGTTGCCGCCGCCGTGCAGGACCAGGCCGGGATCCGAGCCGAGCAGCCGCGAACTGTACACGCGGTGCGCGAGCGTCGCGCCGTGCTCCTCGCCGTAACGGTCGACGAAGGCGCGCGCTTCGGCGTCTTCCCAGCGGCTGCGCATCGCGGTCGGCGACGAGTGGGCTTCCGGTCCGCGGCGGCCTGCCGCTAGTACTCGGTGTCCGGAAGCACGCCGTCGAAGCCCTTGGCGGGATCGAAGTCCGTGGGCGCGAGCGGGTCGTCGAAGCCCAGCTCGGCGTGGGCCGCGCCGGTCACGCGGTAGAGGTCTTCGACGATGCCGTCGACCTGCTCGAAGACCACGTTCATGGTCCCGGTGACCTGCAGCGTGTTGTAGGTGTAGTCGACGCCGTCTTCGTCGGCGAGTTCGATGCGCACGATCTCGTTGATGCGCGGCGGCGCGCCGAAGCAGCAGCCCCACAAGCTGCGGACCAGGTGGAAGCGCCGGATGTGCTGGAAATCGACGTCGGGCAGCATGAAACCGCGCATGGTGACCACTTTGCCGTCGAGCGCGAGACAGCGCTCGGGGAAGGGCTGCGCCAGCGTCTCGTTGAATTCCCACGCACCCAGGAAGTCGATGTCGATGGGAATCGGATCCGCGAGGGTGCCGGCGTGGAGCGCGTCGTCCGACCCGAGGACTCCGCCGGTCCGCGGCGCGACGGCCGCCGCGGGCGCCGCGTTGCCGCTCACCGGCGCCGCGACCGCGGCGCGCGCGGGCCCGGCCGCTTCGCCGCCGGCGCCCGCGTCAGGTCCGCCTCCGCAACCGGCGGCGACGGCGGCCGCGAACAGGAAGAATCCGGCGAGAAGGGGCTTGATGACCACGATTCCTACCATGCTAGCGCGAACCGGAACGGCTCATGCGCCGCCGGACAGGTAGCGCGCGGCCTCGGTGCGGTAGGCGGCGAGAGCCGGCACCAGGCCGGCGAGTGCGCCGACCAGGACGACCGCGGGGATGACGACGAGGTCTTCGGCCGCCGGCAGCGCGCGCACCGCCACTCCGGAGAGTTCGTGCACGCGGTCGGCGGCGAGCTGCAGGCCCCCCATCGCGAGCAGCAGGCCGCCGGCGCCGCCGAGCAGCGCGAGCGCCGCGGACTCGGCCATCACCAGGCCGAGCACCGTGCGGCGGCGCGCTCCGAGCGCGCGCAGGATCGCGAAGTCGCGCCGCCGCGCTCCCATGGTGTTGTAGATCGCGACCAGCACGCCGACGAGCGCGACCACCATCACCAGCACCGCGACGGCGCGCAGCAGGTTGTTCGCGGCGCCGACCAGGCTGAAGATCTCACGGACCACCGTCGAGGGCCGTACGGCCTGGACGTCGCGGCGGTCGTTGAGTTCGCGCCAGATGGCGATCTCGTAATGCCGCGCGTTCTTGTTGGTGCCGATCAGCACCGCCGACAAGCCCA
>DASWJW010000111.1:0-2249 GCA_036396955.1 Planctomycetota bacterium
ACCCTGGACCATGCGCCCCATGAGTCTCGCGCGAATCGGTGTCGTCCTCCTGGGCCTGACGGCCCTCGCTGCCTGCGGCGGCGATGACGAGGGCGAACCGGGCCGCCTGCGCATCGCGGTGGTCCCCAAGGGCACCACGCACGAGTTCTGGAAAGCGATCCACGCCGGCGCGCTGGAGGCGGGGGAAGAATTCGGCGCCGAGATCCTGTGGAAAGGCCCGCTGCGCGAAGACGATCGCAGCGCGCAGGTGCAGGTGATCGAGAACTTCGTCATCCGCGGCATCGACGGCCTAGTGCTCGCGCCCATGGACGACACCGCCCTGGTCGCCCCCGCGCGCGAAGCGGCGGCCGCCGGCATTCCGGTGGTGGTGGTCGACTCCGACCTGCAGTGGGACGGCCGCATTTCCTTCATCGCCACCGACAACTATCTGGGCGGCGTGCTCGCCGCGCGCGACCTGGCCGCCCGGCTCGCCGGCACCGAAGGCCGCGTGATCCTGATGCGCTACCAGGAAGGTTCGGCGAGCACCATGAAGCGCGAAGCCGGGTTCCTGGACACGCTCGAGAAGGAATTCCCGCAGCTCACCGTGCTGTCGAGCAACCAGCACGCCGGCGCCACGGTCGAGGGCGCCTACCAGACCGCCGAGAACCTGCTGCTCAACCACGCCGACGTCGACGGCGTGTTCTGCCCCAACGAATCGGCGGCCTTCGGCATGCTGCGCGCGCTGCAGGATTCGGGGCGGGCGGGCAAGGTGCGCTTCGTTGGCTTCGACCCCAGCGAGCGCATGGTCGCGGCGCTGCAAGCCGGCGAAATGGATGCGATCGTGGTGCAAGACCCCGTCGCCATGGGCCGCATGGGGGTGCGCACCATCGTGCTGCATCTGCAGGGCAAGAAGGTCGCCTCTCGGATCGACACCGGCGTGACCCTGGTGACCCGCGACAACATGAGCCAGCCGGAAGTCGCCGCGCTGCTCGCTCCGGATCTCTCGATCCTGGGCGACTAGGAGCCGTCGTGGATCCCGCGCCGACTCCGCCCGCGCTGCGCATGCGCGCGGTGCGCAAGGCCTTCGGCGCGGTGCAGGCCTTGAGCGGCGTCGACTTCGAAGTGCACGCCGGCGAAGTCCACGCGCTGATCGGCGAGAACGGAGCCGGCAAGAGCACGCTGATGAAGATCCTGGCCGGCGCGATGGCGCCCGATGACGGCGAGCTCGAACTCGACGGCGCGCCCTACCGGCCCGCGGGTCCGCAGGACGCCCTGGCGCGCGGGGTGTCGATGATCTACCAGGAACTCAACCTGGCGTCGGATCTCTCCATCGAGCGCAACGTGCTGCTCGGCCGCGAGCCCCGGCGTTTCGGCCTGGCCGACCAGCGCGCCATGCGCGCGCAAGTGACGCAGGCCTTGGCGGCGCTCGGCCACGCCGAGCTGCACCCCGGCCGGCTGGTCGCCGCCCTGGGCCCCGGCGAGCGCCAGGTGGTGGAGATCGCGCGCGCGCTGGTCGGCGACTTGAAGGTCCTGGTGCTCGACGAGCCGACCAGTTCGCTCACGCGCGACGACGCCGCGCGCTTGTTCGCCGTGGTGCGGCGGCTGCGCGACCGGGGCGTTGCGGTGATCTACATCAGCCACTTCTTGGAAGAAGTCGCCGCGGTCGCCGACCGCTACACCGTGCTGCGCGACGGCCAGAGCGTGGCGAGCGGACCGGTGGCGGGCACCGCGCCCGCAACGATGGTGGCGCAGATGGCCGGCCGCGCGCTCGAGGAGTTCTTTCCGCGCGTTCCGCACCAGGCCGGCGCGGTGGCGCTCGAATTGAAGGCCCTCGCCGGCGCCAGATTGCCGCGCGCGGCCAGCCTGGAGCTGCGGCGCGGCGAAATCCTCGGCATCGCCGGTCTGGTGGGCGCCGGTCGCACCGAGATGCTGCGCGCGATCCAGGGGCTCGATCCGGTGCGGGGCGGCGCGATCCGCTGCAGTGGTCGCACGGGATTGTTGTCGGAGGACCGCAAGGGCGAAGGCCTGGCGCTGCCGCTCTCGATCGCGGTCAACACCACGCTGGGGCGCATGCAAACGGTCAGCCGACGCGGTTTCGTGGTGCCGCGGCTCTTGCGCGAAAAAACGGCGCACTGGATCGAGCGCTTGGGAATCCGTGCGGCCGGGCCGTTCCAGCCGGTGGCGGACCTGTCGGGCGGCAACCAGCAGAAGGTCGCGCTCGCGCGGCTGTTGCACCACGACGTCGACGTCCTGCTCCTCGACGAGCCGAC
>DASWJW010000112.1:0-3879 GCA_036396955.1 Planctomycetota bacterium
CGTCCATCAGGATCCGGCCGGTCCGGGACGAGATCACGCTCACGCCGCCTTGGCCCGCGTGAGCGGCCGGCGCGCCGATCGCGATCTCGGGGAGGCCGTCGCCGTCGAGATCGCCCAGGTTCGCAAGTGCGCTGCCGAACCCGTCGCCGGTCGCGGTGCCCGGCAACACGAATTCACGGCACTGGGCGGCGGCTCCTGCCGCCAGGAGGACGGGGAACAGGCCGGAAAGGAGCAGGTGGAGTGGGTTTTTCATGGACGGATCCGGCCCGCGGCAGGTGGGCGTTGGCGGGAAGTAGCAAACGGCATGCCTGCACGCAGGCCTCTGCCCCGCGCCTCCAGGTTACTGGACGGAAACGGTCCCCGCGCCGGGCACGAATTCGCGCAACGCGGGGTCGCGCGGATCGACGCAGGCGTCGGTGGCGGCCGACTTGTAGCAGGCCATGAGCAAGCGCATCACCTCGACGCCGTCGGCAAAGCCGAGCTCGGGCGGATTGCCTTCGCGGAAGGCGCGCACGAAATGTCGGTTCTCGCCTTGGTAGCCGTAGGTTGCGGTCTCGTCGGGGGAAACCGGCATGAGGCCTTGTTCGGCGTTCTGCTTCTCGACCAGGTCTTCTCCGGCCGATCCCGTGACCTCGCGCGAGAAGAACACCTCGAGGCCCTGCCGCGACAGGTCGGCCTGCATGGCGTACTCGGGACCGAGCAGTTCGAAGGTGTGGCGCAGCCCGGCGCCGACGTAGCTCCAGGAACTGGTCGTTTCGGAAATCAGCTCCTGTCCGTCCGTGGTGCGCCAGTGCACCGTGGCGCGGGCGAAGTCCTCGGTCGGGTCTCCTGCCCAGTCCAGGTCGGCGCCGAAGCGCTCGCGCAGCAAGGCCACGTACTTGGGCTGCGTCCACTTCAGGTTCGCGGTGGTCGCCGAGACCTTGACCGGCGTCACGCTCGCGCGCGGCGCGCCGGGCTCGGTGAGCAGCCAGCGCGCGGCTTCGATGCTGTGGCACATCATGTCGAGCAGCACGCCGCCGCCGGCGATCGCGCGCTGCCAGAACCACTTGCTGTGCGGGCCGCCGTGTTCCTCGGCGGCGCGGGCGAGATAGGGACGGCCGGCGTTCGCGGCGCCGCGCCGCCACAGGATCTCCTTGCCGCGCGTCAGGTGCGGCGCCCAGAGCATGTCTTCGAGGTAGCCGGTAGGGGCGCCGATCCCGCCGGCGATGGCGGCGACCTGTTCGGCTTCGGCGAGCGTGCGCGCGAGCGGTTTCTCGCACGCGATGCCGGCGAGCGGCCGGCCGCGCCGCGCCGCACCTTTCTGGATGGCGCGCATGGTCTCGAGGCGCGTATCGTTGCGCGCGCAGATCCACAGCGCGTCCACGCCGGGATCGGCGGCCATGGCTTCGACGGACTCGAAAGCCTTGGCGTGCCGGCCGACCGCGAGCTCGCGCGCCAGCGCCGCGGTTTCTTCGGCGCTCTTGAGCGTCGCGCTGGCGGCGCCGGCCACTTCGCAGTCGCGCACTGAGACCAGCGACTGGATGTGGAAGCGGGCGATGAAGCCGCCGCCGACGAAACCGATCCGCAGCGGCGCGCTCACGGGGCGGTCTCGGAGAGCGCCGGCTGCCTCCGGCCGCCCGGATAGAACAGCAGGAGCAGCACGAGACAGGCCAGCGCGGCCCACATCGGCACCGAGAACAGACGTGTGTAGTCGGTGGCGCCGGCCTCGTCCTTGGCCCACTCGGCGACTTCGCCCGCGACCTTGCTGCCGACGATGATGCCGATGCCGATGATCACCAGGTTGAACAGGCTCTGCGCGCTGGCGCGCACGTCGGGCGTGGTCTCCTCGTCGACGATCATGAACGCCACGAAGATGAAGCAGCCGAAACACAGGCCGTGCAGCGCCACGCCGAGCAGGACCGCGGCGGTGCCGAGCTGCTCGCCGTGGGCGAACAGCGCCATGCGCGCGCCGTAGGCGACGATTCCGGTCGCGAGCAGCGCCTTGCGCGGCACCTGCTTGGCGACCAGGGGAATCAGGCCGAGCACCACGATCTCGGACATCTGGCCGATGGTCATCAACCCGCCGCCGCCCACGCCGAACACCGCGTTGATGGTTTCTGCGGCTCCGGTCTGGAAGCGGCCGAGGAAGTCGGCGGTGTGCACGAAGTAGAACTGGTGGATGCACGAGATCGGCACCGCGAGAAGGAACAGCGTGACCAGCGGCTGCTTGCGGATCTCGCCCATCGCCTCGAGCGTGGCGTTCTGCTTGGCGCTGCGCGCGGGCGGCGTGTGCGGAAGAGTGAAGCAGTAGACGCCGAGCAGGCCGCCGAGCACCGCCGAGAGCTTGAAAGCGTCGGCCATTCCGGCGCGCTGGGCCACCAGCGCCTCGGCGGCCGACGCGCCTTCGGGCGTGTGGTGGCGGAGCAGCCACTGGCCGATGCCGATGCCGACCACGATCCAGCCCACCGTTCCCCACACCCGCACCTTGCCGAAGTCGCGGTCGCGGTCGGTGAGGTGATGGAAGGCCAGCGAGTTGGTGAGGGAGAGCGTCGGCGAGTAGATCACCGAGTACAGCAGCGAGAACAGCAAGAAGCCCTGGTAGCTCTCGATCGAAGCGAGCTGCCACACCAGGACCGCGCCGAGCAGGTGGCTGACGCCCAGGAAGCGTTCGCTGGCGAAGTAGCGGTCGGCGATCTGGCCGGCGATGAAGGGCGCGATGATCGAGCCGACCGCGCCGATCGCGAAGATGTTGCCGATCTGGCTGCCGGAGAACTCCCTGACTTTGGCGAGGAACGGCCACAGCAGCGGCAGCCACGCGCCCCAGATCGCGTACTGCAGGAACATCATCCCCGACAGCCGCGACTTGAGCGCCGGCGGGGGAAGCGAAACGGCCGGAAGATCCGCGCCGGCGTTCATCGCCCGAGTTCGCGCACGCGGATGGCGCGGAAGCGGACCGGCGAGCCGTCGTCGTGGTTCTGCAAGCCGACATGGCCGCGGATGCCGCGCTCGCCGACGAAGGTGTTCACGTGCATGCCGTTCACGTACAGCGTGTAGACCTGCCCGACCACGCGGATCGTGTAGCGATTCCACTCGCCGGCCGGGTTGGTGGGCACGGCGCTGGCGTCCTGGAAGTCGTAGACCGAACCGGTGCGGTGCTTTGCGTCGGCCGTGTCGCAGATCTGCATCTCGTAGCCTTCGTTCACCGCGACCCAGGGATCGACGCCGGGGTCGGGGAAACGCACGAAGACGCCGGAGTTGTCGTCGGCGCCTTCGGCCATCCACTCGAGCTGGAGTTCGAAGTCGCCGAAGGTCCGCGGCGCGTACCAGAGCAGGCCCATGCCGCCGTGGGCGCGGATCGCGCCGTCTTCGATCTCGAAGCCGCCCGGGCCCGCCATCTGCCAGCCGTCGAGCGGGCCGCCGTCCCACAGGTCGGTCCAGATCCGGGCTTCGGCAACGTCGCGGTCGAGGGGCGCGTTGCACGAAACCGCCAGGAACAGGCCGGCGAGCAGCCCGAAAGAGTAGGGGAGGCGAATTGGCTGGAGCATGGGCGAGTACGCGCCGCGTCGGCGCGAGCGGCGCATCCTAGCAACGCTTGCCTGCGCCATCGCGTACCCGGCAGGCGGACGAACGGCGCCCCGCCGCGAGTGCGGCGGGGCGCCGAAAAGTCTCCTGTATTCGAACTACCTAACCAAGAAGAGGGACGACGGGTGCCCTTCGTGCTGGGGCATCGGGCCCACCAGTCCCCGCCGGACAGTGTCGGCGGACGAGATGCTCCGCGCCGTTCCCCGAAATCACAAGAAGAGAGTTCTGGTCTCTCGTGCCGCGACCGGCACGTGCGTTGGAAAAGCCCGGTGTTCCGGGTGGCGGGTCCGTGGGAGCCGCCGCAAGACTTCGGGCGCG
>DASWJW010000113.1:0-4041 GCA_036396955.1 Planctomycetota bacterium
AGCCATCTTCTCCCCCATGGGGCGCCGAGGGCAAGCCGCGGCGCCCATCAGGCCGCGGAACCTCCTGGAGGCTCTTGGGTTGGGGTGGCTTGCCGAAAGTTGGATAGAATTCTCCAAGGACCCATCCGGCAACCATTCGCAATGAGCAAAGCCCTCCTTCTCCTCGCTGCCGCCGCCGCTGGCGGCGCCGGCGGCGTCCTTGGCGCGACCCTGATCGGGCCGGCGTCTCCTGCGCCCGTGACCGAGGCTGCGAGCGGTCTTGGTGGTCCTGCCGGCGCCTCCGCGGCCGAAGACGACCGCGTGAAGGGACTCGAGTCGGAGATCGCCAGTCTCTACCTCGCCCTCGACATGCTCCGCCAGGACTTCGTGGTGCAGGGCCGCACCGAGCTGGTGCCGACGCGCCCCACGTCCCAGCCCGCCGCAGGCGACCTGGCCGCTGCCGAATTCGAAGGTGGCGACGTCGACTGGGGAGCGGCGCTGGACCAGCGAGTAGCCGCAGTGATCGAGGCGCGCGACGAAGCCGAGCGTAAGGCTCGCGATGAGCGCCGAGAAGAGCAGCGGGTCAAGCAGTTGGAAGAGCGCATGCAACGCCTGCAAGCCGATCTCGGCCTCGACAACTACCAGACCGCCGAATTGGGCAAGATCCTCGGCGACGCCGACCTCAAGCGCCGGGAGATGTTCGAGTCCATGCAGAACATGCGCGACGGCGGCAACTTCGACCGCGACTCGATCCGCCAGATGATGGAGACCGTGCGCACCGACACCAACGCCCGCGCGGCGAGCTTGCTGTCGCCGGCCCAGATGGCGAAGTTCGAAACGTCGAACGCTTTCGGCGGATTCGGCCGCGACTTCGGTGGCGGCAATCGCGGCGGCGGAGCCAACGGCGGCGGTCGCCGCGGCGGCTAGGAAGCCGCGCCAAGTCGTCGATCCCGGCCGCGAGCGATGCGCGCGGCCGGGATCGCTGCTTAGTCGGCGGCCCGCGCCACCTGGTCGCGGACCCGGGCGGCGAGCGCGTCGCTGGTGACGCCCGCGCGGCGCGCCTCGGCTTCGGCCTGATCCGGAGTCAGGCCTTCTTCGACCGCCCGCCAGAGCGCCCAGGCCGCACCCACGCGGTTGCCGCTTCCGCAGTGGATCAACACCGGGCCAGGCGGCAGCGTGGCGAGGACGTTGCCAAAGCGCACGCCGTCGGCGAGCGAGATCGCGGACCCGCTCAGCGGCAGCCCCACGTAGGTGAGTCCGGCGTCGCTGGCAGCCTGCTCTTCGCCGCGGCCTTCGTTCTCGGCGGCGGTGCGCAAGTTGAGGACGGCGACGTAACCGGCCTCGTGCATCGCCGCGAAGGCGTCGTTGCCCGGCTGGGCCGAGCCGGCGAAGCCCGGGGCGAGGATCGTGAAGTTCTCGACCGGAACGGGCGGCGGTAATTCACCGGCGCCGAGCGCCCGGTCACTGGAGCCGGGAGCCGAACAGGACACCGCGCCCAGAGCCAGGGCGAAGGCGACGGAGAGCGAGGAGCGGAACGGCGTGCGCATGACGGCGGTAGTGTAAGCCGCGAGCGATGGCCGTACCCTTGCTGCACGGAGAAGGCTTGCGCATCGAGCGCGGCGGGCGGGTGCTGCTCGAAGGCGTCGCGGTCGGCCTCGCCGCGGGCGAGTCCGCCGACCTCGAGGGCCCGTCGGGCTGCGGCAAGTCGACCCTGCTGCGGGTGCTGGCGCGGCTGCTCCCGCATGCGGCCGGCGTGCTGCGGCTTGCCGGTCGGACGAGCGCGGAAGTTCCGGCACCGGAGTGGCGGCAGGGAGTCGCCTACGTGGCCCAGCGGCCCGCCGCGCTGCCGGGCTCCGTGCGCGACAATCTGCTGGCGCCATGGCGACTGCAGGTGCGCCGCGGCCAGACGGGCCCGTCCGAAGCCGCGCTGCGGGAGCGGCTCGCCGCGTGGCGGCTCGATCTCGATCTCGCGGCTCCAGCCGCCGCCACGAGCGGCGGCGAACTCGCGCGCCTCGCCATCCTGCGGGCTTGCCTGCCTGGCCCGCGGGTCCTGCTCCTCGACGAGCCCGAGGCCATGCTCGACGAGGTCAGCGCGGTCGCGCTTGAGGACGCGCTCGCCGTCTTCGTGGCTGCCGGCGGCGCGGTCCTGCGGGCGGTCCACCGCGCCCGCCGCCCGGCCGTCCGGCGGCTGCGCATCCGCGCCGGCGCGCTGGAGGCGGAGGCATGAACGCAGTCGTCCTGCTGCGCGCCGCGCTCGACGAGACCCAGGCCGGGGCGGTTCCCGTCGAGCCTCTCGGCCTGGTTCTGGCGCTGGTCTTCGTCGGGGCCGTCCTCGCCGTGTCGCGCGCGCTGCGCCTCGGGCTGGAACGCACCGTCCTGCTGGCCACCGCGCGGACCTACGTGCAGCTCTCGGTGCTCGGCTTGGTGCTGGTCTATCTCTTTGCCTGGGACCATCCGCTCCTCACCGGCGCCGTCTTCGGCGTGATGATCCTGGCCAGCGCACAGATCGCACTCACCAGGCTCAAGGAAGTGCCGGTGCCGGTCTTCCGGCCGGTGCTGGCGGCGACCGCGCTCGGCGGCGTGCTGGTTACCGCCGTCGTCACCGGGCTGGTACTGGGCGTCGAACCGTTCTGGGCGGCGCGCTACTGGCTGCCGATCGGCGGCATGGTGCTCGGCAATTCGCTCACCGGAATCGCGCTCGCCGTGGAGCGCTTCTTCAGCGAGATGGCGTTGCGCCACGATTCGATCGAAGCGCTGGTGGCGCTCGGTGCGACTCCCGCCGAGGCGCGGCGCGACGCGCTGCGCGCCGGCCTTCGCGCCGGGATGACTCCGATCCTCAACAACATGGCGGCGGTCGGAGTCGTGTCGATCCCGGGCATGATGACCGGGCAGGTGCTCGCCGGCGCCGATCCGCAGCAGGCCGCGCGCTACCAGATCGTGGTGATGCTCATGATCGCCGCCGCCACCGCGCTGGGCGCCGCGACCGCCGTGCTGCTCGCAGCTCCGCGGGCCTTCGACGCCGACGGCGCGCCGCGGGATTTCGCCGGCGCCAGGCCGGCGCGCTAGCCGGCGTTCAATCGGCGGGAAGGTGCCGGCGCTGTTCGCGCCAGGCCTGGAACATGGCGCGGACGACGGCGCGCCAGCGCGGCGGGCGGGCGCCTCGCCGGCGCATGAGCGCGCCGATCCGGAACGCGTCGCCCCAGTGCGCGCACAGGATCCGCAAGCTGGCGAGCGGGTTCCGCGTGGGGTCGTAGGCATGGGTCGGTTCGCCGGCGACGCCGTTGAGCTCGATCAGCCGCAGTCCTTCGCCGGCTTGCAAGGCCGCGTCGCCGCGCGCGCGGAGGTCGAAGCGGCCGATGTGGAAGCCGTCGCCCAGGCCCGCCAGCCAGTCCTCCAGGCGCGCGCGCAGCGCTTCCGTCGCCAGCTGGCTGCCGTCGCGGAATGTCGTGCCTTGCGCGTGGTTGCCCGCGGCGGCGAGCTGCACCACCACGCCCTTGGCGGGCTTGTCGAACTCGCGCGCGCCGAGGCGGCGCAGGATGATCTGCGCCCACAGCCGCTGGCGCGGGTGCTTGAGGACGAGCTGTTCCAAGGTGCGGCGGCCGTCGCCCACGACCTTCGGAAAGTCCTTGCGGGTGATTCCCGTGATCGTGCCGTGGGCGGCTCCCGGCTCGCGCCGCCACGACACGCCGTACTCGGCGGGAAGGTCCACGTATTCCTGCAGCAACTGGTCGTAGTGGCCGTGCTCCAGGTCGTGGCGCAAGCGCTCGTCGCCGGCGACCTTGCGAAGTCCGCTGCCCCGCTGCGCGACGTCGGGCTTGAGGATCACCGGGTAGTCGAGGCCGTGCTCGGCCATCCAGGCCTTGGCGCGCGTGAAGCGCTCCTCGGCGGTCAGCGAGCGCGGCAGGGGCGTCCACGCGGGCAGGCCCGCGCCGACGGACTCGCGCAGCGCCTCGAGCAGGGCGCTCTTGCGCTCGCCGGCCAGGCCGCTGAAGTCGATCGCCGGATTGGTGAGCAAGGGCAGCCGGATGCCGAAGCGGCGCACGCCCTGGAGCAGCGCGAAGG
>DASWJW010000114.1:0-14984 GCA_036396955.1 Planctomycetota bacterium
CCGTCGGCATGCTGTTGTTCGCGGGCGCCTGGGTTCACAGCGGACTGGTGCGCTGGCACGGCTTCGAGCGTCACCGGCTCGCGGCGCACGCGGGCGATCCCGCGGCCGTGGAGCGGGCGCTGCAGCACGCGGCCTTCGTGACGCGCTGGGGACTGCTGCGCGACCTCGACAACGAATTGGAGAGCGCGCGCCTGCACCGTGCCGCCGGCCGCGCCGACGCCTACGAAGCCGGGCTACGCGCCGTGCTGGCCGGCGCGCCCGAACGGGCCTTCCTGCACTTCGAACTCGCCGAACACCTGGCGCTGCAAGGCCGCAACGCCGAGTCGGCCGAACGCTTCGAGTTCGCGCTTGCTCTTCCCGAAGTCGACCGCATCGATCCCCATCGCCGGTCCGCCGCCCACTTCCAGATCGGCGTGGCCGCCGCGCTCGCCGACGACCTCGATGCCGCGGCCGCCGCTTTCGGTGCCGCGCTTGCCGGGGACCCGGACTCGGTCCCCATCCGGGAGAATCTGGCGGCGACCCTCGGCAGGCTCGCCGAAGGCCTCCTCGAGGCCGGTCGGCCGGAGGAAGCCCGCAAGAAGGCGGCCGCGGCTTTGGAGCTGGACCCCGGAGAGGCCCGGGCGGCTGCGGTCCTGAGTCGGGTATCCTTGGGATTCGGGCCAGAACCTCCTCCGGCACGGTCCCACGACTGAAATCTGCGATGCGCATCCATCCCCATTCCCTTCTCCCCGTCGCCTTGATCGCCGCCGGCGGGGCCGCAGCTCTCCACGGCTTTGTGGCTCCCGCGGTCGCAACGGCGCCGATCGCGCCGCCGCCGGCGGGCAATTCGGCCGCAATCGGACCGGACGTGATCGTCGGCGATCTGTTCGACATGGTGCGCTGGGGACGGATCGGGGACTTGGCCGCCTATTCGGTGGGAACGATCTCGTGCAACATCGGCGACATGGAGCTGGACTGGTTTGCGAACACGAACCGGCATCCGGTGATCGCGCAGAACGTCTACCGCTATTCCGAGGTCGACGGCGCCGGCCGTTTCGAGCAGATCGGCATGAGCTGGCTCAAGCACGGCTTCACTGCGCTCAACCAGAACTTGTGCAGCACCTGCATCCCCAGCGCCGGCACCACGCTCGGCGTGGGCTGCTCCGACCCTTACAGCGGCTCGCTCAACGGTTTGCAGGATCTGCTCGGCCCGCGTTCCGAGGTCAATCCTTGGACGGGCCACTTCACGTTTCCCTTCGGCGGCGGCCCTCCGGCCAACAATGTCGTCGACCGGCGGATCCAGATCAACAACGACGATCTCGACGACGCCCTGCACCCCGGCGCGACCTACTTCGCCGAGGGCCAGTACGTGACCCCCGACGACGCGGCATGGGGCAACCAGGACAACAACGTTTCCTACCGGGAGCTCCGCAAGACGGGTAACCGGCCGAGCTACGTGCTCGATTTCCCCGGCGGCGGACCGAAGACGCAGCGCACGCAGCCCGCGATCCAGGCCTGGAAAGCGATCGACCCGCAAGTCCAGATCGAGGACGTGCAATACCCCGGCGACGGCCACCTCCTGCTGGGCCACCGCGCCTACGACCTCGGCAACGGCATGTGGCGCTACGAGTACGCGTTCTACAACCAGACCTCGAACCGGGGCGCCGGCGCCTTCGCGGTCCCGATCCCCGCGGGGGTCAACGTCTCGAACGTCGAGTTCCACGGGATCAACCATCACAGCGGCGAGCCCTACGAGACCACCGATTGGACCCCGCAGATGATCCAAGGGCACCTGGCTTGGATCACCAACAGCGTCCCCAATGCCAAGGCGCTCCGCTGGGGCACGCTCTTCAACTTCCGCTTCGACGCGGATTCCCCGCCCGCCACCGTGCGCGTGAAGACGGCTTCGTTCGGACGGCGCCCGGGCGTGCCGCGGCGGCTCGACGTGATGGCCACCGGCCCGGGCTAGAACGCCGCGCCCAGTCGCTCCATCTGGCATGGACCCCCGCCGTCGGGGGTCCATCCTGCTTTTCACTCTCGTCGCCGCAGCCGGCGGCCGCTGGGTCTGCAAGAGGAGAAGAAGACATGCCCCGAGCAATCTGGAACGACAAGGTGATTGCCGAGAGCCCCAAGACCGTGATGGTCGAGGGCAACCACTACTTTCCGCTCGCCTCGGTCGACCCCGCGTGCCTGCGCGCCAGCGATCACACCACCGTCTGCGGGTGGAAAGGAACGGCGCGCTACCACCACCTCGATGTCGGCGGGCAGCGCAATGAGAACGCCGCCTGGTACTACCCGGACCCGCTTCCGGCCGCTGCCGAGATCGCCGGGCACGTCGCCTTCTGGAAAGGCGTGAGAATCGAGGACTGAGCGGAGAGGCGTCGCAGCGGCACCTGCGGCGGCTTTCTTCAAGCCGGGTCGCGCACCGGCCGATGGTGGAGGAAAGCCTCGATCGGCGAGGCTCCGCACGGCGTGGCTGCCCGCAACCTCAACGCCTGTCCCGGCTGCTCGATCCAGTACGACGTCTCGGCGCTGGACGCCGGCACCCTCGTGCGCTGCGCGTGCAGCGCCGAATTCGAGGTGCGGACCATGCTGCCCAAGACGATGCGCGCGTTGCGCTGTTCGAATTGCGGCGGCAATCTCCGCGACGGCGCCCAGGCCTGCGAGTACTGCCTGGCCGAGGTCACCCTCGACGAACTGCGCCTCGACTCGATCTGTCCGTTGTGCTGCGCGCGCATGGCGAGCGACGCGCGCTTCTGCATGAATTGCGGCGTCTCCATCGCGCCCCAGCCGGTCTCGTCCGCCGCGGACCGGACCTGCCCCCGCTGCCGCACGGCCATGCACGAACGGCGCGTGGGGAATTTCTCGGTCACCGAGTGCGGAAGCTGCGCCGGGTTGTGGTTGCAGCCCGGCGACCTCGAGCGGCTGACGGAACACGCCGAAGACGACCCCGACGTCGTGGCGCTCATCGAGGGGGTCTCGCGGTCGCGGAAGCCCGGCAAGCAGCATCCGCATGGCTACCTGCCTTGCGCCGAGTGCGGCCAGATGATGGTCCCGCGCAACTTCTCGAGCCGGTCGGGCACCGTCTACGACTGGTGCAAGGACCACGGCCTCTGGCTGGACCACCGCGAACTCGGGGCGATCCTGCGCTTCGTGAAGGACGGTGGCATGGTGCTCGCGCGCCGGGACAAGATCCGCCGCCTCGAGGCGGAAACGGTGCGCGTAAAGAGCCAGCGCCAGAGCGCGGTCGAAATGCTCTCCATGCCGATGGCGCCGCTGCACCGCAACCGGCACGTGCTGGGCATGCACTGGCTCTCGAGCCTGATCGAGCGCATCTTCGGCTAGTCCCGGCACCGACTACAATTGCGGCCGCGCACCCGGCCCCGCCGGAGTGCATGACCGCCATGCTGCACACCCTCTTTGCCCTTCTTGCCGCGCCGCTCTGCCAGTCCCCCCAGGGACCCGCCGCAGTCGCCGAGCCGATTCCGGTCCTGATCGTTTCGGGTGCGAACAACCACGACTGGGAGTGGACTTCGCCGTCGCTGAAACGGATCCTCGAAGAGGACCGCCGCTTTCGCGCCGAAATCACCGTCGAGCCCGCCAAGGTGCTCGCCGACCGCGCCTACCTCGACCGCTTCGCCGTCGTGGTGCTCGACTACAACGGGCCGCGCTGGGGAGAGGCCGCCGAACGCGTGTTCCTCGAGGCCGTGCGCGACGGCTTGGGCGTGACCGTGATCCACGCGGCCAACAACGCGTTCCCCGGCTGGAAGGAATACGAGGAAATGGTCGCGCTGTGCTGGCGCGACGGAACGGGCCACGGCCGCTTCCATCCGTTCGACGTGAAAGTCCTTCACCGCGCGCACCCGATCACGCGCGGCCTCGCCGACATGACGGCGCATCCCGACGAGCTCTATCACCGTCTGGTGCCCATGCACGGTGCCGGCTACGAACTGCTCGGCACCGCCTACTCGGCGCCCGGGACCGGCGGCACGGGGCAGGACGAGCCGATGATCCTCACCCGCTACGTCGGGCGCGGCCGCATCTTCCACACGCCGCTCGGGCACGTCTGGAAAGGCGCCGAGGCGGCTCGCGCTTCGCACCGGGATCCGCAATTCCGCAACCTCGTGCGGCGCGGCACCGAGTGGGCGGCGACTGGCGACGTCCGCGAAACCGCGGCGTCGCGCGCCGTGGCCGCGGCGGATCATGGCGGCGGCTGGCAAGTGCTGTTCGACGGCAGCGACGTGTCCCAGTGGCGCAGCTACCGCGGCAAGGGCTTCCCGGACCGCGGCTGGGTGGTGGAAGACGGCAGCCTGAGAACGCAGGCCGGCGCCGGCGGCGGCGACCTGGTCACGGTCGACGAATACGGCGATTTCGAGTTCGAGCTCGAGTTCAAGGTGGCGCCGGGCGCCAACAGCGGCATCATCTACCGCGTCGGCGAAGACGAGGACGCAAGCTGGCGCACCGGCCCGGAGTTCCAGATCTTCGACGACGCCGGGAACGGGATCGACGCGGAAGCCGACACCTCGGTGGGCGCGCTGTATGCGGTCGCCGCGCCTGCCGGCAAGGTCACGCGGCCGGCCGGCGAATGGAACCACGCGCGCATCGTCCTGGAGGGCGGCCGAGTCGAGCACTGGCTCAACGGCGTCCGCGTCTTGCAGCAGCAGATCGGCAGCGACGACTGGAAGGCCCGCGTGAAAGCGAGTAAGTTCGCCAGCATGCCGCGCTTCGGCACCCTGGAACGCGGCCGCATCGCGCTGCAGGAGCACGGCAACGACGTGTGGTTCCGCAACGTACGCTTGCGGGCGCTGCCCGCCGCGGGGCGCGTGGTGCAACTCTTCGATGGCATTTCTCTCGCCGGCTGGACCGGCGTACACGGCGCCGGCACGGCGCCGGCCGACGTCTGGTCGGTGCAGGACGGAATCCTGGTGTGCAAGGGTTCGCCGACCGGCTACCTGCGCACCGAGGGGCGCTACGAGAACTTCGTGCTGCGCCTGCAGTGGCGCTGGAATCCGGAGACGCGCGCCACCGGCAACGGCGGCGTGCTGCTCCGCGTGCAGGAGCCCGACCAGATCTGGCCGGTCAGCATCGAGGCGCAGCTGCAGGCGGGCAGTGCAGGCGACATCTGGCGGATCGGCGAGTACCCGCTGCAGGTCGCGGCGGACCGCACGGAAGGCCGGCGCACGCGCCGCTTCGCCGGTGCCGAGCGCCCGGTCGGCGAGTGGAACGACTACGAAATCGTGGTCGACCGCGGAACCGTGCGCCTTTTCGTCAACGGCGATTTGGTCAACGAAGGGCTGCAAGCGGCGCAAAAGGGCGGTTTCATCGCGCTGCAGTCCGAAGGCGCGGAAATGCACTTCCGCGGCATCGAACTCCAGCCCCTCGACTAGAGGGCCACGTTGCTGGGCACCTTCTGGCCGGCCAGGAAGGCCGCGATCCGGTCCGCGTGCGCCTCGGCATCGCGCTGGCCGAGATCGATGAGGGTCTGCACGTAGTCGCTCTGGAACATGAGCATCGACAAGAAGTCGTTGCTGCGCGTCTCGCGCGTGCCGAGTCCGCGGGTCAAGAAGCGGAACGCGCGCGGCAAGTCGGCTTCGTAGTCGTTGGCGAGCTTGCCGAGATCCTGCGAAGGCCGCAGCACCAGCAGGCGGACCGGCCGCAGTCCTGCCTCCTTGGCGTGCGGGCTGTCCTCGAGCAGGTTGTTGATGCGGTCGAGCCGCAGGGCGTCGGCGTCGAGCTGGTCGAGAAAGATCGCGTTCAACAAGGTGCCCGCGACTTGCGCCGGCGGGGGATAGCCCTCGTGCACCGGCACTTCGGCTTCGGCGAGGGTGCGTCCGTAGCGCGTCGAAATCGCGAGCACGCGCTGTGCACCCAGGTGGACCGCCGACGAAAGCGGCGCGGTGAGCCGGATCCCGCCGTCGCCGTACCAGCGGCCGTTCACTTGCACGGCCGGAAAGATCAACGGCAGCGCCGAGGACGCCATCACGTGGTCGGCGGTGAGGTGCGTCAAGCGCGCCGTGCGGTGGGCGCGGTTCCAGGTGCGCACGCCGGTTCCCTGGATCCAGGTCACGCTGCGGCCGGTCGCGTAGCTCGAACCCGTGATGGCGACCGAACGGAGGGACCCGCTATCGAGGTTGCGCTGGATGCCGCGGTGCAGGCCGCCTTCGCCGCCGTACTGCTCGAGCAGGAAATCGCGCAGCGGGGACGTGTCGACCAGGCTGCGCGGGGCGGAAGCCGGCCGGCGGCCGCCGCCGATGAGCCGGCCGCCGACGCGGAGCACCCGACCGAGCAGGCCGAAGGTGCCGACCTTGAACACGCGGTCGACCCGGACCGCCAGCCACGCATCGGCGAGCTTCTCGACCCGCTGGGCGAGCGGGCCGCCGGCGTGCGCCAGGCCGGCCGCGTTGATCGCTCCGGCGGAGACCCCGGTCAGGATGGGCAGCGCGACGTCCGGATGGTGAGCGGCGAGGAAGCGCAGAAATCCGACTTGGTAGGCCGCCCGGGCTCCTCCACCGGTCATGACCAGAGCGAGGTCGCCTCGGCCGTCCGGGGAAGCGTGGGGAGGAGTCATCGTGGACTGGGGGGAGCATAAGTTCCCGGTCTGCCTGGCCGAGAGTGCGTTTCCTCGGGGTTACGCGGGTCGCCGGAAACGACCCGGGGACGACCGCCCGTCCGGGGTCCGGGAAACCGGGCTTTCGTGTGCAAGTATCCTTTGCGGAGGCGGCTTGGGCCCGTTGGGCCGGTTTCGACCGCGACGGCCGCCGGACGGTGGCCTTGGCACGTCGATTGCCAGTCCCAGCAGGTCCGCGGATGATCCCCGTCCCATGTCCCGTTTCGCCCGTTCCTGCCGCACCGCGCTGTCCGCCTTGGCCTTGCTGGCCGTCGGCGTGACTCCGGCATGCGTCGAGAGGGCGGGCGGCGATGGTCCGATCGGAGCCGGCGATTCCGGCGCTGGGACCAAACGCCTGGTCGGCGTCACCCTGGAAGCGCCGGCGCCCCTGCAGGGTTTTGAGACGGCGTACGACGTGGCAGCCGCGATGCACCTGCCCGAAGCCGCGGCCGAGGAATCGCTCGTCCTGCACAACGTCTTCCGTTTGTCGGCTCAAGTGATTTCCGGAAGCGAGCCGGTCGGCGACGAGGGCCTCGCGGCGCTCGCCGCCATGGGAGTGCGCACGGTCGTGTCGGTCGACGGCAAGGTGCCGGACGCCGATGCGGCGGCCCGCCACGGGCTGCGCTACGTGCACGTGCCCATCCTTTACAGCGGCATCGACCGCGACCAGATGCTGCGGCTCGGCAAGACCTTCCGCGAGTTGGAGGGTCCGTTCTACGTGCACTGCTTCCACGGCCGCCACCGCGGACCCGCCGCGGCGGCGATCGGCCGCATGGTGGTCGACGGCGCCTCGCGCGAGCAGGCGCTTGCCGAGATGCGGCAGTGGTGCGGCACGTCGAGCCAGTACGAAGGCCTGTACCGGGCCGTGGCCGCCGGAGAGATCGCCGGCGCGGCGCGGACGCAAGCGTTCGACTGGGACTTTGCCACCGTCGCCGGCATCGACGGCCTGCGCGGGGCGATGGTGGAGATCGCGCGCAGCGTCGACCGGCTCGAAGTCCTGGAAGCGAACGGCTGGCGCGCCGACCCGGCGCACCCCGACCTCGATCCGCAGCGCGAAGCCGAGATCCTGGCCGGCCTGTTCGCGCAAGCCGAGCCGGCCGCCGTTGCCGGAGCGCGCCCGGATGACTTCCGGCACTGGCGCGACGAGACGACGGCAGAGCTGCGCCAGATGCAACGTCTTCTGGCCGCGGTCGCTGCCAGCGGCACGGCCGCTGCCGACGCCTCGCTCGCGCGCGTGAAGGCCGCCTGCAAGGCCTGCCACGCGGCCTACCGCAACGGCTCCCGCTGACTCCGCAGGGCCGTTCCGTGACGCTCGCGCCCGTCTTCGCGCACATCGACCCGGAGACCGCGCTGCGGGCGCTGGCCGGAGTCGTGCAGCGGACGCCGCTGCTGCCATTTCCGAGCGGCGACCCGGACATAGAACTGCGCGTCAAGCTGGAGTGTTTGCAGGAAACCGGCGCCTTCAAGGCGCGCGGCGCGTGGAACCAGATCCGCCAGCTCGACGCCGGCGCCCGCCGCGCTGGCGTGGTCGCAACGAGTTCCGGCAACCACGGCAAGGCGCTGGCATGGGCGGCCGCGCGCGCCGGCGTGCCGGCGACGATCTTCATGCCCGCGGACGCCTATCCGAACAAGATCGCCGCTTGCCGCGACGCGGGCGCGGACGTGGAGCTTCTGCCCACTCGCGAGGCCGCCGAGACCGCGTGCGCGGAGCGGATCGCAGCGGGTGCCGTCCTGGTGCATCCCTACGACAGCGCCCGCACCATCGAAGGCGCGGGGACCGTGGGCGTGGAAATCGCGGCGGAGTGGCCCCAGGTCGACGTGGTGGTCGTCCCCGTCGGCGGGGGCGGCTTGATCGCCGGCGTGGCGCTGGCGCTGCGCCGCGCACTCGGCGAGCGCGTGCGCGTGCTCGGGGCCGAACCAACCGGAGCGCGCACGCTCGGCCGCGCGCTCGCCGCCGGGACTCCGGTGCTGCTGGAGAACATCGACACGGCGATCCAGGGCCTGTGCCCCATGTCGCTCGGGCAAGCGAACTTGGAGATCTGCGTGGCGCTGGGAGTGCGCGCCCACGCGCTCCCGGACGCCGCGATTCTCGCCACCCAGCGCGCTCTGGTGGTGGATGGCGGCTGGACCGTCGAGCCGGCCGGCGCCGCCGCCGTCGCCGCGGTCCTTGGCGGTGCGGTCCCGTTCGAGTGGCGAGCGCGCCGCCCGTTGCGGGTCGCGGCCATCGTGTCGGGGGGCAACCCCGATCCGGCGCAGCTCGCGGCGCTGCGGGCCGGCGCCTGATCGCTGCTAGGCTATGCAGCCCGCCGCACGCGCGGCGCCGCCGGGCCCACGATGAGCGCTTCCACCTCCGAGACCGAGACTGTCGGCGACTTCCGCCTGGACCGCGAACTGGTCATGCGCAAGAAGCTCATCGACCACGGTTTGAAGATCGCCGGAGCCTTCGTCTACCGCACAGCGTGGGTGGCGCGGCGCAGTGCCGACGGGCCGCAGGCGGCTCCCGCCGGATACTTCCTCACGCAGGACGAGGCGCGCGAATGGGCGCGCAGCGGAGGCGGCGCCGCGCAAGCTGCCGCCGCGCCGGCCGCCGACGACTAGGAGCGCCAAGGTGCCCGCCGTCGACGACCTTCCGCTGCTGCTCGAGCTTCTTGAAGAAGATGCGCCGGTCGTGCAGCGCGCGGTGGGGCGCGACCTGGCGGCCTTCGGCCCGGGGCTGGCGCAAGCCTTGCGCGAACGCGGACTGCGGCCGAACCGGGACCGCGTGCGCCGCATCGAGACGCTGCTCGCCGGGCCGGCGCGCGCTTGGATGGAAGCCGACTGGCCGCAGGTCTTCTCGACCGGGAACGATCTCGCGCGCATGGAAGCCGGCTACCGCCGGCTCGGCGCGTGGCTGAACGGCCCGTGTTCGCCGCTCGATCTCGGCGAACAGCTCGACGAGCTCGCCGGCGACTACCGGTTCGCCGGCGGACCGCCGACGCTCGAAGGCCTGGTGGATTTCCTGTTCGCGCGCGGCCGTTTGCGCGGCGCCCGGCGCGATTTCTACGCGCCGCACAACAGCAATCTCTGCGCCGTGATCCGCACCGGGCGCGGCGTGCCGATCAGCCTGGTCGCCGTGCTGGTGCTCGTGGGGGCACGCCTCGGCCTACGCGCGGAGGGCTGTGGTTTTCCCGGGCACTTCCTTGCCCGGATCCGCGTCGACGGCCAGCCGCGGCTGGTCGACTGCTTCGACGGCGGGCGCGTGCTCGATCCGGAGGAATTGCGCGGCCGCTACCGCGGCGAGCTCGCGCGGATCGACCGGGTCGTCGACGACGCGGTCACGGCCGACGCTTTCCTGGCCCGCAGCCTGCGCAATCTCGTCGGAGCCTTCCAGCGCGCCGGCCGGGTCGCCGACCGCGATCTCGCGGCGCGGCTCCTCGCCACGATCGCACGCGCCGCGGCGGACTCCGGAGACGGGAGGTCGCGGGCCGGAGCCGCCGGGAACGACGAGGCGCGCCGGGCGAACTTCGCGAGCGGCCAGCTGGTCCGGCACCGCCTCTACCACTACCGCGGCGTGGTGGTCGACGCCGATCCCGAGTGCCGGGCGTCGATCGACTGGTATCACGCCAACCGCACGCAGCCGGGTCGCGAGCAGCCCTGGTACCACGTGCTGGTCGACGGCGGCGACCAGGTGACCTACGTCGCCGAGTCCAATCTCGAACTGGACCGGTCCGCGCGCTCGATCGACCATCCGCTGCTGGCGCAATTCTTCCACGGTTTCCGCGACGGCCGCTACGTGCGCAACGCGCAGTCCTGGCCGGACGCGAACGCCTAGACGCGGCGGACGACCGCTTTGGGCGGCTTCGATCGGAGGTTTCCCGCGGTCCGTAGCCGAAACCCGGTAGGTTTTCGTTGCTAGCATGGCGGAGGTCCGCCAACCCCCGACCGGCTCCCCGATGCTTCAATTCCTCCCCGTTCTGCTGTGCCTGTCCCCGGCGCTGTCCGCGCTGCAGGATCCCAAGCTTCCTGAGCGCTTCAGCACCGGACCGCCCGCCGGCGCGCCGACCGCGGTGACGGCCGGCCCGGTGTCCGGACCGGGCTCCCCCGCGGGCCCGGGAGGCGGCGACATCCGCGCCAACACCGATGCCACCAGCGCCCAGAACGAGACTTCGTTCTCGGTGAATCCGCTCGACGAAGACAACTGGGTCGGCACCGCCAACGACTACCGCTTCGGCACGGTCCAGATCGGCTGGTACAGCACCCGCGACGGCGGCGCCACCTGGACGACCGGAACCTTCGGTATCGATCCTGGATACAGCTTCTCGGGCGACCCCTGCGTCGCCTTCGACCCCGCGGGCGTGGTGCACGTGGTGGGCATGCAGTACTTCAGCGCCGGTGGGAGCGCGGTGACTTCGTACCGGTCGGCCGACGGCGGCGTCACCTGGACCGGCGGCATCCAGATCGACTTGAACTCCGCGAACGACAAGCCGCAGGCCGCCAGCGACTACAGCAACGGGGCGCATCACGGCGACGTCACCACGGCGTGGAACCGTTTCTTCGGCAACGGCGCCGACGTGCTCGTCGCGACCACCAGCAACGGCGGAGCGAGCTGGAGCACGGCCAAGAAGATCAACGACGTCTCCACCAACACGATCTCGCCCGACGTCGCCTACGCGGCGAACAGCGAGCTCTACGTGGGCTGGGCGGACCGCGGCAACTTCCGCGCCTACGTCGACCGCTCGAGCGACGGCGGCGTGAATTGGGGCGCGGACGTGGTGGCGGCCTCGTTCGGCCAGGTGCCCTCGCCGATCCCCGGCAGCAGTTTCCGGATGTTCGACATCTTCGCGCTGGCCGCCGACTGGACCAACGGGCCGCACGCAGGCAACGTCTACCTCGCGCAGCACACCTGGCAAGGCGGGCAGGCCGACATTGAAGTCGCGACGTCGACCGACCAGGGCGCCACCTGGACCGTGCGCAAGGTGAACGACGACGCCGGCAGCGCCGACCAGGTGATGCCCGGCGCGGTGGTGGACACCAAGGGCAACCTGAACGTCAGCTTCTTCGACCGGCGCCTGGATCCCGCCAACTACTTGCTCTGGACCTGGGTGGCGCGTTCGAGCGACGGCGGCGTCACCTTCGCGAACCATCCGGTTTCCGACCTGGGCTGGGATCACCGGCCGACCGAATTCGGCGGCGGCTTCATCGGCGACTACCTCGACGTCGACACCTTCAGCGGCGCGGTGCACCCCTTCTGGGTCGATGGCCGCAGCGGCACGCAGGACGTCTACACCGACGTGGTGGGCCTCGATCTCGTCGCCGACGTGGAGCAGCTCTCGGCCGCGACCGGCGGGCAGGTCCACTTGACCGTCAACGTGGGCCCCAACTTCGCCGGCTCGAGCTACATCGTGGTCGGCAGCCGCAGCGGCACCGCGCCCGGCACGCTGACCGGGACCGGAGTCGTGGTGCCGCTCAACCGCGATGCGTTCACCAATTGGACCATCGCCAACGCGAACAGCGCGCGCTTGCAGAACACGCGCGGCGTGCTCGATGCGACCGGAAGCGCACTGGCGACGATCGACACGCTCGGACCGCTGCCGTCGGGATTCATCGGCAGCACGGTTCACTTCGCCGCCGTGACGAACCCCGGCGCGCCGACTTTCGCCACCAACCCGGTGGGTATCGAGATCGTGCCTTGATCCTGGCGGCGGCGTTCCCGCTGCTCGCGGCCCTCGGAACCGGGCAGGAACCGGCGGCGGCTGCGGCGCCGCAGGTGCTGCATGTCAGCGGTCGCGGTGGCAGCGACGCGGAGGGCGACGGCACCGCCGCCGCGCCGTATCGGAGTCTCACGCGCGCGTTGCGCGCCGCGGCAGGCAGCGGACCCCTTGAGCTGCGCGTGGACGTCGGCACCTACTCGGCGGCGAGCGGCGAGGAGTTTCCACTCCGGCTCGCCAACGGCACGCAGCTGCTCGGACTCGCGCCGCAGGTGTGCCGCATCGAAGCCGGCGGGGCCGCTGCGGTCCTTGATCTCGCCGGCGGCGCCGGCCGCACCGTCCTGGCGGACCTGACCCTCACCGGTGCGGAGACCGGCGTGCAGGTTTCGGGATGGACGGCCGGCGAGCTCGTCCTCCGCGACGTCCGCTGCGAGCGGCTCGGCACCGGTCTCGCCTGGGAAGGCGGGAGCGCCGATCGTGGCAGCGCGCGCTTGCGCGTGGCGGGCGCGCGCTTCCGTGCGTGCAGCAGCGCGGGAGTGCGCGCCACCGGTGTTATCGACTTGCAGCTGTCCGATGCGCGCTTCGAGAATTGCGGAGTCGGCCTGGAGATCCCCGCGATTCCACTCGACGAGTCCGGACGTCCGCTCGTCGGCTTGCGGGTCGAGGGCTGTGTTTTCGCCGACAGCGCTGGCGCTGGTGTCCGCATCGCCGGCCTGGCCGGGCCGGTGGCGGGAGGGCGCCCCTTCGCCTTCGCCGGCTGCGAGTTTCGCGCCTGCGACGTGGGCTTGCAGATCGAGCGTCCGGCCGGCGACCACCCTCTCGAACTGCGCGGCTGCCGTTTCTCCGACAATCTGCGCTTCGGACTCGCGCTCGTCGGCGCCAACGGCGATCCCGCAGCGCGCTCCTTGATCGAAGACTGCCGTTTCACCGGCAATGGCGTCGGTCTGCACCTGGTCAACACGCAGCTGCAGCTTGAGGTGCGCAACTGCCGCATTCTCGAAAGCCAAGGCAACGGCGTGTTCTTCGGCAACTTCCTCGCGGAACCGAGCCTCGGCGTGTTCGTCGGCAACTTGATCGCCGGCAACGGCGCTGCCGGCCTGTACGCGCTCTCCGACGGCCGCAACTTGCGCGTGATCGCCGAGGCTTGCACGGTCGCTGGCAACGCCGCGAGCGGGATCCAACGGCGCGAGAAGCACGGCGGCACGAGCGGTTTCGATTTGCGCGGGTGCATCGTGGCGGGCAACGGCGAGGACCTGGTGCTGATCGGCGCCGACGAGGTCCACGACTGCTGGATCGGCGTCGGCACGCACGCCGGCGAGAACGGAAACCGTGGCGGCGACGCAGCTTTCGTCGACGCGGCCGCGGGCGACTACCGGTTGCGCGCGGACTCGCCGTGCCGCCTTTCCGGTGCCGCCGTTCCCGGCGCTTTCAAGGATTCCGAGTAGCCGCCACCGCCCTTTCGCGGCAGGGGTATAGTGCCCGGCCCCCTCGGACTCGAGGAACTTTTACCCGTTTGGAGCCTCCCATGGCCACGATCACGCTGAAAGGCAATCCGATTTCCACTGCCGGCGACCTTCCCGCGGTGGGCAGCGCCGCACCCGACTTCCGCCTCGTGCGCTGCGACCTCTCCGAGGCGAGCCTCGGCGACTACCGCGGCATCCGCGTCCTCAACGTCTTTCCGAGCGTCGACACGCCGGTCTGCGCGACCTCCGTGCGCACCTTCAACGAGAAGGCTGCCGGCATGAAGGGCGTGACGGTCCTGAACGTGTCCGCCGACCTGCCGTTCGCTCTCAAGCGCTTCTGCGGCGCCGAGGGCTTGGACAACGTGCACACCTTGAGCACGTTCCGCAGCAGTTTCGGCGACGATTACGGTCTGAACATCGTCGAGGGTCCGCTGGCGGGCCTTTGCTCCCGCGCCGTGATCGTGGTCGACGGCGCCGGCCGCGTGGTGCACGCGGAGCAAGTGCCGGAGATCGCGCAAGAGCCCGACTACGACGCCGCGCTGGCGGCGCTGGCCGTCTGACCGCCGGTGCCGGAGCTTTGCCCGAGGACCTCGTCGCCCTTGCCGGTGGAGCGGATCGCCTGCGCCTGGTCCTCGAAGACTTCTTCGGGCGGGTCTTCGAGGATCTGATGATCGGTTTCCTGTTCGCCGGCAAGGACCGGATCCGGCTGGTGGACAAGGAACTCGAACTCGCGCTCGCCGCGCTCGGCGCGGACGTGCCCTATACCGGCCGGCCCATTCGCGAGGTGCACCGAGCGCTGCCGATCCTCGGCGGGCACTTCTTGCGCCGGCAGCAGCTGCTGCGCGAGACCATGCACGACCACTCGGTGCCCGCTGCCGTCGCCGAGGCGCTGTTGCGCCACAACGACTCTTTGCGTCCGCTGGTGACCGCCGACGAGGGCTCCGAATGCCGGCACGACCGTGCGACCGGGGATGGCCGTGGAAGTTGACGACGGCCGGCTGATCTGGATGGACCTCGAGATGAGCGGGCTCGATCCCGAGCGCGACCGCGTCCTCGAAATCGCCGTGCTCGTCACCGATGCGGAGCTCGAGCTGGTCGCCGAGGGCCCCGACCTGGTCCTCCACCAGCCGGAGGCGGTGCTCGCCGGGATGGACGAATGGAACCGGACCCACCACGGCGATTCGGGTCTCGTCGAGCGGGTGCGGGCCGCACGGCTCGACGAGGCCGGCGCGGCCGAGCAGGTGCTGG
>DASWJW010000115.1:0-3698 GCA_036396955.1 Planctomycetota bacterium
CGTCCAGTTCGGCGCAGACACGCAGGCCGTCGGCGTGGCGGGTCGAGAACAGGCGGCGCGCGGGGATGCGCGCGGGCGGGTCGGCCGCGAGCCAGCGGCAAAGCTGCGCGGGGTCGATGCGAAACCAGCGGGCAGCGCGCGGCCGCGGCCGCAGGCGCAGGATCAGGCGCAAGCAGCAGGCGAGGCGGCCGCGCGAACCGAGGAACAAGCGGGTCACGTCGTAGCCCGCCACCGATTTGACCACCCGGGCTCCGGTGTTCACGACCGAACCGTCGGCGAGCAGCCAGCGGGCGCCGAGCACCTGGTCGCGCGGCGGTCCCCAGGCGGCCTGCAGGAGCGACAGGTCGGGCGCCAGGAACAGGCCGCCGAGCGTTCCGGCCGCAGGCCCGGGCGCGTTCACGGCGAGTTCGAGGCCGTGCGGCGCCAGCGCGGCTTCGAGGACAGAAGGCGCGAGGCCGGCGTCGACTTCGCAAGTCTGGTCGTCTGGCGAAAGCGCGTGGATGGTGCGCCACTGCGAGCTCGACAGCCACAGATCCGGCGCGGACTCGGGGGAATGCCGGGCCACGCGCGTCCCGCGGCCGCGCGGCAGCACGCAGCGGCCTTCCGCGCGCGCGGTCGCGAGCAAGTCGGCGGCCGCCTCCGCGTCGGCCGGTGTGATCACGGGAGCGACCGTCAAGAAACCGCCTCCGGCCGCGGCGCGTGGCGGTGAAAGGCCTCGGCGCAACCGCGTCGCAGCGGCAAGCCCTTGCCGGGATTGAGACGGTCGTCCGGGTTGAAGACCCGCCGCAAGCGTTCCATGAGCGCGAGTTCGGCCGGGGCGTACTGCTCGCCGAGCAAGTGCTGCTTTTCCAAGCCGATGCCGTGTTCGCCCGAGAGCGAGCCGCCGAGTTCGAGGCACTTCCGCACGATGCGCGCGCCGGCTTCCTCTACGCGGCGGGCCTGGTCGGGGTCGCGCGCGTCGTAGGAGAAGTGCGGGTGCAGGTTGCCGTCGCCGGCGTGGAAGAGATTGGCGACCGGCAGGCCGACTTCTGCCTCGATATCGGCGACGAATTCCATCACTTCGGCCAGCCGGCCGCGCGGAACCACGCCGTCCATCACGTAGCTGTCGGGGCCCAGACGGCCGAGCGCGCCGCCGGCGCCCTTGCGGCCTTTCCACAAGGCCATGCGCTGCGCCGCCGTGCGCGCGCGCTCCAGCTTGATCGGCTCGCGGCGCGCGAGAATGGTCTCGACGGCTTCGGCTTCCGCGGCGACCCGGGCCGCCGGTCCCTCCAGTTCGACCAGCAGCACGGCTCCGGCGTCGGTCGGCAGGCCGCAGCGGTAGACCGAGTCTTCGACCGCGCGGATCGCGAGCGCGTCCATGACTTCGAGCGCGACCGGCGCAAGTCCCGACGCGACGATCTCGCTCACGGTCTCGCACGCCGTGCCGACGCTGTCGTAGGCGGCCATCAGGGTGGCGACGTCTTCGGGCAGCGGGATCAGCCGCAAGCCGATCTTCAGCGCCACCGCAACGCTGCCCTCCGATCCGACCAGGAACCCGCGCAGGTCGAGGTCGTCGGCGCCTTCTTCGGGGGCGCTCCAGGTCTGCACGCGGCCGTCGGGGAGCACGACTTCGGCGAAGCGCACGTGCTGCCCGGTCATGCCGTGCAGGAAGCAATGCGGTCCTCCTGCGTTCTCGGCGAGATTGCCGCCAATGGTCGAAACGCTCTGGCTGGCCGGATCGGGCGCGTAGCGCAGCCCGTGCGCCGCCGCGGCGCGGCTGACCGCGGCATTGACCACGCCGGGTTCGACCACGGCGAGTCCTTCCTGCGGGTCGAGCTCGAGGATGCGGTCCAAACGGCCCAGTGCGAGCACCACGCCACCTTCCGGCACCAGCGCGCCGCCCGACAGGCCCGTGCCCGCGCCGCGGGCCGCGAACGGCACTTGCGCGCGGTGCAGCAGTCGCACGACTTCGACGACCTGCTCGCGCGTCGCCGGCAGCACCACCGCTGCGGGCTTGCTGCGGAACAAGGTGAGCGCGTCCGACTCGTAGGCGAGGAGCCCGGCCGGATCGGTGCGGACCGCCGCATCGCCGAGCAGGCGCCTCAAGGCGCGCAGGAGGGAGTTGCGGTTCATTGATCCTGCTGGCGCCGGAAGCGCGGCCACCAGCGCGGAGTCCGCTCTTTGTATGCGCGATAGGAGCGCCCGAACGTGAGCCCGGCGTCCCGTTCCTCGAATGGCGCGGAGAGCAGGATCCAGGCCCCGGTGACGCCGGCGAGCAAGGCCCGGTCGAGCGTGACTTCGGGCATCCCCGCCATCAGCAGCAGGAAGCCGACGTTCATCGGGTGGCGCATCCAGCGATACGGCGGCAAAGCGGTGAGTTCTTCGCCTTGCGCCTTGCGGCCGGTCTCGAGGGCGCGCAAGTGCGGGATCCCCAGCAAATTGTCGGCGCCTTTCACGAGCAGGGCCCAGCCGAGCAGGAGCAGGCCCGCACCCTGCACCGCGCGCGCCGCGTACGCCGGCATGCCGGCGTGGTTCCAGATCACCGGGCCTGATTCGCTCCAAGCGAAGACCATCAAGGTGAGGGTCGCGCCGGCGGCCAGCACGTAGAGCGGACGCTCCGCTTCGGGGCCGAGCGGACGGTTCAGCCAGCGCCGACCGAAGCCGCGGGCCAGCAAGCTGTGCGGCACCAGGAACAGCAGCAGCAGCAGCAGATCGAGCAGCAAGCCGAGCAGGTCGAACGCCGGCGGTTCGAGCAAGGGCACTCCGCCGACAAGGCGCATCCAGCCGAGCACGCCGACCGCGGCGAGGATCGGGCCCACCAGCAGCACGCCGGCCGCCAGGGGCCGCGCCGCGACGGCAGGATCGAATTGGTCTTCCGCGTCGAAACTCTCGGAGACCGGCGCCACTCGCCGCTTGCCGCGGTCGGTGCCACGGGGCGCGGGAGAAGAGGGTGCGGTGGTCATCCGTTCTGATCGCCGCCGCGCGGTGCGGGCGGCTCCGGCGATTGTCGTCCTCCGCTCCCGGAATCCAAACCGGAGTCGGCGGGACGCGGCGCCAGCGGCAGGACCTGGATGGAGCGCGGGCGCGTGGGACAGCGCTCCTCGCAGAGCCCGCACCCAGTGCACAGATCGGCGCGCACCCGCGGCCGGCCGCCCTCGAGGTCGATCGCCTTGGGCTCGGTGGGGCAGACTTCGTGGCAGATCGTGCAAGCTTCGCCTTGGAACGGCAGGCAGCTGCTCCGCTGCAGCCAGGCGAGTCCGATGGCGACGTCCTGGGGCCGCTGCAGCGGCTCCAATGCGCCAGGTTCGCAGACGTGGGTGCAAGCGAGGTCGGTGCAAAGGACGCACGCCCGCAGCGACGGCAGCAGGAACGGAGTCCCGGCGTCCGGGTCGCCTTCCGGAGCCTTGACCAGGCACTGCGCCGGGCACACCCGCACGCAGTCGTCGCAGCGCGTGCAACGGTCCAGGAATTCGGCCTCGATCCGGGCACCGGGCGGCCGCAAGCGGCGCTGCGGCGGAGGCGCGGTTTCCTCGAAACTCTCGACCACGGCGCGCGCGAGGTCGCGCAACCCCTGGCGCAGGAAGCGGCGCCGGTCGAGATTCGGCTCGTCCATGGGTTCGCGGGCCGCGTCCCGCCGGGGACGCGGCCCGCAATCCGGTTCAGCGCGTGGCGCGGCTGATGGACTTGGCCTGCAGGAACAGCAGGAGGTAGTCGCGCCC
>DASWJW010000116.1:0-12975 GCA_036396955.1 Planctomycetota bacterium
TCCCGGGAGGGAGCCGCCCGGCCAGGTTTCGCCGAAGCGAAGATTCTGCGGTTAGAAGTGCACCGCGTAGCCACCACCGACGGTGAAGCCGGTGACGTCCGCGCTGATGGGGCCGTTGTCGGCGGAGTACGACAGGTAGTCCAGGAACCACTCGAACGCGGTCGACTCGGTCACGTAGGTGCTGAGACCGCCGGTGACGCCCCAGGCGAAGCCGGAGTCGGCGCCGGGGCCGACGAGGGTTTCGTTCTGGATGAGGCCGACGCGGCCTTGCACCCAGGGACGGGTGTTGCCGGTGTTCATAAACCAGTAGCGGGCGTAGGGCAGGATGCCGTACATGGTCAGGCTGACGGATGCCGGGCCGGGCGTGAACTTCACGTCGGCGTCGGTGTACTGCGCTTGCAAGCCGACTTCGACGTTCGGATCGACGAAGTAGCCGAACTGGCCGTTGAAGCTGAGCGTGTCGACTTCGAGCTTGCCGGGACCGCCGAAGTCCGCTTCGAGGGTGTTGTAGCTCGCACTTCCGGCTACGCGGTACTGGGTCTTGGCGAAATTCGGACCTTGAACCCCTTGGCAGCCCACGATCGTGAGGCCGGCCAATAGGCAGAGCATTTGAATCTTCATCTTGGTTTTCTCCTGAGCGTTTCCGGCGTTGGGGCCCCAACGCGCGGTTGCGGCGGAATCATGGGGTCGCCGCCCCCGCGGAGCAAGGATGTATGGATGAATCTCTCGCCCGGCACCTGAGACTTTTTCCCGATTTCACGGCAAAATCCGCGGAGTGCGTCCGCGGAGTCTGCAATGAATGACCATTCAAACCGCGATTGCCGCTCGCCGGGCGAGGATGCCGGTTCCGAGCAACTAGTGGACCAAAAACGCGGCCATGGGTGCGAACCTCCAGACAAGGTCTGTCGCGCCGCGGGTGGGGATTGCCGTGCCGCAGCAGAAAGTAGTGCGCCAGCTTCAGCCGAATTCGCCCCAAGGCTCGCCAGCCGGAAGCGGCGCCTCGACCCGCACGGCCACCCGCAACGTCGGATGGTCGAACTCGAGCCAGCACGCGTGCAAGGCGATCGAGCGATCGGCGAGCGGCGCGGAGGCGCCGTACTTGAGATCCCCCGCCAGCGGATGGCCGAGGCTCGCGCAAGCGACCCGCAATTGGTGCGACCGTCCGGTGAGCGGCTCGAGTTCGAGAAGCGTGCGGCCACGCCGGCGCGCGCGCACTTGCCAACGGGTCCGGGCGAATTGCGCGGCTCCGCCGTCGGCGGCCGGCGCCGGCACCGCGCGGACCCGATTGCGCTCCGGGTCCTTGAGCAGCCATTGCTCCACCTGGCCGGCGTCGTCCTGGATCACCCCTTCCACCACGCCCAAGTAACCCTTCGCGACCGCCCGCCGGCGCCATTGGTCGGAGAGCCGGGCTGCCGCCTTGCTGGTGCGTGCGAACAGCACCACTCCCGACACCGGCCGGTCGAGCCGGTGCACGACGGCGAGGTAGACCTCTCCTGGCTTGTCATGCTCGCGCTTGAGCCAGGCCTTGGCACGTTCCTGCAGGCTTTCGTCCCCGCTCGCATCCGCGACGCAAGGCACCCCCGCGGGCTTGGCCACCGCAAGCAAGTGGTTGTCGTGCAACAGGACCGCGAGACTCACGCGCCGCCGGGCAGCTGCAAGCGCGCGGCGTAGCCGCAAGGCAGCAAGCGCCCGCCTTCCGTTTCGGGAAGCGCCAGCTCGCCGACCTCGACGGCGCCGCCGCCGAGGTCCTGCAAGATGTTCCGGTAGGCGAGCGCCGAATAGCCCACCGCATAGGTCGACAGCACCATGAAGGACGGCGCCGCGGCGTCGAGCAGACCGTGGCAGGCGCGCAGCAGGCTGTCGAGCTTGGCGGCAAGCGTCCATTTCTCGCCTTTGGGCCCCCGGCCGTACGCCGGGGGATCGAGCAGCACACCGTGGTAGGTGTTGCCGCGCCGCTGCTCCCGCGCCGAATAAGCGCACGCGTCGTCGAGGATCCAGCGGACCGCGTCGCCCGGAAGTCCGCTGCGGCGCGCGTTCTCCGCCGCCCAGTCGAGCGACGCGCGCGAAGCGTCCACGTGCGTCACCTGCCAGCCGGCGGCGGCGGCGAGCACGGTTGCCGCGCCGGTGTAGGCGAAAAGGTTCAAGAGCCGCGGCTCGCCCACGCCCGCCAGGTCGAGCTGCCGCCGCCGCTCCTCGACCCACGTCCAGTTCGCCGCCTGTTCGGGAAACAAGCCGACGTGCTTGAAGGGCGTCGCGCGCAGCTCGAGCCGCATCGGCTCCAGGCCTTCGAGATCCGCGATTTCGAGCTCCCAGGACGGGGTTCCAACCGCACGTCCCGACGGCCCCTCCCAGCGTCCTCCGCGGTCCGACTCGCGCACGAATTGCAGGTCCGCGGCGCGCCAATCCGTGTCCAGGAGCCGCCGGCCCCAGAGAGCCTGCGGATCGGGCCGCCGCAGCACGCGGCCACCGATCCGTTCGAGCTTCTCGCCGGCGCCGGAATCGAGCAGTTCGTAGGCCGCGAACCGCGGGTGCGGAAAGATCCCGCTCTGCACCAGCACAGGATAGGCGCGCCAGCTCGCTGCACGGTCCAAGGCATAGTTACACTTCCCGCCTCGGCGCCGCATCCAGGCGACGCTTTGCGCAAATGCCCGTGTTTTCCATTCTCCGCGAGTCCGGTCCGCACGAGGCCCGGGTTGCCGCCACCCCCGAAACGGTGGCCCGCATGGTGCAGAACGGCGCGGCCGTCAGGGTGCAGGCCGGCGCCGGCGCCGGCGCGTGTTTCGCCGATGCCGACTACGCCGCAGCCGGCGCCACCGTGATGGCCGAGTCCGCCGCGGTCCTCGATGGCGCGCAGGCCGTCCTGAAAGTGGCGCCGCCGAGCCCCGAAGAAGCCCGCGCCCTGCCGCGCGGCTGCGTGCTCGTGGCCTTTCTGGAGCCGACGCGCAACCTCGCCTCGGTGCGCGCGCTCGCCGAGGCGCAGGTGTCGGTCTTCGCGATGGACCTGGTGCCGCGGATCACCCGCGCCCAGAAGATGGACGCGTTGTCGTCGCAGGCCAACGTCGCCGGCTACAAAGCCGTGCTGCTCGCCGCCGCGCAGCTGCCGCGCTACTTCCCGCTGCTCATGACCGCCGCGGGCACTGTCAAGCCCGCCAAGGTGCTCGTCTTCGGGGTCGGGGTCGCCGGCTTGCAGGCGATCGCCACCGCGCGCCGGCTCGGCGCCGTGGTCGAAGCGACCGATATCCGCGCCGAGACCAAGGAGCAGGTCGAGTCGCTGGGCGCGCGCTTCCTGCTGGTCGAAGGCGGCCAGGAAGGCAGCGACGAGTCGGGCGGCTACGCCAAGGAAGCCAGCGACGACTACCGCCGCCGCCAGGCCGAATTGGTCGGCAAGCACCTCGCCGAAGCCGACGTGGTGATCACCACCGCGCAAGTTCCCGGCCGCCAGGCTCCCGTGCTCGTCACCGCCGACATGGTGCGCAGCATGCGCGCCGGCTCGGTCATCGTCGACCTGGCCGCGAGCCAGGGCGGCAACTGCGAGCTGACGCGCGCCGGCGAGACCGTCGTCGCGCACGGCGTGAGCATCCTCGGCCCGCCCAACCTGCCGGCCACGGTCGCGGCCAACGCGAGCGAGCTCTACTCCCGCAACGTCCTGGCGGCGGTCACGCACTTGTGGCCCGGACAAGAACTCGTGCTCGACCTTCTGGACGAGATCACCGACGGCTCGCTCGCCGTCCACGCCGGCGAGGTCCGCCACGGCGCCACCGCCGAAGCCTTGCAGAGCGGAGCCGCTTCATGATCCTGGTCTTCGTCTTCGCGCTGGCGATCTTCCTCGGCTTCGAGCTCATCACCAAGGTGCCGCCCACGCTGCACACGCCGCTGATGTCGGGCGCGAATGCGATCTCGGGGATCACCCTGGTCGGTGCGCTCATCAGCGTGAACTCCGGCCACGAATTGGTGGCCAACCTGCTCGGCACGCTGGCGGTGGCCGCGGCGACGGTCAACGTCGTCGGCGGTTTCCTGGTCACCGACCGGATGCTCAAGATGTTCGGCTCCAAGAAGCGCGGCGGCAAGTAGCGGCATGAACGAGCTCGGCGTGCTTCCGAACCTGGCGTACCTGCTCGCCACGGCGCTGTTCGTCCTCGGCCTCAAGCGGCTCGGACGGGTGCGGACCGCGCGCCGCGGCAACCAGTTCGCCGCGCTCGGCATGCTGGTGGCCGTCGTCACCACGCTCGCAGCGTACGCGGATCTCGGCTGGGGCTGGATCATCGCCGGCGCGCTGATCGGCACGCTGGTCGGCGCGTGGCTCGCGCGCACCGTCGCCATGACCTCGATGCCGGAAATGGTGGCGCTGCTCAACGGCCTGGGCGGCGGCGCCTCGCTGCTGGTCGCGCTCGCGGTCCTTTGGAGCAGCTATTACGACGTGCCGGACATGCGCGCTGCGCTCGACCTCGGCGCTCCCACTCCGGCCCAAGCCATGAACGGCGCTTGGACCGCCACCGTGCTCCTGTCGGTGCTCATCGGCGGGGTCACGCTCACCGGCAGCCTGGTCGCGGTCGGCAAGTTGTCGGGGCGCATTTCGGGCAATGCGGTGCTGCTGCCGTTCCGCCACTTGATCAACCTGGGGCTCGGCGCCGCGGCCATCAGCCTGGGCTTGATCGCCGGCTGGGGCGCGACCGGCAGCCTGGCGGTGTTCCTGGTGGTGGTGCTCGCGATCATCGCTTTCGCGCTCGGCGTGCTCCTGGTCATCCCCATCGGCGGCGCCGACATGCCGGTGGTGATCTCGCTGCTCAACAGCTATTCGGGGATTGCGGCGTCGATGACCGGTTTCGTGATCGGCAACCCGCTGCTGATCGCCGCCGGCGCGCTGGTCGGCGCCTCGGGGCTGATCCTGACCCAGCTGATGTGCAAGGCCATGAACCGTTCGATCGGCAACGTGCTGGTGGGCGGTTTCGGCGCGAGCGACGGCGGCGGCGGCGACCAGAGCGACTACGTGGGCGTCAAATCGGCATCGCCAGAAGAGGCCGCCATGCTGCTCGAAGCCGCCGCTTCGGTGATCTTCGTGCCCGGCTACGGCATGGCGGTCGCCCAGGCGCAGCACGTGGTCAAGGAGCTGATGGAGAAGCTCGAGAAGAACGGGACCGAAGTGCGCTTCGCGATCCACCCCGTCGCCGGGCGCATGCCCGGACACATGAACGTGCTGCTCGCCGAGGCCGACGTGCCCTACGAGAAGCTGCTCGAACTCGAGAAGATCAACGGCGACTTCCGCAACACCGACGTGGTGGTGATCGTCGGCGCGAACGACGTGGTCAATCCGGTCGCCGTCGACGATCCGCAAAGCCCGATCGCCGGCATGCCGATCCTCAACGCCTACGAGGCGCAGACCGTTCTGATGATCAAGCGCTCCTTGAGTCCGGGCTACGCGGGAATCAAGAATCCGCTGTTCGAGCGCGACAACTGCCTGATGTGTTTCGGCGACGGCAAGGAATTCCTGGCCCAGATCGTGCAGGAATTCGGCACCTAGCCGCGCGCCCCGCGAGTGGCGAATGCGCTTACACTCGCGGGCCCATGGCCCAGTCCACCTCCACGGCCCGCGAGGCCGTCGCCGTCGCCGAATTGGCGGCGCTCGCCGACCGCGAGCCGGCCCACGCCAGGGTCGAGAACGTCGACTTGGTGATCGTCCGTTACGACGACCGGGTCTCCGTTCTCTACGGCCGCTGCCTGCACCGCGGCGCATTGCTCGCCGACGGCCACGTCGACGGCCGCAACCTGGTCTGCGACCTGCGCGACTGGGATTACCGCTACGACACCGGCGTCAGCGAATACAACGACTCGGAGGCGCTGCACAAGTTCGCGAGCTGGCGCGACGTCGGCAAGGTCTGGGTCGACGCAGCCGAAGTGCGCGCGTTCCACCGCAAGCACCCGCAGCCCTTCGACCGCGCCGCCTACCTCGGCGACTACGTGCAGACCGGCGGCGACCCGGCCGAGCCATTCGTCGGCGAGATCCGGCGGCTCGCACGCGAAGGCCTGACTAGGACCGGACACCACGGCAAGGGCGCGGCGATGGGCGTGCCGCGCACCGAGCTGCCGGCTTGGGACGCGATCCAGATCCTGCCCGCGCAGCTCGCGCGGCTGCCGCTGCTCGACGAAGAGGCGGTCGACACCGCCGTCGTCATCGGCCCGGGCGCGCGCAAGCCGCTGCGGCTCGAAATTCCGCTGTTCGTGACCGACATGTCCTTCGGCTCCTTGAGCGAAGAAGCCAAGACCGCGCTCGCCCGCGGCGCCGAACTGGCGGGCACCGGCATCTGCTCGGGCGAAGGCGGCATGCTCCCCGAAGAGCAGGCCGAAAACTCGCGCTACTTCTACGAGCTCGCGAGCGCACGCTTCGGTTTCCGGTGGGAGCTGCTCGATCGCGTGCAGGCGTTCCACTTCAAGGGCGGCCAGGCGGCCAAGACCGGCACCGGCGGACACTTGCCGGCGCACAAGAACCAAGGCCGGATCAGCGAAGTGCGCGGCGTCGAGCCGGGGACGACCGTGGTAAGTCCGGCGCGGTTCCCCGAGTTCCCGGGGCCCGCCGATTTTCGCGTCTTCGCCGAAGAAGTGCGCGAGCGCACCGGCGGGATCCCGATCGGCTTCAAGCTGTCGGCCAACCGCATCGAGCAGGACCTCGACGCCGCGCTGGAGATCGGCGTGGACTACGTGATCCTCGACGGCCGGGGCGGCGGCACCGGCTCGGCGCCGCTGATCTTCCGCGACCACATCAGCGTGCCGACGATTCCGGCGCTGGCGCGCGCGCGCCGCCACCTGGACGCCTGCGGCGCCAGCCAGGTGAGCCTGGTCGCAACCGGCGGGCTGCGCATGGCGCCCGACTTCGTCAAAGCACTCGCGCTGGGCGCCGACGCGGTGGCGCTCGGCAATTCCGCGCTGCAGGCGATCGGCTGCCAGGGCATGCGCGCCTGCCACACCAACAAATGCCCGGTCGGCATCGCCACCCAGGATCCCGGTTTGCGCAAGCGCCTCGAGATCGGCAAGAGCGCGCGCCTGCTCGCCACCTACCTGCAAGCGAGCGTCGAACTCATGCAAGTGCTGGCGCGCGCGTGCGGCCACGCGCGGCTCGCCGACTTCTGCCTGGACGACGTCGCCACCTTCGACCGGTCGCTCGCCGACCTGGCCGGTGTGCCGTGGGCCGGCGTCCGGCCGCCGGGAGCGCGGTCGTGATCCAGCCGCTGCGGCGCCGGCAGGTGCGCTTGGTGCTGGCGCTCGGAGCGCTCGCGCTCGTCGCCATCACGGCCGGCCTGCTGGCCTGGTCCCACCGCGAGAGCGCCGTCGCCGCGCTGCGCGAAACGCCGGCGCCGGCGGTGGCAGCTCCCGACGGAGAACGCTGAACATGCCGCAATTCGTTTCGCGCACGCGTTTCGACCTGGCGATGGCGGGCGTCCTGGCCGCCTACCTCGCGGCGTTCTGCGGGCTCTATCTCGCCGGCGGCGGCACGCCGGAGACCGCGGTGATCCGCGGCTTCGGCAGCCTCGCGTTCCTGATGCTTTCGTTCACGCTCTGCATCGGCCCGCTGGCGCGGTTTTCGCCGCGCTTCCAGAACTTGATCTATAACCGGCGCCACTTGGGCGTGACCACGTTCTTCGTCGGCCTGGTGCACGCGGCCTTGTCGCTCGCACAGTTCTTCGAAGGCGACCTGCTCGGCGTGTTCACCACCAACACGGCCTACGGCGATCCTGCGCGCTTTCCCTTCGCGCCGTTCGGTGTGCTCGCGCTCGTGATCCTCGCGGCGATGGCCGCCACCAGCCACGACTCGTGGTTCCGGCGTCTGGGCGTGCGCCACTGGAAGTCGCTGCACATGCTCGTGTACGCGGCCTATGCCTCGCTGGTGGTGCACGTGAGCTTCGGCTTCCTGCAGCAAGAGGGCTCTGTGCTCCTGTGGAGCGCCTTCGTCGCCGTGGTGGCGACGGTATTCGGTCTGCAGATCGTCGCCGGCCTGCGCGAACGCGTGCGGGACGGCCAGGCCTCGCCGCGCGAAGTCGACGGCTACGTGTACGCGTGCGAGCTCGCGAGCATTCCCGAGGGCGGCGCACGCTCGATCCCGCTCGGCGCCGAGCGCGTGGCCGTGGTCAAGCACCAAGGGCGCGCGTACGCGCTCACCAACGTCTGCAAGCACCAGAACGGGCCGCTCGGCGAAGGCCGCGTCTGCGACGGCTTTCTCGAGTGCCCTTGGCACGGCTACCAGTTTTCGCCGGTGACCGGCAAGGGACCGCCGCCTTACGAGGACGCGGTGCACGTCTACGCGGTGCGCACCGAAGGCGGACGCGTGTTCGTGAATCCGCAACCGTTCTACTGGAACGACCGCAACCCCTCGGCGAACGCGGGAGCGCCGGCATGAAGACTCTGTGGATCGCCCTGGTCCTGGCCGCGGTGGTCGCCGGCTTCGCGTTGTCGCGCAGCGGCGGCGCCAACCCGGGCGTGGACGGCTACGGCACCACTGCGGCCTTCGAGGGCATCGTGCAAGAGCGCCCTTACGGCATGCTGCACGTCCCCGCGCCCGACGGCACGCTGCGCGCGTTCCTGCTGGTGGGTCCCGGCAAGACCGGCGCCGCGACCGCGGTCGCCGACCAGCACGGCGCGTGGGCGCGGGTGCAAGGCACCTTGATCGAACGCGCCGATCTTGCCGTGCTCGAAGTGCACGCCGTCGAGCCGCTCGACCGCCCGCCGCTGGGCCTGCCGGTTCCCGTCGAAGTCGAATCGGTCGCGCTGCGCGGCGAGATCGTCGACACCAAGTGCGCGCTCGGCCGCATGAAGCCGGGTTCGGGCGTGCTGCACCGCGAATGCGCGATCCGCTGCATCCGCGGCGGCATCCCGCCCACGCTGATGGTCGCCGCGGGCGCGGACGTGCGTTTCTACCTGCTGGCCGACCCTGAAGGCGCCGCCGCCAACGACCTGGTCCTCGACTTCGTCGGCGACCCGGTGGAAGTCCGCGGGCTGCTCCACCATCAAGGGCCGCTGCCGGTGCTGCACGTGGCGCGAGCGGGCATCCGCCGCCTTTAGGCAAGCTCCGCTCGCAGGGATGGAGCAGGGCTTCCCTGGCGCGTGCGGAACGGCGCCGGCCCGCGGCGGGTTCGAAGATATTTGCAGCGCGCAGGACGAAGAAGACCCAACGCACGGCAACCTGCCCGTTCCAGGCGGCGTTGCGGCATGGGAGGAACGACGGAGACCCACCCATGACCGATGACCGCCACCCTTCCGCACCGCCGAGTTTCCACGACGCGCTCGGCACCCAGCTCGAGCGCGCTCCCTACTTGATCGCATCGCTCGGCATGCACGCCACGCTCGCGCTGCTGCTCGCCGGAATCGGCTTCTTGCGCCCGCAGGTGCGCGAGGCGCCGCTCTTGCAAGTCAGCGCGCTGCCGCCGCCGCCCGAGGTGGTCGAGGTCCCGCCGCCGCCGCCCGACGTGCCGGTCGATCCCGAGATCCTCGATCCGCTCTTGACCGAAATCGACGTGATCGCCGATCCCGCCAGCGAGACGCTCGAAGCCGTCGGCGACCCTGATTTCACTTCCGCGTCGCCGTTCGAGGCGAGCGACTGGTCCAACGTGATCGGTCCGGGCGGAGGCTCCGGCGGGCCGCTGGGCTCGCGGGGCAGCGGCAATCCGCGTGGCCGACGGCCCTCGCCCACCGAAGCCGCCGTGGCGCGCGGCCTCGAATGGCTCGCCGACCACCAGACGCCCGACGACGGCTACTGGGACGCCGACGAGTTCATGTCGTGGGACCAGGACGCCCGCGCGCCGGCGAGCGACGGCGCCGGCAGTCCGGTCCACGACGTCGGCGCGACCGGCCTGGCCTGCCTCGCCTTCTTGGGGCACGGCAACACGCTCACCAGCGGCGCCTACTCGGAAGTGCTGCGCCGCGGCGTCGGCTGGCTGCGGCGCGCGCAGCTCGCCAGCGGCCTGCTCGGCGAGGAGGTCGGCAGCGGAACGCTCTACAACCATGCCATCGGCACCATGGCGCTCGGCGAAGCCTACTACGCCGGCCACAGCCCCTTGCTGCGCGACAACCTGAAGGGGGCGGTGCAGGTGATCCAGCGCGCGCGCAATCCCTACAACGCGTGGCGCTACTCCCTGGAGCCCAACGGCGACAACGACAGCTCGATCACCGGCTGGATGGTGTTCGCGCTCAAGACCGCGAAGGAGAGCGGGATCGATGTCTCGCAAGACGCGTTCGACGGCGCGGAGAACTGGTTCGCCACCATGACCGACAAGGGGACCGGCCGCACGGGCTATGCGTTCGGAGAAGGCGGCGGCCCGGGCGGGCGGCCCTCGCGCCCGCGCGCCTACTTGGAGCGCTTTCCCTCCGAGCGCAGCGAGGCGCTCACCGCCGTCGCACTGCTGTCGCGGATCTTCTTGAGCGACTCCGACAAGCTGCGCTCCTGGCGCGATCACCCGGACTACGAGGTCCTGCGCCGTCAGGCCGACCTCTGCGCGCGCACGCTGCCCGTGTGGGACCCGGAAGGCGGCTCCTGCGACTTCTACTACTGGTACTACGGCACTTTCGCGCTGTACCAGTGGGGCGGGGAGCACTGGACGTCCTGGCGCAAGGCGATCGAGACGGCCTTGTTGCCCAATCAGCGGTCGGACGGCAACTTCGCCGGTTCCTGGGATCCGGTCGGTCCGTGGGGGCACGAGGGCGGCCGGGTGTACTCCACCGCCGTCGGCACCTTGATCCTCGAGGTCTACTACCGCTATTCGCGCGTGCTCGGCGGCCGCTGAAGGCGCGCTGGGGCTATTGTGGCGGCGAGCGGTCCACCGGGGTCGCCCGCCGCCCGCTTGAGCCCCGTCGCCACCACCGACCTGCCCGGTTTTCCGGTCCTTGAACAGTCCGGCTACCGGCTGCGGCTCGCCGCCGGCGCCGAGGACCTTCGGCGCGTGCAAGCGTTGCGCTACCAGGTCTTCAACGTCGAGTTGGGCGAGGGCTTCGAGAGCTCGCACGCCACCAAGCTCGACCGCGACGACTACGACGCGCACGCGCACCACCTGATGGTCGAGCACTGCTCGGACGGAGCCTGCATCGGCACCTACCGGGTCCAGACGCCGGCGATGGCGGCTCGCGGCGCCGGCCTATACGTGGCCCAGGAATACGACCTCGCACCGCTCGCCGAGCTGCTGCCGCGAGCGGTCGAAGCCTCGCGCGCCTGCGTGCTGCGCGGCCACCGCGAAGGCGCGCCCGTCCAACTGCTGTGGAAGGGCCTGGCGCGTTACCTGGCGGCGACGGAATCGCGCTGGCTCTTCGGTCTCTGCTCGCTCACCACGCAGGACCTGGACGTCGCGGTGCGCGGCTGGCTGCATTTGCGCGAGCGCGGCGTGCTGCATCCGCACTTGCGCGTGCACCCCCGCCCCGAGTTCCTGTGCCGGCCCGCCGCGGAGATCGAGGCCTCGGATCTGCCGCCGCTCGAGTCGATGCCGCCGCTCTTCGATGCCTATCTGCGCATCGCCACCCGGGTCGTCGGCTATCCGGCCGTCGACCGCGCGTTCCGCACCGTCGACTACTTGTCGCTGCTCGACCTCGAAGAAGTGCCGTCGGTCGTCCGCCGGCGGTTCGCCGACTGAACCGCACGGCCGCGCGTTCCAAGGTGTCCACGCTCCGGCCCGCTCTGCGCTTTCTCGGCTGCCTGCTCGGCACCGTCGTGCTGATTCCGCTGGTCCTGGTGGCCGCGCTCACCGCAACCTTTGCGCGCACCGCGGGCCTGCGGCTGGGCAGCGTGGCGACCCAGCTCTGGGGGATGATGCTCCACCGCGCGCTCGGCGTGCACGTGCGGGTCGAGGGACCGCTGCCGCCTCGCGGCGCGTTCGTGGCGTGCAACCACTTGAGCTACATCGACATCCTGGTGCTCGGCGCGACCTACCGGTCGACTTTCGTCGCCAAACAGGAACTCGGAGGCTGGCCGCTGATCGGGCCGATGATCCGCGGCGCCGGCACGCTACTCATCGACCGCGAGCGCGCGCGCGACGCCAAGCGCATCAACGCCGAGCTGCGCGGCCTGCTCGAGAAGGGCCACCGCATCACGCTCTTTCCCGAAGGCACCTCGGGAAGCGGCAAGGGCATCCTGCCGTTCAAGGCGGCGCTGTTCGCGCCGCCCGCCGCGCTCGGCGTGCCTTGCGTGCCGGCCACGCTCACCTACAGCACGCCCGGCGCCGACCCCGCGCTCGGCGGCCCTTCGCAGACCGTATGCTGGTGGAACGACATGCCTTTTGCGCCGCACTTCTTCAAGCTGGCGCGGCTGCGGCGGATCGAAGCCGTGCTGCGCTTCGGCGAACCCGTGAGCGGCATCACCGAGCGCAAGCAGCTGGCCGACGCCGTACGGTCGCGGATTCTCGACTTGTTCGAGCCGGTCCCCGACTAGCCCGGCCCGGAGCGGACCATCGAGGAGCTCCTCCACGACATCTTCGAGCGCATCGGCAGCCAGCCGGAGATCATCAAGGTCGTCCTGCTGGCGTTCAGCACGTTCCTCTCGGAGGACTTGACCTGCATCGCCGCAGGCGTGCTCGCCGGAGACGGACGCCTCTACTGGCCGACCGCGCTGGTCGGCTGCTATCTCGGCATCGTCCTCGGCGACGGCGGGCTCTGGCTGCTCGGCCACACGCTCGGCCGGCGCGCCGTCGAGCTGCGGGGCATCCGCAGCATCGTCACGCCCGATAAGCTCGCGCGCGCCGAGGAGTGGTTCAAGAAGTACGGCGTGCTGTTCGTGCTGCTCGCGCGCCTGGTCCCCGGCAGCCGCTTTCCGGCCTACCTCGCCGCCGGCATCCTCGGAACGCGCGCGCGGGTCTTCATCCTGGTGTCCTTGCTCACCGCCCTGGTGTGGAGCCCGGCGCTGATCTGGCTGTCTTCGCGCTTCGGCCAGCAGCTCACCGCGGTGTTCGGCGGGATGGAGAAACACCCGATCCTCACGCTGTTCGGCAGCCTGGCCGTGATCGTGACCGC
>DASWJW010000117.1:0-26121 GCA_036396955.1 Planctomycetota bacterium
CGACGGCGGCGCGGTAGACGTCTTGCAGGCCCGGGCGCCGCACGGTCACGGAGAACAACGGCGTGCCGGCCTTGCGCGCCTTTTCTTGGAGCGTGCCCGCCCAGATCTCGCCGGCGCTCGGATCGTCGAGCGGCGCGGTGAGCACCCAGTCGAACTCGGCGCGGCGGGGATCGGGCGGCAGCGCGCGGCCGGGAACTCCGGCGAAGATCGTGGCGAGCCGGTCGGCGTCGCCGGCGCGCGGGTGTTCGTGCAGCGAAGCGCCGATCACGAAGGCGCCGAGTCCGGCGCGCAGGTCGTCGGGCGTTCCGGAGTCGACCACGCGGCCCTTCGACAGCAGCACCACGCGGTTGCAGAGCGCGTCGGCCTCTTCGAAATCGTGCGTCGCGACCAGGAGCGCGGTGCCTTCGGCGCGCAAGCCGGACAAGAAGTCCCACAGCCGCCGCCGCGCGTCCAGGTCCAGGCCTGCGGAAGGCTCGTCCAGCACCAGCAAGAGCGGCCGGTGCATCAAGCTCGCGGCGAGGTCGAGCCGGCGTTTCATGCCGCCCGAATAGCCTTCGCACAAGCGGTCGGCGGCTTCGACCAGGTCGAGCCGTTCGAGCATCTCGGTCACGCGCCCGGCGATTTCCGCTTTGGGAAGGTGCACGACGCCCGCCTGGAAGCGCAGGAATTCGCGCCCGGTCATCACCTTGTCGATCGCGGGTTCCTGGCCGGCGTAGCCGAGCCGGCCGCGCGCGGCGGCCGGCGCGGCGGCAACGTCGACGTCGGCGATCGTGATGCTGCCCGCGTCGAGCCGTTCGAGCGTCGTGATCGAGCGCAGCAGCGTGCTCTTGCCGCTGCCGTTGGGCCCGAGCAGGCCGACGGCTTCGGCAGGGTGGATTTCGAAGTCCACGCCGTCCAGGGCCTGGACCTCGCCGTAGCTCTTGCGGGCGCCGCTGACGGCGAGAGCGGTCACGGAATCAGCCGATGCTGTACGAGCGGAAAGCGATGTCGGGCAGCAAGGCGATCAGCAGGCCGATCAGCAGCAGGACCGGCGGCACGACCAGGATGTATTTCCAGCCCCTCTCGAACTTGAGGTGCATGAAGAACAGCGCGACCAGCGCCGCCTTGAACGAGGCGATGCCGAAGATCATGAAGACCGTGGCGGTCCAGCCCAGCTCGAGCTCCTCGGCGAACACGAACGCCAGGATGGTGCCGACGACCAGGATTCCGCCGATGACGGAGTAGGTCTTGACCGAGATCGGCTCGTGGGCGTGCTCGGTGTCGTGGGAAATGGAGTCGGACATCGCTTGGCCTCGGCTACTTGTTGGGCAGCAGGTAGAAGAGCGGGAACAGGAAGATCCAGACCAGGTCGACGAAGTGCCAGTACAGGCCGGTGAGCTCGATCGAGAGCTCGTGGCGCGGCTCGAGCCGCTTGAAGAACAGGCCAGCCCACACCACCAGGCCGGCAATCATGTGCAGCGCGTGGAACCCGGTGAGCGTGAAGTAGCACGAGGCGAACATGTTCATGCCCGGCTGGTAATGCTCGTGGCCGGGGTAGGTCGCCGGTCCACCGGGCCAGATGCCGTGGTGGAACTTGGCATTGTACTCGAAGTACTTGACCACCAGGAACGCGAGGCCCAGCAGGAAGGTGAAGCCGATGTAGGCCTTGGCCTTCCTTAGTTCGTTGCGCACCGCCGCGGCGTGGGCGAGCACCACGGTCACCGACGATCCGAGCAGCACCACCGTGTTGACCGTGCCGATCAGCGGGTTGAGGACCGTGTGCGGGTCGGGCCAGCCGTTGGAACCGGAACGCAGCACGATGTAGGCGCCGATGAAGGCTCCGAAGAACATGATCTCGGTGGCCAGGAACAGCCAGAGAGCGAACTTCGAGGTCGGGATCGGCGGGCCGGTTTCGGCTTCGCCGGGCAGGGGCACGGTGGTCATCGTCGGGACTCCGTCGGGGTCGTCGGTTGCGGGGCGCGAAGTACGCGGGTCATCCGATTGCCGCTCCGGCCGAATCGACGGCCAGCAGGGCGAACAGCAGAGGAAGGTAGGCGATCGAAACGCGCAGCAGCCAGCGGGCCCGCGGCGTGGAGCCGCCCAGGCAGAAACGCAGCGCGAAAGCCAGGAAGATCAGCGACAGCGCGAGCGCGCCGAAGAAGTAGAGGCGCCCTGCGGCGCCGGCGAAAGAAGGCAGCAGGCTCACGGGGACCAGCGCGAGCGCGTATTGCAGCGCTTGCCGGCCGGTGAAGCGCTCGTCCGCGACCGAGACCATTTTCAGGCCGGCGCGGCGGTAATCGTCGCGGTGGATCCACGCGATCGCCATGAAGTGCGGGAACTGCCACAGGAACAGGATGGCGAACAGGATCCCGGCCACCTGGCTCAAGCCGTGGCCGGCGGCGGCCCAGCCGATGAGCACGGGCATCGCGCCCGGAAAGGCGCCGATCACCGTGTTGAGCGGCGTGACCCTCTTGAGCGGCGTGTAGACGAAGTCGTACACGGCGAGCATGGTCAGCGCGAGACCGCCGGTGAGCGGATTCACCAGCCAGGTCAGCCACGCGACGCCGCCCGCTCCGGCGAGCAGCGCGAAGGCGAGCGCGGCGTCGCGCGACAGGCGGCCGGCCGGGATCGGGCGGCGGCGCGTGCGCTCCATCAACGCGTCGATCGGGGCTTCGATCACCTGGTTGAGCGCCGCGGCGCCGGCCGCGGTGAGCGCCAGTCCGACTATGAGGACCGCGACGCGCAGCGGCTCGAGCGCGGTACCGGCCTGGGCGTGGGCGAACGCCATGGCCACCACGGCGGCGAGCAAGGCGAAGCCGAGGATGCGCGCCTTGGTGAGCTCGATCCAGTCGCGCAGGCGGGGGGCGTCGGGTCCGTTCATGCGCCGGCTCCCGAAGGCGGCGGTCCGGCGAGGGCCGCGCCAGCGTCCGCCGCGGGCAGCCGGTAGCGCGCTTCCATGGCCAGGCCGACGACCACCGCCATCACTGCGGCGCCGACGACCACGTGCGCAGCGGAGACCGCCGCGTGTAATTCGATGCTGGTACCGGCCGCCGCGGGCCCGTGCTTGAACGCCCAGCTGCCCAGGCCGAGGCCGAGCTGCACGCCGAGCAGGGTGACCAGCGCGCGCGCCGCGCCCGCGACCGCCTTGCGGTCGGCGAAGTGGAGCAGGGCCATGCGCACCACGGCGAGCAGAACGACGGTCACCACGCCGGCGAGCACGAGGTGGCCGGAAAGGCTGGCCTGCTGGTGGCGCAGGCCGGCGCCGGCGAAGAGGTGCACGAACAGCACGGCGACCGCCACGCCGCTCCACAGCCGCAAGCGTGCGGCGCGGGGTGCGTTGGCGGGGCGCGCCGGCGCGCTCCAGGCCTGCGAACTCAGCTTGAGCACCACCACGAACAGCGCGAGCACCGCCTGCGCGCCGATCCCGTGCACCATCGCGATGATCCGCTCGTTTTCGAGCACGCGCAGGCCGCCGAGCAATCCCTGCACGCAGACGCCGAGCAAGGCCAGGACCGCGAACGCGCGCAAGGCGCGCGGCACGCCGCGCGAGGCGACTGCGGCGGCCACCAGCGCGATGCTCGCGAAACCGATCAGCGCTCCCGCCAGCCGGTGGCTGTGCTCGAAGAAGACTCCCGTGCTCTCGGTCATCTCCGAGAACGGGTAGGTGAACATGTTCTGCTCGAAGGTCGTCGGCCAGTCGGGCACCGCCATGCCGACGTCCAGGCTGGTGACGATCGCGCCCAGCGTGATGGGCAGGAAGGCGACGACCACGCACAGCAGCGCCGCCCAGCGCAACCCGCGCCAGCTGGTTGCGGGGCCGCCGGTGCCCGCCAGGGGCGTGCTCCGCGTCAGTCCAAGGGCTTGCGCCATCGCCATCCGGAGTCGCCCGCTCTACGCCTTGACGCCGGGGTACTTGTTCTCGGTCTGGCCCAAGTAGCCGTCTTGCGCGGCTTCCGGAGCGCCGAAGTCGTACGGACCGCGCACCACGACCGGCGGGTGCGCACCCCAGTTACCGTGGCCGGGCGTGACGTCGGGCGTGTGCCACTCGAGCGAGTTGGAGCGCCACGGATTGCCGTCGACCTTCTTGCCGCGCCGCAGCGAGATCAGGAAATTGGCCACCAAGATGATCTGGAAGAAGCCCAGGATCACCGCGGCGATGGTCATCATCTGGTTGAGCGGCTGGGCGTCCTTCCAGGTGTCGAAGCTGTACGGATCCGCGTAACGGCGCGGGAAACCGCTCATCCCCAGGATGTGCATGGGGAAGAACACCAGGTTGAAGCAGATGAAGGAGCCGGCGAAGTGCACCTTGCCCCAGAACTCGTTCATCTGGCGGCCGAACATCTTGGGATACCAGTAGTAGAGTCCCGCGAAGAAGCCGAACAGCGAGCCGCCGAAGAGCACGTAGTGGATGTGCGCGACGATGAAGTAGGTGTCGTGGATGAAGATGTCCACGGGCGTCGCCGCCATGAAGATGCCCGACAGACCGCCGATCACGAACATGCTCACGAACGCGAGCGCGTTGAGCATGGGGGTCGTGAACTGGATGCGTGAGCCCCACAAGGTGCCGAGCCAGTTGAAGGTCTTCACCGCCGAAGGCAGCGCGATGAGCATGGTCGAGACCATGAAGGTCGCGCCGAGCGCGGGGTTCATGCCCGACTGGAACATGTGGTGGCCCCACACCATGAAGCCCATTCCCGCGATGCTGGCGATGGCGATAACCATCGGCTTGTAGCCGAACAGCGGCTTGCGCGCGAAAGTGGAGATCACGTCGCTCACCACGCCCATCGCCGGCAGGATCATGATGTAGACCGCCGGGTGGCTGTAGAACCAGAACATGTGCTGCCAGAGCAGCGGCTGGCCGCCGCCGGGTCCGGCCTCGACGTTGTTCACGATCAAGTTCTCGGGCACGAAGAACGACGTGCCCATGGTCCGGTCGAGCAGCTGCAGGATCAGCGCCGCGGTCAGCACCGGCAGGGCGAACGCCTGCAGAATCGCGGTGATGAACAGCGCCCAGGTCGTCATGGGCATGCGGAAGAAGGTCATGCCCTTGGTCCGCAGCTTGACGATCGTGGTGATGTAGTTGATCGAGCCGAGCAGCGAGGACATGCCCACGCAGAGCAGGCCGGCGAGCCAGTAGGTCTGCCCGTTCAACGAGCCCGGCGCCGCGCTCTTGATCCCGGCGAGCGGCGGGTAGCTGGTCCAGCCGGCCGCGGCGGCACCGCCTTCGACCAGGAAGCTGCTCAGGAAGAAGTACAGTGCCGGCCACATAAACCAGTACGACAGCATGTTCATGGTCGGGAAGGCCATGTCGCGCGCGCCGATCTGAAGTGGAATGCAGAAGTTTCCGAACGCCCCCGTGAGCGCCGGAATGATGACCAGGAAGATCATCACCGACGCGTGCATCGTGGTGAGCATCGGGTAGAACTCGGCCGGCATCTGGCCGCCCTGGTCGGGCCACAGCAGCTTGCCGATGATCGGCAATTCGCTCCACGGGTACGCGAGCTGCCAGCGCACGCCAAGCGCGAGCAGGCCGCCGAGCGCCAGCGTCACGAAGATCGTGAACAGGAACTGGATCCCGATCACCTTGTGGTCCGTCGAGAAGATGTACTTCGTCAGGAACGACTGGTGGTGATGGTGGTCGTGCGCGTGCGCGTGGTCGTGCGCTGCGGCGGGGGCTGCGGTGTTGCTGTTCATCGCTCGATCACTCAACGATGCCGAGGTCGGCCTGGTCGGCGTTCTGCTTGGCGAGCGCCTGGGTGAGCCAGGCGCGGTAATCCGCTTCGGTCTCGTGTACGACCAGGCGGCCCTTCATCTTGTAGTGGCCCCATCCGCACAATTCGGCGCATGCGATCTCGTGCAGGTCGGGAGCGGGCTGGCCGTCGGTGTGGGTGACCTTGAACCACATCAGCTGCTTCATTCCCGGCACGAGGTCCTGCTTGATGCGGACCGCCGGAATGAAGAAGGAGTGCACCACGTCGCGGCTCTCCAGCTGCAGCTTGATGTCGCGGTCCTTCCAGACGTGGAGGACGTTTACCGCCTCCAGGTCGTCGGGCGTGTCGAGCCGTCCGTCCGCGCCCGGGTAGCGGAAGCGCCACTCGAACTGGCCGCCGGTCACGCGCGCGTGCAAGGGCACGTCCGGCGCGTTGCTCCGGAACTTGATCTCTTTCCAGGTCTTGAACTGGAACACGGCCAGGAACACCAGGATGCCGGCGGGGATCACGGTCCAGAGCGTTTCGAGACGGTGGTTGCCGTGCGTGTACTTGACGGCCTGGCCGTCGCGGCCCTTGCCGTCGTACTTGAACAGGAACCACAGGAAGAGCGCTTCGACGCCGAAGAAGATCGTCCCGGTCAGGCCGAGGATGATCCAGAACAGCCGGTCGATGTCCTCGCCCATCTCGGAGATGCCGGCCGGGAACCAGAGCGCGCCGCCTTGCGCGTGCGCCCAGAAGTAGATGCCGAGCACCCCGAGGGGCACCAGCGCGAAAAGGAAGATCCAGAACTTGTTCATCTCGCTTGCAGGTCCGCGCTCACTCGGTGATGTCGTAACGGAGCGAATAGACGTAGTTGACCACGTCCCACATCTGCCCTTCGGAGAGGTTGCCGGCGAAGCCCGGCATGATCGACCCCTTGATGCCGGAGTGCATCCGGCGGAACAAGTCGAGCGGACGATCGCCGCCGCGGTAGAGGCCGCGGGTCAGGTCGGCGGGGATCGCGTCGTTGCCCCAGTCGTCCTGGCGCTTGTAGGTGTCGGACTCGGCGTCGTAGACGTTCGCGCCCTTGCCGCGGCCGGTGTCGCCGTGGCACGCCGAGCACTCGGTTGTCGCGGACAGGAATAGCTCGCGGCCGCGTTCGGCCGACGCGAGGTCGAGCGGGCCGCGCGGAACCGAAGGGATCACGATCGAGTCGCTGGCGTCCGCCCACTTGCCGGCGACGAACTCGACCTGTTCGGCGAGATAGTCGGCGGCGGCTTCCTTGAGCTCCTCGTAGGAGATCTCCTGATCGTTGAACTCCTCGACCTCGCCGTTGTCGTCGAGTTCGTAGGCGGTCAGCGAGGCGACTTCGCCGCGGATCATCAAGTACTGCACGTAGCCGACCAGCGCTTGGAGGTGTTCGTCGGTCTCGGTGACGAACGAAGGCATCGAACTGCCCGCGAGGCCGCGCTTGAGCGTGAACAAGATGTCGCTGCGCGTCGGCGGCGACGCCTGCGCCGTGCTGGTGAACTTGATCTTGCCGAGCCGGAAGTTGCGCGGCCGCGGGTTCAGGAACTGGGCGGTCGGGCCGTCGCCGCCGCCGTTGGTCCCGTGGCAGTGCATGCACTTGACCCGGAACTGCTCACGGCCGGTCGCGAGCTGGCCGGCGGCGATGCCGAGCCCTTCGGCGTCGGCTTCATCGGGAAGTTTCGGCGCGGCGTGGGAGCCGAACGCCTCTTCCATCACTTCGGTGAGTGCCCGGAAGCCGCCTTCGCCGAACTCGTAGTCGACGACCACGCTGGGCGGGAGTGCGTAGTCCAACTGGATCGTGCGCGACTCCATGTTCCCAGGACTCATGAGGACGACGCCGAATGTGGCGGCGGCGGCAACTGCGGCTAGACCCAGCCCGTCAAGAGGCTTCATCCTGCTAACTCCGATGTGGGATCGATGCGTTCCGGCCCGCAGGGCCGGGATTCAATGGGGGTTCGGGACGCGCGGTCCCTGCAGACGTCGCGGGGCTTCTTCACGCCGCGTCAGTGTCGTCTGCTTCCGCGTTCCGGTAGGCGCGCCAGATGGCGAAGCTGAAGCCGCCGAGCACGCTGACCGGCAACGCGAGCATGAACAGGATGCTCATGGAGATCCCGTCGGCGAGTCCGCCTCCCAGGGCCTTGTCCGCATCCACCGCTTCCTTGCACATCGCGCATTGCGCCACCGCCGCGGGAGCGGCGTGGAGCAGGAAGGACGCGACCGTTGCGACCAGAACGGTGGCGCGGATGCCAGGGGAGGCTCTCAAGATTGGGGGATTGCTTCAGCTCGCGAGGGCGGTGCGGGCTGCCGAATCGGTCAGATGATACAGCACCACGTAGACGAGCACGCCCGTCAACGAGACGTAGATCCAGATCGGAAAAGTCCAGCGCGCCCAGCGGCGGTGCGCCACGCGCCGGTCCCGCAGACCGAGCCAGATCGTGCGGGTCGTGAGCACCGGCAGGACCGCCGCGAGCACCACGTGCGAGGCGAGCATCGCCAGGTACAGCGACCGCCCCAGGCCGCCCCCGGAGTAGTGCACGCCGCCGCCGATCTTGGCGTGGTAATAAAGGTAGGAGACCAGGAACAGCAGCGAGCAGCCGTAGGCCGACAACATCAGGCGCTTGTGAAGGGTCTCCTTGCCTTTGTGGATCGCCACGCCGCCCCACAAGATCAGGATCAGCGCCAGGCCGTTGAGGCTCGCGTTAAGTGCCGGTAGATCCTGGACTTCCATCATTTTCCCTCGGATTCGGCGGTCGCTTGGGAGGCCAGGAGCTGGTCCAGAGCGGTTTGCAGTTCGAAGGTGCTCTCGTCCTCGAGCGCCGAATAGAAGCCGCGGACTTGCGCGGCACGGTCGAGAAGGACGAAACGGCTCGAGTGGGCGATCTCGCCGGCAGCATCGCGGCCTTCGCCCATCGGCAGCAGGAAAGAGGTGTTGACCAGCTCCCGCAGGCCCTTGAGCGTTCCGGTCGCGAGCGTCCAGTTGCCCGGATCGGCTCCGCGGGCGGCTGCATAGGCGGCAAGCACCTCCGGGCGGTCGAAATCGGGGTCGACGGAAATCGACAGGAAACCCACCCGGGGGTCCTTGCGCCGCCCCCAGGCCAGGCTGCGCATCCGGCGGCTCAACTCGGAGCAGACCGAGGGGCAGCGGGTGAAGATGAAGTCCACGACCCAGACCCGGCCCAGCAATTCGTTCCGTCCGAACGCCTCTCCGGCCTGGTCCGTCAGTTGGAAGTCCTTTATTTGGCTATAGATAGGGAGTTCATCCTGGGCTGCAGGCGGGCCGGGAGCGCAACCAGCCGCCAAGACGGCCAAGAGCGGCCCGAGGAGGGTGCCCAGCGGCAGGGCGGGCGGGGACAGCTGGAATCGGCAGGGCATTGGCGGCATTGTCGCCGCGCGGCGGGCGGCGATGGTTCTGGGTGATAGCATTCTGGAACCCCCCTGGAGGTTTGTTCTCCCCTCCAATCGCGCTCTGCGGGGCGCCCCGTCTCTCTCGCATCCCTGCCATGCAGTCTCCCATCCCGGTCGCGGCCGCCACGCTGGCGCTGCTCGCGTTCTCTCCTCTCGCCGTCTCCCAGACCCAGTTCGTCGAAGTTTCCCAGTCTTGCGGTCTGACCGGCGGCCACCTGCCCGTTGCGGGCCACCCCATGGTGGCGATGGTCGGCGGTGCGACCGTGGCCGACTTCAACGCCGACGGCTGGCCCGACGTCTACGTGATCCGCGGCGGCAGCGGGCCGGACTACCTGTACATCAACCAGCAGGACGGCACCTTCGTCGACGAAGCGCTCGCATGGGGGCTCGTCGATCCGATCCTCGCCGCCGGCGCGGCCGCGGCCGACTTCGACCGCGACGGCTGGGTCGACCTCTTCGTCACCAGCTTCGGCGAGCCCAACGCACCCGGGCCGGGCCGCAACCGTCTGTACCGCAACAACGGCAACGGCACTTTCAGCGAAGTCGCGCAGCAGTTCGGCTTGAATTGGGCGAGCTGGACGCACGATTCCTTCGGCGCCGGCTGGGGCGACTACGACCTTGACGGCGACCTCGATCTGTTCGTGGCGAACTACGGCCCGAACACCGGCGGCAATCGCTTGTTCCGCAACGACAACGGCTCCTTCACCGAAGTCTCGCGCGACGTGGGCATCAACGCGCCCGACGCGCACGGCTTCGTGCCGACCTTCGCGGACATGAACCAGGACCGTTATCCGGAACTGTTCCTGATTTCGGACACCGGCACCAGCCGCTACTACGCCAACAACCGTGACGGCAGCTTCACCGACTCCACTTCGACCGTGCAAGCGCTCCGCCGGCCCAACGCCATGGGCCTGGCGATCGCGGACGTCGACGGCGACCAGCTGCTCGACTTCTACGTGAGCGGCTCCTTCGACCCGATCGCGCAGGGCCCCGGCAACGAGCTCTACATGAACCAGGGCAACCACGTGTTCAAGGAAGAGTCCACTGCCCGCGGTGTCGACGACTGCGGCTGGGGCTGGGGCACCATGGCGCTCGACTTCGACAACGACGGCCTGGTCGACCTCGGCGGCACCAACGGCTTTCCCGGTTCCTACGCGGTCTATCCCAGCAAGCTGTTCCACAACCAGGGCAGCGGCCAGTTCGTCGAAGTGGGTGCGCAAACCGGACTGGTCCACAACGACCAGGGCCGGAGCATGAACCAGCTCGACTTCGACCGGGACGGCGACCTGGACATCCTGATTTCGGCGTTCAACAAGCCGATCCGCCTGTTCCGCAACGACCTCGTCAACGCCAACCACTGGTTGCGCATCGACCTCGACACGTCCCTCCACGGCGGCCTCGCGGCGCAAGGCATCGGCACGCGGCTCGAGCTGACTGTCGGCGGCAGCACGCAGGTGCAGTACGTGAGCGGAGGCCAGAGCTACCTCGGCCAGCCCGAACTCACGGCGCACTTCGGCGTGGGCGCGGCGACTTCGATCGACGAGATCCGCGTCGAGTGGGCCGACGGCTTCACGACCGTGCTCGAGAACGTCGCCGCAGACCAGCAGCTCGTGGTGGTCGCCGAGCCGCCGCTCACCCAGAGTTCGCTGCGCCGCGGCCAGGCCGCGACTGCGACGGTCACCGGCGCCGAGCCCGGAGAAACGGTCTACTTCCTTTACAGCCTCAACGGCACCGGAGCCGGCGCGCACATCGCGGTTCTCGGCGGCTTGCAGCTCGGCCTGAAGGCGCCGGTGTTCGTGGCCGGATCGGCCGTGGCCGACGCCAGCGGCGTGGCGAGCCTCAGCACGGTCGTCCCCGCGACGGCGACGCTCTCGCAGATCGGCACCCAGGCGGTGATCCAGCGCGGTGCAGGCGGCATCCTCTCGGCCAAGAGCAACGCGATTCGGGCCGCGATCCTTCCGTAGGCGCTGGGCCAGAGCCGTTCCGGGCCCGTTCCGCCGCGTGCGGGAGGGGCCCTTTTTCTGTCGAATTGGCGGAAATGATCTCCAGGAATCATGGAATTGCCGCGGATCCTGCCGTATCGACAGGGCGCCCCTGCCAGCGGAAATCCGCCGTAAAGATTTCAAAATAAAGTGGTTAGAGGTTTCGATCGACGGCTGGCACGGGTGTTGTTCCCTCTGGGCCAGCAGGTCCGGGAATTCCTCCCGGACGGCCGAGAATCACGGACACCATGACCACCACCACGCTCAAACCCCAGGCCGAGAGGCCTGCCGCCGCGCCAGCGACCGGTCGTCCCCGACCGACCCTTCTGCCGCGGGCCGACCTCATGGAGACCGCCGAGGGCTGACCATCCTGGTCGATCTGCCCGGCGTGCATCCCGAAGACCTTCATGTGGACGTCGAGAGCGGAGTGCTCCGCGTCCGCGCCCGGCGCACGGTCGCCATCGAGGGCGAGTTCCGCGTCCTTCACCACGAAACCCGTCCGGGCGACTACTCGCGCAGCTTCCGGCTTTCACGCGACCTCGACGTCGCTCGCGTCGAGGCTGCGTTGCAGCACGGCGTGCTCCGCGTCGAAGTGCCCCGCGCCGAGGCCTTCCGGCCCCGGACCATCCAAGTGCAAGCGGACTGAAGTCCGCGTCCCGAAACCGCATTCCGCATCAGCCACTCAGAACGATGAAAACCGACACCACCATGACCCGCCGCACCGATCCGGACTCGGCGGAAGCTCCGGTCGGCCGCCTGCGTTTCGAGGTCGACCGCCTCTTCGACGACTTTTTCCGCGGCTGGGAGCCCTTCGGCGTGGGCCACTTGCCTTCGCTTGCGCACGAGCGCTTCGTTCCCACGCTGGACATCACCGAGTCCGACAAGGAGTTCCGGGTATCGATGGAGCTGCCCGGCATGGCCGAGGACGACGTCCAGCTGTCGCTCTCGCGCAACGTGCTCACTGTGCGCGGCGAGAAGAAGACCGAAGAGAGGTCCGACGAGGATCAGGTGCACCGCGTCGAATGCCGCTACGGCCGTTTCGAACGGTCGCTGCAGCTGCCCGCCGACGTCGACGCCGAACAGGTCAAGGCACGCTTCAAGAAAGGCGTGCTCAAGATCGTGTTGCCCAAGACCGAACGGGTCCAGGCCCGCAAGATCCAGGTCAAGAGCTGAGCTTCGGCTCCGGATTCAGGCCGGGAACTCGGTCCAGGCGCCCTGGTCCGACGAAGCGATCACCGTCTCGATGAACTGGACGCCGCGGACGCCGTCCGCCACCGTGGGGAAGGCGTCCGCGAGGTCGTCTTCGCCGCGGATGCGGCGGGCGAAGGCGCGGTAGACGTTGGCGAAGGCTTCGAGGTAGCCCTCGGGGTGGCCTGGCGGGATCCGCCCGAGCGACTGCGCCGCGGCGCCGAGATAGGCATTGCCGGTGCGCCGGTGTTCTCCGGCGCGGTCCTTCCAGGTGAGGTGCAGATCGTTGGGATGCTCCTGGTCCCACGCAAGTCCGCCTTCGGTGCCGTAGACGCGCAGGCGCAGGCCGTTTTCGCGGCCGACGCAGACCTGGCTGCACACCAGGCTGCCGTTGGCGCCGCCGTCGAGCTCGAAGAGCACCATGGCGTCGTCGTCGACGGCGCGGCCGGCGACGAAGCTGGCGCGTCGTCCGAGCAAGCGCGTCATCCGCTGGCCGACCACGTGCTCGAGCAGGTTGAACGCGTGGGTGCCGATGTCGCCGAGCGACCCGCCCGGACCGCTGCGCGCGGGATCGGTGCGCCAGCCGGCCTGTTTCTGGCCGTCGCGCTCGATCGGGTCGGCGAGCCAGCCTTGGAGGTACTCGGCGTAGACCTTGCGGATGGTGCCGAGCGCGCCGGAACGCACCAATTCGCGGGCTTCGCGCACCATCGGGTAGCCGGTGTAGTTGTGCGTGAGCGCGAACACGCGCCCGCTGGCCGCGACCGCGGCGGCGATCCGCGCGGCTTCGGCCGAGGACACCGTGAGCGGCTTGTCGCAGATCACGTGGAAACCCGCTTCGAGTGCGGCGATCGCGGGCCCCGCGTGCACGTGGTTGGGGGTGACGATCGACACCGCCTCGATCCGCGTGGCCGCGGGCAGCGTGGCTTCGGCGGCGACCATTTCGGCCCACGAACCGTAGACGCGCGCCGGATCCAGGCCGAGTTCGCCGCCGGCTTGCGCGCTCTTGCCCGGGTCGGAACTGAAGGCGCCAGCGACCAGCGTGAACTCGCCGTCGAGCGCGGCGACCAGACGGTGCACGCCGCCGATGAAGGCGCCGGGCCCGCCACCGACCATGCCCATCCGCATCAGCCGATTCCGAGGACGCGCTTGTTCATCTCCTCGTCGACGCCGGAAGCGGCGAAGTCGTCGAAGCTCGACTCGGCGACTTCGATGATGTGGTCCTTGATGAAGCGTGCGCCTTCGCGGGCGCCGACGCTGCCGTCCTTGTACGCGCATTCCCACTCGAGCACCGCCCAGCCTTCGAAGTCGTAGCGCGCGAGCTTGGTGAAGATCGACACGAAGTCGATCTGCCCGTCGCCGAGCGAGCGGAAACGCCCCGGCCGGTCGGGCCACGCCTGGTAGCCGCCGTACACCCCCGACCGCGCGCTGGGGCGGAATTCGGCGTCCTTGACGTGGAAGACCTTGATGAACTCGTGGTACTCGTCGATGAAGCCCAGGTAGTCGAGGCATTGCAGCACGTAGTGGCTCGGGTCGTAGACCATCTGTACGCGCGGGTGCTTGCCGGTCGCCTCGAGGAAGCGCTCGAAAGTCACGCCGTCGTGCAGATCTTCGCCCGGGTGCACCTCGAACGCGCAGTCGACGCCGCAGTCCTCGGCGAATGCGAGGATCGGCTGCCAGCGCCGCGCGAGTTCGGCGAACGCCTCTTCGACCAGTCCGGCGGGCCGCTGCGGCCAGGGATAGAGGTAGGGCCAGACCAGCGCGCCGCTGAACGTGGCCATCGCCTTGAGGCCGAGGTTCTGCGATGCCTTGAGGCAGAGCTTGACCTGCTCGACCGCCCATTCGGTGCGCGCTTGCGGGTTGCCGCGCAGTTCGGCGGGCGCGAAACCGTCGAACATCTCGTCGTAGGCCGGATGCACGGCGACCAGCTGGCCTTGCAGGTGCGTCGACAGCTCGGTCGGCACGAGACCGTGCACTCCCAGGCGCTCGCGGTACTCGTCGCAGTAAGCCTGGCTTTCGGCGGCCTTGCGCAGGTCGATGGCGCGCAGATCCCAGGAAGGAATCTGCAGGCCCTTGAAGCCGAGGTCGGCCGCCCAGGCGCCCGCCGTTTCCAGCGTGTGGAAAGGCGGCGTGTCGCTCATGAACTGGGCGAGGAAGATCGCGGGACCGTGAATGGTCTTCATTGCGGCGCCATTCTAGGGAAGCTCGGATCCATCCCGCACGGCGTACCCGAGGCCGCCGCGCGCGGATCGCCGCCGCTGCTAGGCTGGGCGAAGTCCGCGCCGATCCGCCCATGCGCCTCCTCTCCCGTGCCACCCCCGCGGTGCTGTTGTTCGCGGCCATCGCCGGCTGTTCGCTGCCGCTGCCGATGCTGGCGGTGCGCGAGACGCTCTTCGACGGCCGCGAACTCGAGGCGTGGCGTTCGCCGGGCGGCGGCCCGGCGCTCTGGACCCGGACCGACGACGGCGTCGTCCGCGCCGTGGCCGGGGCCGGGCGGCTCGTCAGCGTCGGCCAGTGGGCCGACCATCGCGTGCACGTCGAGTTCCGGATCCCCCTGGCCGAGGCCGGCGGCGCGGTCGGTGGAGTCTTCGTGCACGGCCGCTACCAGATCCTGATCGTGGACTCGTTCGCGCAGAAGCCCGGCCCCGAAACCTGCGGCGCCCTCGTGGGCCTCAAGGCGCCCAGCCGCGACATGTGCCGCAAACCGGGCGAGTGGCAGACGCTCGACGTCGAATTCCTCGCGCCGCGGTTCGACGAGCACGGCAACGTCTACGAGAACGCGCGGATCACGGTGATCCAGAACACCAGCACGATCCACGACGACGTCGAACTGCCCGGCGTGACCCCCGGGGCGCTCGACGACTTCCAGGTCGCCAAGGGCCCGCTGATGCTGCGCGACCGCACCGGATTGGTCGAATTCCGCAACGTCTGGGTGAAGTCGCTGTAGCGGGAAGTCAGCGCAGCGGCCGCTGGCTGCGCGCGCGCCGCCGTTCGTTGAGGGCGTGCAACGCGGCAGGTTCCTTGCCCAGGAACTTGACGATCTGCGACGCCGAGATCCGCAGCGCCGTGGCCGTGCGCGGCAGATCGTCCGCGTAGAGATGGAGCGCGTCGAGGGCTTCGGCGAGCAGCGGCGGAAAATCGTCGTGGTCGACGTTCAAGGAGATCCGGCCGCCGCGCACCCGCGCCAGCCAGGCCGCGCTCAGTTCGAACGCGCCGGGAGCGACGAAGTCCGCGTCGGTGAGCGGCGTGCGGTGCTCGATCGCCAGCGCGATCCGCAGGCGGCGTACGGCGACCTTCAGGTTCTCGTTCTGGCTGCGCCGTTCCGAAGCCGCACCGCGCACGCCGGTCGGTTCGTGGCAGAGCCGGATCGCCGTTTCGGTCTTGTTGCGGTGCTGGCCCCCGGGCCCCGAGGCCCGGGTGCGAACGACCGTGACCTGGGCCATGAGGTCTTCGTGGGGGAGTGCCGCCGGATGCATCCAGCTCGATTATTCCCGCTTGCTCCATGGACTCCCAGGAGCTAAAAAAGAGGTGAGCAGGCGTGCGTGCCGCGGGCCCCTCACGAGAACCATGAAGATCCGCAAAATCCTGCTGCCCACCGACCTCTCCGGCGAAGCAGACCGTGCTTTCGGGCCGGTCGGCCAGCTCGCCAAGGAAAGCGGCGCTTCGATCACCCTCTATCACGTGGTCTACGACCCCGGCGTGGCGCCTCACGGGGCTCCGCTGGCGCCGCCGGTGCAGGCGGCCGACCTGCCCGTTCTCGTCGAACAGGCGCGCGAGTCGATCGCGGGCAAGCGGTCCGGGCTGCCCGAAGAGGTGCCGGTGGATGTCGTGGTCGAAAGCGCTCCCGACGTCGCCCGCGCGATCGCCCAGCAAGGCTCCACCCAGGGCCACGACCTGATCGCGCTGAGCACCCACGGGCGCAGCGGCTTCCGCCGCCTCATGCTCGGCAGCGTTGCGGAAGCGGTCCTCAGGCACGCTCACGTCCCCGTGCTGGTGTTCCCCCGCGCCGAGTAGCGGAAAGCTGGAACCTCGCCGCTGCGGCGGCGTCCCACGATCCGGCATCTGCGCGGAAGAAGCGCTCCTGTAAGGAGTTCGGATTTCGGCGGAAGTCCCGGATTCGGTGTAGAATCCCAAGGGCCGACCCTTCCCCCGGGTGCGGACCGTCCAGCCATTCCCGAATACCCATGTCCAGACTCCCCTTGTTCCTTACCGGCCTGGTTCTTGCCGCACCCGCGGTAGCCCAGCAAGCCAGCTTCTCGGATCAGACGGCCAGTGCCGGGCTCAGTTTCCGGCACACGATCGACCCGACCTTCGGCGGCAATCCGATGATCTCGGGCGGCGCGGTCGGCGACTTCAACAACGACGGCTGGTCTGACATCTTCGTCCTCGGCGGCGGCGGTCGCGAAGACGCCTTGTTCATCAGCCAGCAGAACGGCAAGTTCGTCGACCAAGCCGCCGCTTGGGGCCTGAATGGCCTGCACCTAGGGGCTGGCGCGGTCGCCGGCGACATCAACGGCGACGGACTCGAGGACTTGTACGTGCTCAGCCACGGTCCCGCCGGCCAGTTGCCGGAGCCCGGCCACCACAAGTTGCTGCTCAACACCGGCGGCGCCTTCGTCGACATCGGCGTCAGCGCCGGCGTCAATTTCTCTTCCGTCGGCACGGCCGACGGCATGAGCGCGGCGATGGGCGACTACGACCTCGACGGCGACCTCGACATCTGCGTGGCGAGCTGGGTGTTCCAGAGCGGCGGCAACATCCTCTACCGCAACAACGGCGACCTCACCTTCACCGACGTCACCGCGGCGGCCGGTCTCAACCTGATCGACCAGCGCGGCTTCGTGCCGAGCTTCGTCGACATGAACGACGACCGCTACCCCGAACTGTTGTTCATCGCGGACTTCGGCACCAGCGAGTACTGGATCAACGACGGCGACGGCACGTTCTCGCTGCCGCCGTCGCAGCCCGACCGCTTCTGGCAGCTCAACGGCATGGGCCAGACGGTCGCCGACTTCGACAACGACCTCGACCTCGACTTCTACGCGACCTCGATCTGGTGGGGGGCCGGCACGGGCACCGGCAACGGCATGTACTGGAACGACGGCAACCACGTCTTCCAGGAAACCGCCGAAGCCTCCGGCGTGGACGCCGGCCACTGGGGCTGGGGCACGGTCGCGCTCGACTGCGAGAACGACGGCTGGCTCGACATCTTCGAGACCAACGGCTGGCAGTCGCAGCAGTTCCGCGACAACCCCGACGTGCTGTTCGTGAACAACCACGACCAAACGTTCACCGAGATGGCGCAGGCGGCGGGCATCAGCCACCGCACGCTCGGCAAGGGCGTCATGCGGCTCGACTACGACCAGGATGGCGACGAAGACCTCATCGCCATGACCAACAACGACTTCATGAAGCTGTACCGCAACGACGCGGGCAGCTCGGTCGGCAACTGGCTCCAGGTCGTGCTCGACACCAGCGCCAACCCGCGGATCGCGCCGGGCGGCTTCAACACCTACGTCTACGCGCGGCGCGGCACCGAACAGGGTCTGCGCTACATGGACGCGGGACCCAGCTACACGGCCACCAGCGAACGCTTGCTGCACTTCGGGCTGGAAGGCCTGGTCCAGGTCGACGAAGTCCGCGTCCACTGGGCGGACGACAGCTGGACCTACGTGGGCCGCACGGCCGCCAACCAGCGCATCACCGTCGCCTCCGGCCTGCCCATCCGCGCGGACGAATTGCGCCGCGGCGCTGCCACCACCTTGTCGATGGAAGGCGCCAACCCCGGCGAATGGGTGCTGTTCCTCTACAGCATGAACGGCTTGCGCGCCGGCGCCTGCCCTCCGCCGCTCGGCGGCATGTGCTACGACCTTGCCGGACCGGTCAGGTACGCGGGCTCCGCGGTGGCTAACGCCATCGGCGAGGCGTCGGTGACGATTCCCGTTCCTGCCACCGCGCCGCTCCAGGCGATCGGCATCCAGGCGGTCGTGCCGCGCGGCGTCAACGGTGCGGACTCGCTCAAGACCAACGCGCTGCTGCGCACCATCTTGCCTTGAGGGCCGCGATGCAACTCCGTATCGCTTTGGGGGGCTCGCTTCGCGGCGGGCCCTCTCTCCGTTTCCCCGTCGCTCCGGCGCTCCTCGGGGCGGCGCTGTTCGGCCTGGCCGGCGCGGCCGGCGCACAGGGTCCGCCGGCGTTCCAGGACGCCACGGCCGGCGCCAACTTCACGTTCGTCCACACGCTGGACCCGGGTGCGGCCGTGAATCCCATGGTCGCAGGCGGAGCGGTCGGCGACTTCGACCGCGACGGCTGGCCCGACGTCTTCCTGCTCGGTGGCGGAGGGCGTCCCGACGCGCTGTTCATGAACCAGCGCGACGGTACTTTCCTCGATCTTGCCGCCGCGTGGGGCGTCGACGTGCTGCACCACGGCGCCGGGGCGTCGGTGGCCGACTTCGACGGCGACGGGTGGCTCGACATCTTCGTGACCAGCCACGGCCTTGCCGGCCAGCCCAAGGCGACCGGACTCCACCGCCTCTACCGCAACACCGGCGCGGGCGCATTCGTCGAAATGGCCGCCGCTGCCGGCGTGAATTCGACGACCAGCGGCGCTCCGGACGGCTACAGCTCCGGATGGGGCGACTACGACCTGGACGGCGACCTCGACCTGTTCGTGTCCGGCTGGGAGCTCGGCAACGACGGCAACCGGCTGTTCCGCAACGACGGCGGCACCTTCACCGACGTCACCGTCGCGGCTGGTGTGGCCGACTCGCAGGTGAAAGGCTTCGTGCCCAGCTTCGTCGATCTCGACGGCGACCTGTGGCCGGAACTCGTGCACATCGCCGACGTCGGCACCAGCCGCTACTTCGTCAACGACGGCGACGGCACTTTCACCAAGCTTTCGCCGCGTCCCGACCGCTTCAGTTCGCTCAACGGCATGGGCTGCGCGTTCGGCGACTTCGACAACGACGGCCGGCTCGATTTCTACGCCACCTCGATCTACTGGGGTCCGGGCAGCGGCAACGCGCTGTACCGCAATCTTGGCGCGAATTCCTTCGAGGAGCGTGCCGAGGCGGCGGGCGTCGACGACGGCGGCTGGGGATGGGGAACGCTTGCGCTCGACTGCGACAACGACGGCTGGCTCGACATCCTCGAGACCAACGGCTGGCCCGACGCGATGTTCGGCCAGGTGCCCACCCGCGTGTTCCACAACCAGAAGAACGGCAATTTCGTCGAAAGTGCCGCCGCCGCCGGCGTGACCCAGGACTGGCAGGGCCGCACCCTGCTGCGTCTTGACTACGACCGCGACGGTCGCGAGGACTTCATCGTCCTTTCCAACCGCGGACCCGCAGTGCTGTACCGCAACGTGTCGCCGCCGGCGCACTGGCTGCGCCTGCGCTTCGACACCGCCGCGCATCCCGGGCTCGCGCCGGACGGCCTGGGCGTGCAGGTCACGGTCCGGGACGGCGTCTCGCGCAGCGTGCGCGTGCTCGACGGCGGCCCCAGCTACCTCGGCACCAGCGAGCGCGTGCTGCACTTCGGCACCGCCGACCGGACGCAGCTCGACGAGGTCGAAGTCCGCTGGCCCGACGGTTCGTACACCTTTTTCGAAGACGTCGACACCGACCGCGAACTGCAGGTGAAGTCGGGGCTGCCGCTCCGCGCCGATCCTCTGCAGCGCGGCGCGAACGCCACGGTGAGCGCCGCGGGCTTCGCGCCCGGCGAGTGGGTGCTGTTGGTCTACACCCCCAGCGGCGTGGGCCCTGGCGCTTGCCGGCCGCCGCTCGGCGGACTCTGTTTCGACTTGCGAGCACCCGTCCGGTTCCTGGGGGCCGCGAACGCCGACCCGGCCGGAGCCGTCGCCGCCACGATCGCGATCCCGGCTTCCGCGCCGCTCGTCGAAGTGGGAATCCAGGCCGTGGCTCCGCGCGGCCTCAACGGAACCCAGTCGGTAAAGACCAACTCCCTGTCCCGCACGATCTTGCCCTGATTCCCGCCGGCTCTCCTCGATGCTCCTCGCTCCCGTGTTCTTCGCGGCTCTTGCCGCTCCGGAACTTCAGGGTCCGAGTTTCGAGGACGCCACGGCGGCTGCCGGCCTCTCGCACGCGTTCCTTGCCGATCCGGCCGATCCGAATTGGATGGCCGGCGGCGGCGCCGTAGGCGACTTCGACGGCGACGGCTGGCCCGATGTCTTCCTGCTCGGCGGACCGCTCGGCACCGATGCGCTGTACCTGAACCGGCGCGACGGCACTTTCGTCGAGGTCGGCGCGGCTTGGGGAGTCGCCGCGCAGCACCGCGGGATCGCGGCTTCGGCCGCCGACTTCGACGGCGACGGCTGGACCGACTTGTTCGTCACCAGCCACGGACCGGTGGCTGCGGCCGAGCCCGGGAAACACCGCCTGTACCGCAACCTGGCCGGCCAGGGCTTCGCCGACGTGGCCTTGGCGGCGGGAGTCGCGTGGAGTTCGCCGGTGGTCCCCGACGGCTTCGGTTCCGCGTGGGGCGACTACGAGGGCGACGGCGACCTCGACCTGTTCGTCTCGGGCTGGCGCACGACCTCGGAAGGCAACCGGCTGTTCCAGAACCAGGGCGACGGCACCTTCGCCGACGTCACGGTCGCCGCCGGCGTGTTCGAGCCGATCCAGAAAGGCTTCGTGCCCGCATTCGCCGACATGGACGAAGACGGCATGCTCGACTTGATCTTGATCGCGGACGAATACACCAGCCGCTATTGGATCAACCAGTGCGACGGCACGTTCCGGCTCCTGCGGCCGCAGCCTGACGGTTTCGGCCTGCTGCTCGGCATGGGCATCGCGATCGCGGACTACGACGCCGACGGGATCCTCGACTTCTACGCCACCAACATCGAACAGCAGACCGTCGGCAACATGCTCTGGTGGGGGCAAGGGGGCCATGGGTACGTCGAAGACGCGGTGCGGGCGGGCGTCTGGAACGCGGGCTGGTGCTGGGGCGCGGCGGCGACCGACTTCGAGAACGACGGCTGGCCGGACATCGTCGCGCTGAACGGCTGGCACGGAACCGGCTGGGAGAACGAGGCGGCGCGTCTCTACTCCAACCGGGGCGACCACACCTTCGACGATCTCGCGCTCGTCGGCGCGCTGGTGCACACCGGCCAAGGGCGCACGCCGCTGCGGCTCGACTTCGACCGCGACGGCCGTGAAGACCTGCTGCTGATCTCGAACGACGAGCCCGCCGCGCTGTTCCGCAACGTCACGCCGGCCGCCGGGCACTGGTTGCGCCTGCGTTTCGACACCTCGGCCCACGCGGGTCTCGCGCCGCAAGGCTTCGGCACCCGGGTGCGCCTGCGGACCGGCGGCCGCACCTTGATGCGGTATCTCGACGGCGCGCCAAGCTACCTGGGCACGCACGAACCGGCCCTGCACTTCGGCTTGGGCGCGGCCGCGCGGGTCGACTCGCTCGAAGTGATCTGGGCCGACGGGTCGCGCCGTTTCTGGCGCGATCTGGACGCCGACCGCGAGCTGATCCTGACAGCGGGGATGCAGCTCGAGCTGGGCCCGACGCTTCCGCGCCGCACGCTTGCAGTGGCGAGTCTGCACGCCTCGCCCGCCGACCTGGCCGTGCTGATCGCCGGGATCGGCGGCGCAGGCGCATGGAAGGGCGGCCGCGGAACGTGGCTCGACTTGCTGCCGCCCTTCCGGCCGCTGGCGGTCGCCCGCGCGGGCGCCGGTGGAATCGCGGACTTGTCGTTTGCCGTGCCGCGCAATCTGCCCTTGGGCGAACTCGCGTTCCAGGCGGTGGCGCGGCGGCGCGCCGGACCGGGACGGAGCAACGTCCTCTTCGCTACGGTGACGCCATGAGGAGTCACCCCAGCTGCTTCACCGTCGCGCGCGCTGCTGCGTTGCTCGCGACGTCCCTGACCGCGCCGCTGGCAGCGCAACTGCCGCAGTTCACCGACCAGACCGTGCCCGCCGGCCTCGTCCACGCGCACGTCGCGGACCCCGTCTATCCGGTCTTCATGTTCGGCGGCGGATCGGTCGGCGACTTCGACGGCGACGGCTGGCCCGAGGTCTTCCTGCTCGGCGGCGGCGGCGGGGTCGACGCGCTGTTCATGAACCAGGGCGATGGCACGTTCGTCGACGAAGCGGCCGCGCGCGGCGTGGCGGCGACCCACCACGGCGGGGGCACCGCGGTGGGGGACTACGACGGCGCGCTCGACATTTTCGTGAGCAGCCACGGTCTCGCCGGCGCGCAGGGCGTGCCCGGCCGACACCGGCTGTACCACAAGGACGGCGCCGGGAATTTCACCGACGTCGCCGCGGCGGCCGGCGTGGACGATCAGACGGTGCGCGGCTTCGCGCCCGGCATCGTCGACATGGACGGCGACTTGTGGCCCGAGCTGGTGGTGATCGCCGACGGCCACACCAGCCGTTACTGGCAGAACGACGGCGACGGCACGTTCACGCTGGTGCCCGTGCAGCCGGAAGGCATGGACGACCTGTTCGGCATGGGCCTGGTGGTGGCCGATCTGGACGAAGACCTGCGGCTCGACATGTACGCCACCAACATCGCTTCGCAGCACGTCGGCAACCGCCTGTGGTGGAACCTCGGCGGGCACGCTTACGTGGAGGACGGCAAGGATTCCGAGTCCTATGCGGCCAAATGGGCGTGGGGCGCGATCGCGCTCGACTGCGAGAACGACGGCTGGCTCGACCTGGCCGTACCGAACGGCTGGAACGGCAACTCGTACGAGAACCAGCCGGCCCGCCTGTTCGTCAACGACCGCGACCGGACTTTCACCGAACGGGCGCAAGCCGCCGGCATCGACCACTCCGGCCAGGGCCGCACGATGCTGCGCCTCGATTACGACCGCGACGGCGACGACGTGGTGGTGATCAACAGCAACGAGCCCGCTGCACTGTTCCGCAACGACGGCGGGGCCGGCGCCAACCACTGGCTGCGACTGCGCCTCGACACCTCCGCCCACGGCGGACTGGCGCTCGACGGCCAGGGCACGCGCGTGATCGCGCGTTACGCCGGCCGCAGCGTGCTGCGGTGCCTGGATGGCACGGCGAGTTTCCTCGGGACCAGCGAGAAGACCCTGCATTTCGGGCTCGAGGGCGCGACCGTCGTCGACCGGCTCGACGTGAATTGGGCCGACGGATCCCACAGCGTGCTCGAAAACCTTGCCGCCGACCGGGAGTTGTCGATCGCTTCGGGTCTGACGTTGCGTGCCGACGCCGTGGTGCGCCGCGGAACCCGCGCCAGCGCGCAAGTGCAGGCCGCCGCCGCCGACACCGTGGTGCTGCTCGCCGGTCGCGCCGGGCTCGGCGCCGGCCCGCGGATGCCGCACGGCGGCCCGACTCTCGACGTGCGAGCACCGATCTTCCCGCTCGCCTTCGCGCGCGCCGACGCCACCGGGCTCGCTGCGCTCGCATTCCTCACTCCCCCGAATCTTACCCTCGGCGAACTCGCCGTGCAGGCCGTGGCCGTCGGCGCCGGTGGTCTCGCGCGGAGCAACGCCTTGCTTCTTTCCGTTCAGCCATGATCAACCTTCGAACCCTCTTCGTTCTCGCGTTCGCCGCGGCGCCGCTTGCAGCTCTCCCTGCGCAAGGCGTTCCGACGTACACCAACCGCACCAATGCGGCCGGGGTCGCCTTCACGCACGGTGTCGACCTTCCCGGCGGCTTCGGGTCCATGACCACGCAGATCGTGGCCGGCGGCTCGGTCGCCGACTTCAACCGCGACGGCTGGCCCGACCTGTTCGTGCTGGGCGGTGGCGAATTCGACGACGCGTTGTTCATCAACCAGCAGGACGGCACCTTCGTCAACGAGGCCGCGAATTGGGGCCTGACCGTGGGCGGCCGCCACCACGGCATCGGCGCCGTGGCCGGAGACGTCGACGTCGACGGCTGGGTCGACCTCTTCGTCACCAGCTTCGGCCCGGTCGGAGCGGTGTACGTGGTCGGGAGCCACAAGCTGTTCCGCAACACCGGCCAGGGCGGTTTCGTCGAGATGGCGGCCGCGGCCGGCGTCGCCACCAGCGCGACAGTCAAGCCGGACGGCTACGGTGCCGCGTTCGGCGACTACGACCGCGACGGCGACCTCGACTTGTTCGTGGCCGGCTGGGAGCAGGGCAACGAAGGCAACCGCATGTTCCAGAACGACGGCAGCGGCCACTTCACCGACGTCACCGTGGCCGCCGGCCTGTTCGACGTGAGCATCAACGGTTTCGTCCCGACCATCGTCGACATGGACGGCGACCTGTGGCCGGATCTGATCCTGATCGCCGACCAGGGCACTTCGCAGTACTTCGCCAACAACCGCGACGGCACTTTCACCAAGCTCTCGCCGCGCCCGGACCGCTTCTTCGACCTGGCGGGCATGGGCTGCGCGGTCGCCGACTTCGACAACGACCTCGACCTGGACTTCTACGCGAGCTCGATCGACTGGGGGCCCAGCACCGTCACCGGCAACGGCCTGTACTGGAACGCCGGCGCGCACAACTACGTGGAGTCGGCGCATCAATCGGGCGTCCACGAAGGCGGCTGGGGCTGGGGCGTGCTCGCGACGGACTGCGAGAACGACGGGTGGCTCGACTTGATGGAGACCAACGGCTGGCGTCAGCCGCCCTACGACAACTTCCCGACCCGGATGTGGGTCAACAACCGCGACCACACGTTCACCGACGTTGCGATCCAGGCCGGCATCGTCCACTACGCCCAAGGCCGCACCCTGATGCGCCTGGACTACGACCGCGACGGCGACGAAGACCTGGTGCTGCTCGCCAACCGCGGCGCGCTGCAGCTCTACCGCAACGAGAACAGCCCCAGTGGCGGACACTCGGTGCGGCTCTCGTTCGACACGTCCGCCAACCCCGGCCTGGCGCCGGACGGCCTCGGCACGCGCGTGATCGCCCGTGCGGCCAGCGGCAAGCGCGTGATGCGCGTCCTCGACGGCGGGCAGAGCTTCCTCGGCAACAGCGAGTTCGTGGTGCACGTCGGCATGGGCACGGAGACCAGGCTGCGCGAACTCGAGATCCGCTGGGCCGACGGTTCCTACACCATGTTGGGCGACGTCGCCGCCGACCAGCGGCTCACGGTCTCCAGCGGACTGCCGATCCAGGCCGGCGAATTCCGGCGCGGCACGACCGTGGACGTCACGGCGCAGGGCGCCATGCCCGGCGAGTTCGTGCTGTTCCTCTACTCCGTGAACGGCTTGGCCAACGGCGCGTGCCCGCCGCCGCTCGGCGGCTTGTGCTTCGACATCGCTCCTCCGGTCCGCTTCCTCGCCGCCGCCAACTCGGATCCGAGCGGCGCGGTGCGCGTCTCGCTGCCCATTCCCTCCGGCGCTCCGCTTGGCACGGTCGCCGTCCAGGGCGTGATCCCGCGCGGAACCGGCGGCAGTGCTTCGGTCAAGACCAACGCCGTGCTCCGGACCATCCTGCCCTGATCTAGGCGCGCCAGCAAAACGGCCCGTTTTCGCACCATTTCCCGGCGCGAGGATGGGCCGTTCCCATTTCCGCGGAAATCTGTGCCGGTTCCTTGGGCAAATTCTCGTGCTCAATCCGGTTTTTCAGAATTATCTTAGGGTCTCCCCGGAAGGCGCCGCTCGGCTCCCGCCATCCGTTCCTTCCCCAAATATCGCGAGGAGTGCTCATGCACTCGATCCCCCCTCGCTCGATCTTCGTTTTGTTCCTGCTCTCGGCGGTCGTTCCGCACGCCTGGGGTCAGGGGCCGGCCTGGTTCCAGGACCGCGCGCGCTCAGTCGGTCTGGACTTCGTCCACGACCTTGACCTTCCGACCGGAGACGACACCAGCATGGCGGGCGCGCAGATGCTCTGCGGAGGCGCCGTCGGCGACTTCAACCGCGAC
>DASWJW010000118.1:0-9396 GCA_036396955.1 Planctomycetota bacterium
GTAGAAGCCCGGCGAGTAGGTCGGGCTGAATCCGTCCGCCGAGACCATCAGCACGTAGCTGCCCGGATCCAGGTCCGGCATCACGTAGTTGCCGTTGGCGTCGTCGAAGTCGCGGCGCAGCCCCAGGTAGCCGTAGGTCGCGGTGCCCTGGTGCACGCGGTAGACCTCCATCGAGAAGCGCGTCACCGGGCTGCCGTTGGCGTCGATCACGCGACCCGACACGCCGCCCTTGTGGTGCAGAAGGATCTCCAGGTCTTCCTGGCCGGCGTTCACGTTGCCCTGGCGGCCGGGCGAGAAGCCTTCGGCGGTCACGTGGAGGCTGTAGTTGCCTTCCGTGAGGCCGCGCAGCTCGAAGCTGCCGTCGGCTTCGCTGAAGACCGTCTCGCTCAACATGCTGCGCGGCCGCGTGCGGCCGGCGATGATCTGCGCGCCGCCGACCGGTTCGCGCGTCTCGTCGAGGACGATGCCGCGGATCCGCTTTTCTTCGCCGAGCTGGATCTGCTGCTTGGATTCGCGGGTCTCGCCCTGCAGGAGCACGGGGGTGATGAACTCGGTCGCGTGACCGGGCGCCGATGCGCGCAGCGAGTAGATCCCTTGCGCGAGGTTGGTCACGTCGAAGGCTCCGTTCGGGTCCGCAGTGATCTTGCGCACCTTGCCCATCACGTCGTCTTCTTCCAGCTGCTGCGCATCGAGCGGGCCGACGAAGCGGGTGGGCTGCATGGTGACTTCGAGCTCGGCGGCGACCGGAGCGCCGCTGGCAGCGAGGACGACGCCGAAGACCCGGTAGCCGGAGCCGAGGACCACCGTCGGCAGCTCCTGGTTCTCGCCCGGAAGGGGCGTGACCGGCGCGCCGGGGGCCGGCGCGTAATCAGGGTGGTGGACCCAGACGTCGAACTCGGCGCTGACCGGAAGCCGGGTCACCGTGTACTTGCCGGTGCGGTCCGTTTCGACCGTGAAGCGGCGCATGGCGCGGCTTTCCTGCTCGGCGCGGAACATCGAAGCGTCGTCGAGGCGCTCGGTGAGCTGGACTTTCGCCTGCGCGATGCCTTTGCCGGCGCCGTCGACCACGCGGCCGGAGACCGGTCCGGCGGCCTGGCCTTCGGCGCTACCGCCAAGGGCGACGCGGCCGGGTCCTTCGGTCCCCGCGAGGGGCGCGCGGATCGGGGCGTTGGACCCGTCGAAGTTCTCGACTGCGAGTCCGGCCGGCTCCTGGGTGCCGGCACCGGCACCGGCGCCGGTGTCGTCGATCGAAGTGGAGCCGCCGCCGCCCTGGAGGACGGCATAGAGAACGGCGCCAAGGAGGACGACCGCGAGGAGGAGGACCGGGAGGGGAATGCCTCCGCGGTCGGAGAAGCGGGAGTTTCGTGTCACGATGGAAGCGCTAGGGACCGCGGTTGGGACGCGGCCGGCCGCCGATTTCTTCCGGACTCGGCCGCCGCTTTGACAATGGGGCCGTAAAGGATACCCCCCGAAGGACTTGGCGGCGGGCTTGGATACCCTGCCCCGGATGGCGCTGCGTCTCGACCTCACCGGCATGTTCGTCGACCCGCCGCGAGGGCCCGGGCTGAACCGCGCGGCCTATGCCGCGGCGAAGCCGCGGGCCGCCCGGGTCCGCGCGGAATTCCTCGCCGCTCCGCCGGACTGGGCCGCCCTCGCCGACGACACCGGGGCCCTGGCCGCGAGCCGGACGCGGTGGCAAGCCGTCCTAGCGGCGGGACCGCCGCGCGAATTGGTGGTTCTCGGAATCGGCGGCAGCGCGCTCGGCGCGCGGGCGCTGGCGGATGCGCTGGCTCCGGTCCACCAGGCCTGGGGCGGGAATGCCGCCGTGCCGCGGCTGCACGTGGTCGACAGCGTCGATCCCGACTGGATCGCCGCCCTGCTCGCGGACTTGCCGCTGGCCGCGTGCCACTTCGCGGTGGTGAGCAAGAGCGGCGGCACCCTCGAGACGGCGGCGCAGCTGCTCGTGTTCTACCACGCGGTCCGCCGGGCACTCGGTTCCGATGCTGCCGCGCGCGCACGTTTCACCTTGGTCACCGATCCCGGGCGGGGACATTTCCGCGCGCTCGTCGACGAACTCGGCTTTGCTTCCCTGCCGGTCCCGCCGGGAGTGGGGGGGCGTTTTTCGGTGCTGTCGGCGGTCGGTCTGTTCCCCGCCGTCGCGCTCGGTCTTTCCGTCGAGGATCTGCTCGCCGGCGCAGCGCGCACGCGCGCCAGGCTCGCCGCTGTGGAACCCGCCGCGGACGCCGCGCTCGCCTACGCGCTGGCGCACGTCCTGTGGCTCGAACGCGGCCACGGCGTGCACGTCCATTTTCCGTATTCGCACCGCTTGCGCAGCCTTGCCGAGTGGTACCGGCAGCTGTGGGCCGAGTCGCTCGGCAAGCGCCGCGACGCGACCGGCGCCGAAGTCTTCGCCGGCGCGACTCCGGTGAGCGCCGTCGGCCCGACCGACCAGCACAGCCAGGTCCAGCTCTTCGTCGAAGGACCGCACGACAAGGTGGTCACTTTCGTCAAGGTCGACCGGTTCGGCGCATCGGTGCCCGTTCCGCCTCCGTTCACCGACTCGCCGGCGTTCCGCCATCTGGATGGCCGCAGTCTCGAAGAACTCATGGATGCGGAACGCAGGGGCACCGAAGTCGCGCTCGCCGAGGCCGGCCGGCCCGCCTGCGCCTTGGAACTCTGCAAAGTCGACGCATTCCACGTCGGCCAGTACATCCAATTCCTGGCCACGGCGACCGCCTACGCCGGCGGTCTGCTCGGCATCGACCCCTACGACCAGCCGGGGGTCGAAGCCGGAAAAGCGGCCGCGCTGGCGCTCATGGACTGCGCCGGGTTCGCGACCCGCGCCGCGGAGATCCGCGCGCGCGAGGCGGCCCGCGAGCCGCTCGTCTATTCCTGTTGACGCAGAGGGCCGTGCGGCCTGCCGATGCGGAGGGCTACTCGGGATCGAAGGCGGTCCGCAAGCCGATCCCATCCAGGATCTCTTCGCGCAGCTCCGCGTGGCGGGCGCGCCGGACGCGCGCGCGGAACTCGGCTTCGTCGGGCATCGGCAGGATCTCGGTGACCATGCACGCGGCGATTCCGGTGCGCACGCGGAACGGCCCGGCGATCAGGCCCGGCTCGGCGGCGAACGCCGCAGCGCAGAGCGCCGGGTCGGCTTTGGCCGGGGGTTCGCTGCGGCTGAGGAAGCCGAGGAATCCCTTGCGGACCCGCGAAGCTTCGTCCTCGGAGTACTGCTCGGCGGCGGCGAGGAAATCGGCCTCGGTCTTCACCTTCGTCAAGATGCGCTCGAGCTCGGAGCCGGCTTCTTCGAACGACAGGTCGAGGGGGCTCTGCTTGGCGCCGGCCTCGACCGCGCGCAGGAGGATCCAAGCGACTTGCCGGCGCTCGCCGTGGGCGCGCTCCAGTTCGTGGCGCTCCTCCGACGTCAGCGTGTCGAACCACGCTTCGTCCCACCGGCGGCGGGAGTACTCGCGCAGCCAGGACGTGGTGCGCAGCTGCACGTTGGCCTTCACCTTTTCGAGCGAGGAGCCCATGGCCTCGAGCAAGGCTTCCAGGCTGACGCCGCCCTCTTCGGCGCGGGCGCGCTGGAAGTCGATTTCTTCCTGCATCAGAGCGTCGGTGAGCGCCACTCCGTTCGCCTGCGCCCAGCGCGCCATCTCCTTGTTGAGGACGAGGTCGCGCAAGTAACCGCGGGCGCGGAGCGCGCCGAGCGCCGTGCGGATCGCGTGGCCGAGTTCGCGTTCGGTGACCACGAAGGGCGGCGAGTGCAGCGCGTAGCCGACCGGCGCCGCGGTGGTCGCATCGAGGAGCTTGGCGAGCCGCTCCTGGGACCACGCGTGCAGTTCGTCGCTGCTGACCGGTTCTTCGGCGCCGCGGCCTAGGTCCTGTCGCACCAGGGCCTCGTGGAGCAGCGAATCACCGAGCATCTTCACGAATTCTTCCGTCTTGATGCCGCGCTCGACGAGCAGCGCGTCGAGGTCGATCTGCGAGCGTTCGGCTTCGGAGCGCGCGAAGGCGACGCGTTCGCGGAGCGCGGCGGGGTCGACGCGCAGGCCGCGGGTTTCCGCTTCGCGTTCGACGAGGGTCAGCTGCAGCAGGTGGATCAAGGCCTCGCGGCCGAGCTGCTGGCCCCGGAACGTCGCGCCGAGGAAGCGCTCGAACTCTTCCATGCCGACTTCGCCGCCGTTCCAGGTCGCGACGATGCCCTCGGGAAAGGGCGGATCCTGCACCGGCGCTGCGGAAAGCGCGGGCATGAGAGCGGCGAGAAGGCCCGCGAGGGCGAGGAGGCGCGCGACCATGGGCCGGCAGGATAGCGCCGGTCCGGCACGCGGTTGCGCGGTCAGCGGCGACGGGCCGCGGCTTGGTGGAAACTCACCACGCCGTTGCGCCAGCGCACCGAAATCGTGTGGCCCGGCGCGAAGCGTCCCTCGAGGATGTGGAAGGACAGCGGATCTTCGACCAGCCGCGCCACGGTCCGGCGCAGTTCGCGCGCGCCGTATTCCTCGCTAAAGCCGACGCGCGCCAGGCCACGGGCGGCGGCGTCGGACCAGCGGAGCCCGATGCCGGACTCTTCCAGCCGCTGGCGCAGCTTCTCGAGCTGCAGATGCGCGATGTGGCCGCACTCCGTTTCGCCGAGCGTGCTGAAGACGAGGATCTCGTCCAGGCGGTTGAGCAGCTCGGGCTTGAAGGACTCGCGCAGCGCTGCGTAGGTGATCGCCTCGAATTCGGGTTCGGCGAGCGATTCGCCGCGCTCGAACCCCATCCGGTTGGCCGCGCGCCGGTAATCGCTGGTGCCCACGTTCGAAGTCAGCAGCACGAGCGATTCGCGGAACAGCACCGTGTTGCCCTTCGAGTCGGTCAGACGGCCTTCGTCGAGGATCTGCAGCAGCATGTTGTGCAGCTTCTCGTTGCCTTTCTCGATCTCGTCGAAGAGCACGATCGCGCGCGGGTCGCGCAGCAGCGCTTCGGTCAAGGTGCCGCCTTCGTTGTGCCCGACGTAGCCGGGCGGCGCGCCGATGAGCTTGGCGGTCTCGTGCGGCAGCGCATATTCGCTGCAGTCGATGCGCACCAGGTTCTCCGCGCCGTACAGGTTGCGGGCGAGCGACTTGGCGAGCTCGGTCTTGCCGGTGCCGGTGCGGCCGACGAGGAGGAAGGTGCCGATGGGCCGTTCGGGATCGTTGAGTCCGCTGGCCGCCTTGCGGACCGCTTGTGAAATCCTCGCGATGCTCGAGTCCTGGCCGACGATCTCGCGGCGCATCCCGGACTCCAGGTGCGCCGAGGCACGCCGGAATTCGACTTCGCGGACCTCGCGCTCGATCACGCCTTCGGCTTCGGCGGGCAGCGAGACGGTGTGGATTTCCAGGCGCGGATTGACGTCCACGCAGATCTGATAGAGAAGATCCTCGGCGGCGGCGGCGTCGTCGGGGTAGATCTGCTTGACCCGCGGCAGCACGTAGTCGTCCAGGCCGATCACGCAGGCGGTGACGACCATCGACCGGTACTCGCGTCGATCCGGCGGACCGCTGGCGGAGTCCACGCACAACGGCAAGGGTTCGTCGAGGCCCAGCACCCGCACCCTGATGAAGCCGTCGATCAGGTCGAAGTACTTGTAGACGACGCCGGTTTCGGTCTGCACTGTCTGGGGAGGCCGCCAGGGGGAATACCGGGGCCGTTGTCTCTCTCCTTTCGGCCCGATGGGCGGCTGGCCTTGATCCGCCGCATTTGGGAAGCCAGCCCCCGGCGGACCTAGGATGCCCGGCCGCCGGTCGTCCATGAGCCCGCCCCAGAACGTCACGCCCGCCGACCAGGAATTCCTGGCTCTACTGGTCCACCGGGGCTACCTGACCCGCGACGACGCCTTGGGCATCCTGCGATCCGCCGCCGAAGCCGGGCTCGAAGCGGCCTTGGGGGCCGCGACCGGCTGGGACGCCGCCAAGCGGGCCTACATGCGTCGCACCAAGGGCTTGTCCGAACCTGAGATCCCCGGGTACCGGACCGAGGCCCAATTGGGAGTGGGCGGCACCAGCGAGGTCTTCGCGGCCCGGCGCCTGCAGGACAACCGCAAAGTGGCCCTGAAGATCCTGCGGCCCAAGCTGGCGCTCGATCCGCCGGCGGTCCGGCGTTTCCTCGAAGAGGCCAAGCTGCTGCAACGGCTCGAACACGCCGCGATCGTGCGCGGCCGGCGGATCTTCAAATTCATGGGCACCTACGTGCTCGAAATGGACTTCGTGAAGGGCCGCACCCTCGAGGAAGTCCTCGCCGACGGCGAGACTTTCGACGAGGACGCCGCGCTCTCGATCATCGTCCAGGTCGCCCGCGCGCTCGACCACATGCGCGCGGAGGGCGTGGTCCACCGCGACTTGAAGCCCGGCAATCTGATGGTGGACGAAAAGGGCGAAGTCCGGCTGATCGATCTGGGCTTCGCGGGGCCGGGAATGTCGGGCCGGGTCGACGCCGAAACCACTCTCGGCACTCCGGCCTACCTTTCGCCCGAACAGGCGCGCGGCGACGCCAGCCTCGACTCGCGGGCCGACATCTACTCGCTGGGCGCCACGCTCTACCACCTGGTGGTGGGGAGGCTGCCGTTCGAGGGCGCCGACGACGCCGAGATCATGCGCAAGCAGGTGCTGGAAGGGCTCAATGGCGCGGCTTTGAAGGGCGGCGGGATCAGTCCGAGCCTGCACTACTTCATCGAGAAGATGATGGCCAAGGACCGCGACGTCCGGTATTCGACTCCCGCCGAATTGGCCGAGGACGTCGAAGCGCACCGCTCCCGGCAACGCGACCTCGCGTGAGCGCGCCCGCGGCGCCGTTCTCGTTCGACTGCCACCGTTGCGGCCATTGCTGCCGCGTGGGCCACGGCAGGGTCTGGGTGGAGGCCGAAGACGTGCCGGCACTGGCCGCCTTGCGCGGCGAGTCGGCCGCGGCATTCGCAGCTCGCCATCTCGTGGCCACGGCAGAGGGCCTGTCGCTGCGCGAGCGCCCGGACGGCGGCTGCTGCCTGCTCGAAGGCGATGCGCACTGCACGGTGTACGCCGCGCGACCGGAGCAGTGCCGGACCTTCCCTTTCTGGCCGGCGATCCTCGAGGATCCGGCGGAGCTGGACCGGGCTCTCGCCTACTGTCCCGGGCTCCAGGTCTATCCCAAGCCGCCGGCGGCACGAGCGGCGCTCGAAGCCCTGGCCGCGCTCTACGCTCGGCAGGCTCCGGAACCGGTCGCGCCGCCGTGCTACGAACCGGCGGCGCCGCTGCGGCGCGCCCACGCGCTCGAGGCCGACTTCGCGCTCGCCGGCGCGCCGGGGCTCGACTTCGCCGCGCACCAGGACTGCCCGTTCCGCGACGGCTCGCGTTGCGGCCGTCCCGAGTTGCGCCCCTTGGTCTGCCGCGCGCAAGGAGACGGGCTCGGCGAGGCGGAGGAAGCGCTCCGCGGAATCGTGTCTCGCAACGACTATCCTGACTCCGTAGGCCAGTGGAGCCGCCTGCTCCGGGACCGCGCCGCCGGCTGGCGCGATAGGGGCGGTCCGCCGCCTGCACCTCGCAATTGATCCCCATCCTCTACTTGCTCCCGCTGGCCCTGGCGGCTGCGCCCGCTTCCGCCCCGGCCCCGCTCCGCGCATCACGGTGCGGTCCGGTTCAAGATCCCGCTCCGCCCAAGTCGGCCGGCGAGTGGAACGCCCGCGGGATCCGCGAGCTGACGGCCGATCGCTACGACGCGGCGATCGACGCGTTCGCCGAGGCGCGGCTCCTCGACGGCTCGGACACCACGATCCGCCTCAACTTGTCCCGCGCCCATGCGCACCGCGGCCGCGCCCTCTTGGCCGAAGGCCTGCTCCCTGCCGCGCTCGCGGACTTCGAAGCTGCGGCCGCGCTGGATGCCGACGGCGGTCACCCGGGCACCCTGGTCGCGCAGGCGCTCGTGCGCCTGGGACTGCGCGACCGCGCCCAAGAGCGGCTCGTGCGCGTGATCGCGGAGCATCCGGACAACCTCGAAGCGCACCGGCTGCGTGCCGAACTCGAAGCGCTCGCCGGGCACCTGGACGCAGCCGTGACGCTGCTGCGGACCGCCGAGGAGCTGGCTGCCGCCCAGGATGCGCCGGTCGCGCCGATCCGCGAGCGGCGCCTGCAACTCGAAGAGGAAACCCGCGCCTTGCACGGTTTTCTCACCGATGCAAGCGCCCATTTCGACTACCGCTACGACCCGCAGCAAGCGGCCCTGGTCGAGTCGCTGGGCAGCCTGATGATCGATCTCGAGGCCGCATTCCAGAGCGTCGCCGGGCGTACCGGCCTGGCGCCGACCGATCGCGTGCTCGTCCTGCTGCTCGATCGCGATCGCTACAAGGGCGATGCGCCCGAATGGTCCGGCGGGCTCTACGACGGCCGCATCCGCGTGGCCGTGAGCGACTACGCCGCCGAGCGCCCGGTCGTGCAGGCGACCTTGCGCCACGAATACACGCACGCCGCACTGCACCGTCTCGGAGCTCCGCTGCCGACCTGGCTGCACGAAGGGCTCGCGCAGTGGGTGGAAGGCCGCGACGTCGAGGCGGCGCGCCGCCGGATTCGTGACCGCGCGCTTTCGCAACTGCCCGCGCACGCCGCTCTGTGCGGCGCGTGGACCGGCTGGAGCGACCGCGGCAAGGTTGAGAGCGCGTACGACTACGCGCTGTCGCTCACGATCTGGCTCGGCGAACGCTACGGCGACTCGGCGTACCGCCTGCTGTTCGAAAATGTGCGCGCGCGCGGTTTCGAGGACGGCTTCCGGCTGACCTTCGGGAAGAGCAGCGCGGACGTCGACGCCGAACACCGGCGCCTGATGCGCGACTGAGGTCCGCGGCCGTTCACTCGCGCCAGCGCGTGACGACGCGCGCGCCGCCGTTCTCGACGTGGATGCTCTCGACCACGGCGTTGGCGAGCAAGGTGCGGCCTTCGTGCGGCTCGCCCGGCAGCGCGACGTCGCGCGCCAGGACCTCGAGGCGCAGCTGTTGCGCTTGCGCGTAGGACTCGGGGTGCTCGGTGTGGAAATCGGCGCCCTGGTCGGTCAGCTCGCAAGCGAACCTCCACTCCACGAGTTGGAAGGAGCAGCAGCGGTCGTCCCAGGACTCGATGCGCAGCGCGCGGGTCGATGCCATGGGAGCAGGAATCGGTTGTCCAGCGTTCATTGGTTGCCAATGTCCGGGTCGGGGACCGCGGCAAGGCGTTCGCCGCAAGCGATCCAACCGGTAGTTCCTGTATCGCCCGCGTGGCCTGGAAAGCCTTGAGACAATCCGTTGCCGGACTTCGGCGGCGAGAATGCGTATCCCTATGCGACCCGGTCCGTCACCGGGTATGGATGCTCGTTCCGGCGCAATGTGCGAACTCTTCCGATCCAGGTCCGGCAGCCGGTCCGAGCGACTGTGGAACT
>DASWJW010000119.1:0-13540 GCA_036396955.1 Planctomycetota bacterium
GCCGATCCGCTCGCGCCGGTCGCCGGCGGCATTCCGGACACCTACGTGCCGGCGCGCAACCTGGTCTTGCTGTCGCTGGCCGCGGCGCTGGCCGAGGCGCGCGGGGCGCAGGCCGTGGCCATCGGCGTGAACGCGCTCGACTACTCCGGATACCCGGACTGCCGGCGGGCGTTCCTCCAAGCCTTCCAGGGCACGCTGGACGTCGGCACGCGCGAGGGGGTCGAAGGCCGCGGCATCCGCGTCCTGGCGCCCTTGCTGGACATGTCGAAGAGCGACATCCTCGCCCGCGCGCGCGCGCTGGGCGTCCCGGTAGAGGCCACGCTGTCTTGTTACGATCCGGGCCCCGCGGGGCTCGCCTGCGGGCACTGCGACGCTTGCCGGCTGCGCGCTCGCGCAGAAGCCGAACTCGCGCAAAGGCCAGGATCTTGATCTTCCAGCAGCACTACCTCGAGTGTCTCTCGCAAGCGAGCTACTTGCTCGGCGACGAAGAGACCGGCACCGCAGTCGTGGTCGATCCGCAGCGCGACGTCGCGCTCTACATGGAAGAAGCCGATCGGCTGCGACTCGAGATCCGCGACGTGGTCCTGACCCACTTCCACGCCGACTTCGCGTCGGGCCACCTCGAACTCGCCGACCTGTACGGAGCGCGCGTGCACCTCGGCCGGCGCGCGCAGGCCGATTACGACTTCGAGCCGCTCGCCGACGGCGATCGCATCGAGTACGGACGCTTGCGGATCGAGACTCTCGAGACCCCGGGGCACACGCCCGAGAGCATCTGCCTGACGGTGTACGACCTGGCGGTCAGCGACAGCGTCCCGCACGCGGTGCTCACCGGCGACACGCTGTTCATCGGCGACGTCGGCCGCCCGGACCTGCTCGCTTCCGTCGGCGTGACCGCCGAAGAGCTGGCGGGGATGCTCTACGACTCCTTGCACGACACGCTGCTCCGGCTTCCCGACAGCACGCTCGTCTACCCGGGACACGGCGCCGGCTCGGCTTGCGGCAAGACCATGAGCACCGAGACCTTCGCGCCGCTCGGCGAGCAGAGGCGCAGCAACCTGATGCTGCAGCCGCGCGCGCGCGCCGAGTTCGTGGCGCTCGCAACGCAGGGGCTGCCGCCGGCGCCTGCCTACTTCGCCGGGACTGCGGCGTTCAACAAGCACCGCCACGGCATCCTCGACGCCGAACTTGCGCGCTCGCTCGCGGCGGTGCCGGTCGGCCAGGTCGCCGCACGGCTCGCCGCCGGAGCGCAGCTGCTCGACACGCGCGCGCCCGCGGAATTCGCGGCGGGGCACGTCACCGGATCGGTGAACGTGGGCCTCGAGGGCCGCTTCGCGAGCTGGGCGGGCGCCGTGCTCGACCGCGCGCGCCCGGTGCTGCTGGTCGTCCCGGAAGGCCGCGAGCGCGAAGCGGCGACCCGTCTGGGGCGCATCGGCTTCGACCAGGTCGCCGGCTTCGTCGCCGGGGGCGCCAAGGCGCTCGAAGACGCAAGACTGCCCTGGAGCCGCATCGAGAGCGTGACCGCGCCGGCGCTTGCGCTCGCTCTCGCCGGCGCGACGCCGCCGGTCGTCCTCGACGTGCGCGGCGCGGGCGAACGCGAGTCCGCGTCGATCGAGGGCAGCCTGCACGTGCCGCTCACCGAGCTGCGCGCGCGCCTCGCCGAGGTGCCGCTCGACCGCCGCGTGGTGGTCCACTGCGCCAGCGGCTACCGGTCGATGATCGCCGCGAGCCTCGTCGAAGCACGGGGCCCGCTCTCGCTCGCCGGCCTTGAGGGCGGCATCGGGGCGTGGCAGGAACAAGTCCTGCAGCGCTCTTGAGCGGCTGCCAGCCGCCCGCCCTTGCCCATCTTCCGCACGGATCCGACACCCAGAATCTCCACCGAACCGACATGACCGAGACCCTCCTTACCACGGGCGTTTCCGGCATTCCCCGCATTGGCGACACCGCGCCGGACTTCCGCGCCGTCACCACGCACGGCGAAATCCGTTTCAGCGAATGGCAAGCCGGCAAGTGGGTGCTGTTGTTCTCGCACCCCGCGGATTTCACGCCGGTCTGCTCGACCGAGCTCACCGAGCTCGCGCGCCGCGACTCCGAATTCGAACAGCGCAGCGTCAAGCTCCTCGGCTTGTCGATCGACTCGGTCCACAGCCATCTGGCGTGGCGCGAGAACCTCAAGAAGATCATGAACGTCGAGATCCCGTACCCGCTGATCGCCGACCTGGACACCAAGGTCGCCCAGAAGTACGGCATGATCCATCCCGGCGAAAGCGCCACGGTCGCGGTGCGCGCGGTGTTCTTGATCGACCCCAACCGCACGGTGCGCGCGCTGGTCTACTACCCGCTCAACGTGGGCCGCAACGTGGCGGAATTGCTGCGCCTGGTCGATGCGCTCCAGGCCGCCGACCAGCACGGCGTGGCGCTGCCGGTGAATTGGAAGCCGGGCGACAAGGCCATCGTGCCGCCGCCCAAGACCGTCGCCGAAGTCGCCGAACGTCAAAGCAACCCCGCGTACGAGAGGCTCGACTTCTACCTCAACAAGAAGGACCTGCCGGTCGGCAACCTGCAGATCCACTAGCGGACCGGCGCGGCGTGGACGGGAGCTAGAATCCCGTCCATGTCGCCCGCCGAGAAGCCGGTCCCGCCCGCCCAGATGGCGGCCCTCGAGCGCTTGGTGCAGGTGGTGGACACGCTGCGTTCCCCCGGGGGCTGCCCCTGGGACGCCAAGCAGTCCGTCGAGTCGCTCGCGCCGCACCTGATCGAGGAGGCGCACGAAGTCGCCGACGCGGTCGCCCGCGCCGACGCCGACGGCGTGCGCGAGGAGCTCGGCGACTTGCTGATGGGGGTCTTGATGACCGCCCGCGTGGCGAGCGACGATCGCGGCTTCGGCCTGGTGCAGATCGCCGACGGGATCGCCGCCAAGCTCGTCCGCCGCCACCCGCACGTCTACGGCGAACTCCACGCCGCCGACGCCGGCGCCGCGCTCCGCAACTGGGAAGACATCAAGGCCGAGGAACGGCGCGACAAGGAAGGCGCCGAAGAATCCGCGATCGCCGGAGTGCCGCGATCTCTGCCGGCGTTGCTGCGAGCCTACCGGGTGGGTGAGAAAGCCGCTGCGGCGGGCTTCGACTGGCCCGATCTCGCCGGGCCGGCCGAGAAAGTCGAAGAAGAGTGGCGGGAGTTCCACGCCGCGGCCGCCGCGGGCGATCGGGAAGCCGCAGCCGCCGAGCTGGGGGACTTGCTCTTCGCGGTGGTCAACGTCGCCCGGAAGCTCGAGATCGAGCCTGAACTGGCGCTGCGCGGCACCGTCGAGCGCTTCAGCGCGCGCTTCCGCTTCGTCGAACGCGAGCTCGGCAAGCCTTTGCGCGAGGCAAGCATGCCCGAGATGGACCGGCTCTGGGAACGGGCCAAATCCGAGGCCGCAGGGGCCAGCGCGGCGGCCAGCGACTCCGACTCCGCCGGTGCTTGACCCGCACAGAGCCCAATCTTAGACTTTCGCTCCGAATCTGCGGGGGTGTGGCGCAATTGGTTAGCGTACCAGACTGTCGATCTGGAAGTTGCGGGTTCGAGCCCCGTCACCCTCGCCATCCAATCAATCGGCCCGGCCCGGAACATCCCGGGCCGGGCCGTTTTTTCGTCCGCGCGCCGCGCGCCTACTTGCCGGGCGTCTTCTCCGGCAGCCGGAGTTCGATCGTCTCCGGGTTGCCGTCCCACTGGAAGTCCTGCGTGAAGCGGCAAGTTCCGTTGCCCTTGGTCGCGATCAGCTTGTAGAGACCCGGTTCGCGCGTGAACTTGGCGAAGCCCGCGTCGCCGCTGCGTTCGGTGTAGCCGGCGTTGCTGGTCGCGGTAGGCGGGGCCATGGAAACGATCGCGTCGTTGACGCGCAGGCCTTGGTGGTCGAGGATCAAGAAGTTGGCGATCGGCGTGATCTTGACCGTCACCGTTTCCTCGTGCTTGAGACCGGGCGACGCGGCCGGCAGGGTCTGGGTGAACGGCGTGATGCCCTTACCGCCGACCCAGAGGACCTTGTTCGTGCCGTCGCCTTCGACCTGGAAGTGCACGCGGCCGTGCAGCGGCGTCGGGTAGGTGCCGATCACCGTCTTGCGGCGCGGTTCGCGCATGAAGAGCGGTTCGGGCACCTCGGTGAGCACGCGCACGTCGACGCCGCCGACCGGGTTGCCGGCCGAATCGCGCACGAAAAACACGTACATGGTCTTGTCGGGCGGCACCGCCGGCAGCGGCGGCGCCGCCTGGATCGCCTTGGTGGTCGCTTGCGGACCGGAGCCCGCGGCGAGGGTCTCGGAGACTTGCGGGCCCTTCTTGCCCGAGGACTTCTGGCCGCAAGCGGGAAGGAGGACGAGGCCGACGAGCACGCAGGCCAGGACGATGGCGGTGTTTCGGAATTTCATGGTCGCTGGGAAAGCTGCAGCCGTTCCGTGCCGAGGACGGCTTCGTGGATCAGCTGGTCGAGTTCGAGGCCGGCTTCGGCGGCGGCGCAAGCGCCGGGCCGTCCGTGGATCACCGGGTCCCCGGGCTGGAACAAGGTACAGCAGTCCTGGGCGGGGAGCATGCTGATCTCGTAGGTGCCGATCCGCCGCGCTTCGCCGATCGTCTCGTACTTGTCGGCGCTGATCAGCGGGCGCAGGACTGGCAGGCCGGCGGCGCCCTCGATCAAGCGCAGGTTCTGCAGCGTCTGGCTCGCTACCTGGCCCAGGTTTTCGCCGGTCACCAGCGCGCCGCAGCGGCGCCGGGACGCGAGGATCGTGGCGATGCGGTTCATCGCGCGCCGGTACAGCACCGTGCGGTAGCGCCGGTCGGAGCCGTCGCGGATGGCGACCTGGATCGCCGCGAACGGCACCACGTGCAGCACGGTGACGGGCTGCCAGCGCGCCAAATGTTCGGCGATGCGCAAGATCTTCTCGCGCGTTTGCGGGCCGGTGAACGGGAACGAGTAGAAATGGACGAACTCGATGCGCAGGCCGCGTTTCATCGCGCGCCAGGCGGCGACCGGCGAGTCGATGCCGCCGGACAAGAGGCACAGCGCGCGCCCGAGCGTGCTCACCGGCAGGCCGCCGGGACCCGGCAGGCGTACGGCGAACACCCACACGCCTTCGGTGCGGATGTCGACTTCGACGGTGAGTTCGGGCGCTTCGAGGTCGCAGCGCAGCACCGCGAAGGCGTCGTGGAGGCGGCCGCCGAGTTCGCGCTCGAGTTCCGGCGAACTCATGGGGAAGGTCTTGTCGGCGCGCTTGACCGCGACGCGGAAGCGCACCTCATCGCGGCCGGCGAAGCGTCCCGCGAGCGCGCGCGCGGCCTCTTCGTGCACCAGCGCCGCAATCGCCTCCAGGTTGCGAGCGCACTCGCGCGCGGGGGAGAGGCTGGAGACGCCGAACACCCGCGAGGCCGCTTCGGCGAGCTGTTCGACCGGCACGTCGGCCCGGATCAGCGCCCGGCCGCGGATGCGGCTGACCTTCACGCCGGGGTGATGCGCGAGGGCCGCCTGGAGGTTGTCCTGGAGGTGGCGCTCGAACGTCCCGCGGTTGCCGCCCTTGAGGCCGATCTCGTCGTAGCGGACCACGAGGGCGTTTCGATGGACGCTGCCGGTCTGCATCCGCGCTATCGTAAAATGGCCGCCGGGGCGATTGGCTCAGTTGGTTAGAGCATCTCGCTTACACCGAGAGGGTCGGGGGTTCGAGTCCCTCATCGCCCACCACTCGCCCGCCATGCCGCCCGCCATGCGGTGGGGGTCCAGAAACCCTGCCCCGACCATGTCCGACCGTAGGCGTGGCTCGTGGCGCCGCCGCCGCCCAACGCCATGATCGCCGCGCTGCTCCTCCTCGCCGCTCTGCCCGCACCGCAGGACTTCGGCCAGGGCCTCTTCGGCCCTCCTGCCGGCGGTCCCGATCCGGTCCAGGTCGGACAAGTCCGCTTCGAACCGGCGCAGGCCTCGCCGGGCGAGACCGTCGAGTTGCGGGTCTGCCTGGACGTCGTGGCCGGCTGGCACGTCTATCACCCCGACCAGAATCCAGAGGACGGCATTCCGGTGTCCCTGAGCGTCACCGGCAAGGGTCTGCGCACGGCTGGTCCCTTGCGCGCGCTGCAGCAGCCGGTCATGCACGAGGAATTGATCGGCGGCAAGACCTACCGCTACTTGTGGCTCGACGGCGCCATCGAGCTCGCGCTGCCGGTGGTGGTGGAAGAAGGCTTCCCCGGTCTGCGCCAGGCCGAAGTCGCGATCGGCTGGCAGGCTTGCGACGACAGCGTCTGCCTGCCGCCCGAGCGCGCCGCCGCGACCGCCGCCTACACTCTGCTGCCCGACCGCGGATGGGTGAGCTGGAGCGTGCGCGTCGATCCGCCCACGGCCCGCGCGGGCGAAAAGGTGCGCGTCCACCTCGACGCCGAGATCGATTTCGAGTGGCACCTTTATCACCCCGACCAGGATCCTGGCCTTGGCGTGCCGGTGAGCATCGGCGACTACGGCAGCTATTTGAAGCCGGCGCCCGGCGCGAAACTGCGCGCCCTCACCGAACCCTTGGTGCACGTCGAGGAGATCGGCGGCAAGACTTCCGAGTTTCTATGGCTGCCGGGGCCGGCATCCTTCGAATTCGACGCCATCGCGGTCGCGGGCAAAGGCTGTGCGCCCGCCGTGCTGATCGACTGGCAGACCTGCGACGAGAGCACCTGCAACAGTCCGATGGGCACTTGGATCACGCTGCCGCTCACGGTGCAGGCGGGCGCCAGCGGTGCCGGCGGCGTCGACCGGAGCGCTGCCGGTGGTGCACGATCCCTACCCGACGGCACCGCAGCGGCCGCAAGCGCCGCGGGTGCCACGAGCGCCGCGGGTGCGGCGGTGCTCGGCGACAGCCTGTGGACCTTCCTCCTGGCGGCGATCGCCGCCGCGCTGTTCTCGCTGGCGACGCCGTGCGTGTTTCCGATGATCCCGATCACGGTGTCCTTCTTCACCAAGCGCGCCGAGGCCGGCAAGGGCAGCGCGCTCGGCAACGCGGCCGCGTACGGGCTGGGCATCGTTTTCACCTTCGTCGGCTTGGGGCTGGGCATGACCGCGTTGTTCGGCGCTGGCGGCATCAACTCGCTGGCTTCCAACCCGTTTCTCAACATCGCGCTGGCCGGACTGTTCCTGGCTTTCGGCCTCTCGCTGATCGGATTCTTCGAGATCCAGGCGCCGCGCTGGCTGCAGGCACGGTTGTCGAAAGCCACGTCGCAAGGCCAGTCGCAGAGCGGCTACAAGCCGGTGATGCTCATGGGCGTCGCCTTCAGCGTGGTCGCGTTCACCTGCACCGTCGCATTCGTCGGCGCGCTGCTCGCGTTCGCCGCCAGCAGCGGCCGCTGGTTCTACGCAGCTCTCGGCATGACGGTCTTCGCGGTGGTCTTCGCTGCGCCCTTCTTCCTGCTGGCGATGTTTCCGTCCGCGCTCAAGAAGCTGCCCAAGGCCGGCGGCTGGATGAACGGGATCAAGGTGGTGATGGGCTTCGTCGAGATCGTGGCGGCCTGGAAATTCCTGTCCAACGCCGACATGGTCTGGGATCTCGAGCTGCTCACGCGGCCGGTGATCGTGGTGCTCACCGCCGTGCCGCTGCTGCTCTGCGCGCTGTTCCTGTTCGGCCTGCTGCGCACGCCGCACCAATTCGAACGCCGCAAGGCCGGGCTCATGGGCATCGTGGCGGGGGGGTTGTTCGCCGGCCTCGGCGTCTACGTGCTGCTCGGACTCGACGGCAGGCCCTTCCGCGGCGCGCTCGAGGCCTACTTTCCGCCGCCGCACTACGGCGTCGCCTTCGAAGGGGAAGGCAGCCAGGTACTCGGCCCGGCCGACCTGGTCTGGTACGAAAACTACCAGGAGGCCTTCGACAAAGCGCTGGCGGAAGGCCGCATGCTGTTCCTCGACTTCACCGGCGTGACTTGCGTGAATTGCCGGCGGATGGAGGGCAACGTCATGCCGCTCGACGAAGTGCGCACGCTGCTCGAGCGTTTCGTCCGCGCCGAACTCTGGGTGGACAAGAAGCCTTTCGGCGACTGGAACAAGGAATTCCAGAACGAACGCTTCAAGACCGTGCAGCAGCCGCAGTACGTGGTCATCGACCCGCGCAGCGACACGGTGATCGAAACTTTCGACCGCTACGACCCCGACTCCGCCAAGTTCGCGGCCTTCTTGCGCCGCGGTCTCGAAGCGGGCCGCGACGCGGCGCTGCCGCAATAGCCTTGCGGTTCACGCCGGGGGAGGGGATCGGCAACGTGTTCCTGATCGGGAGCGCTGCCGAGGCTCGCGCGAGCGGCCGGCCGGTGGCGGAACTCGCCCGCGAGGTCTGCGGCGACTGGTTCGACGGCCTGCTCCTGCTGGGCCCTGCCGTGCCTGCCGGCGCGGCGGCGCGCACAGTGCTGGTGCTCAATCGCGACGGCTCCGAGGGTGGCGCCTGCCTCAACGGAGCCCGGGTGGTGGCGCTGCTCGAACTGGAAGCCAGCGGAATTCTGGAAATGGGCGGGCGCCGGCTGCGCTGGGCGCGCACCGCGCGGACCGAACCGGCCGAAGCCGGCGCGCCGGTGCGCGGCGAGGTCGAATTGCACCTGCCGGGAGAAAGCTTCCCCGACCCACTGGTCCTGCAGCCGCTCACTCTCGAGGACGGAACCCGCGGCGTGGCGGTCAACTTCTGGAATCCGCACTGCGTGATCCCCGTGCCCACGGTCCACCGGCTGGATCTGGCGCGCATCGCCGCCGAAGTCGGCGCGCGCACCGACCTGTTCCCCGACGGCGTGAACGTCGAAGTGGTCGCCGACGGCGATGCGCCCGGCAGAGTGCGCATGCGCGTGTGGGAACGCGGCGTCGGCGAAACGCGTGCGTGCGGTTCGGGCGCCGTCGCCACAGCGCTCGCCTGGTGGCAAGCGGGTGCGAAGGGCGCGCTCCACGTTGCGATGCCCGGCGGCGTGCTGCGGGTGGCCGAAGCCGAAGACGGCGGCGTGCTGGTTGCCGGCGCGTGTTCGCACGGACGCGACTTCGAACTCCCGCTCGCCTAGGGTTGCAGAGTCCATGCCCCGGCTCCTCAGTCTGGCGCTCGCCTTCGTCCTCTGGCTGACGATCGAAGGAACTCCTGCCTTGGTGGGCAGCAGCGAGCCGATCGGATTGCTCGCCCTGCCCTTGGTCGCGTGGTTGTTCGCCGTCCGCTGGACCAAGCCCGGCGTGGCGCCGCCGCGCGAAGCCGGACCGCTCGCCGGCTTCCTGCTGCCGCTGATCCTGCACTTCGCGTGGCTCGGGCCGTTCGGCGGCGTGCTGCTCTGGAGCGAGCTGGAGCTGCCGGCGATCGTCGGTTCCTGGATCGGCCTGGTGCCGTTCCTGGCCTTCACGCCGTTCTTCCGCTACGCCGAGGGCGTGCTGCACGGCCTGGAGCGCGCGTCCGCGCGCCGTTTCGCGCTGCAGCAGACCATGGGACTCGCGCTCGGCATCCTGCCGCTCGCCTTGGTGTCCCAGGTCTGGGAGAGCGGCTTCGCCTTGCTGCCCGCCGACGAGGCCGCTTGGACCGGCGGCCACAGAGTTCTCGGTTTCCTCGTCGAACTCGGCGCTCCCTTGTTGATGCTGCCGGTCGTGCTCGGCATCCTGCCGCGCTTGCTCGGCGCCGCCGGCGAACTCGAACGCTGGCGCGAGCCGGTCGCCGCGATGTGGCGAGGCCGCGGGGCGCCGCCGCGGGTGCTGCACTGGCCGACGCAGGGCTTGTTCGCCAACGCCGTCGCCGCCGGTTTCGGGCCTTGGCGCTGCGTGTTGCTGAGCGACCGCTTGCAGGAACGCTTGCGCGACGACGAGATCCAGGCCGTGCTCGCCCACGAAGTCGCGCACTTGCGGCGCGGCCACGCCTTGAGCCTGCTGTCCGGTCTGCTCGGCTTCGCGCTCGCCGCGTCGGTGATCGTGACCGCGCTTGCGCCCGGATCGCGCGATGCGCTTTGGCCGGCCTTGCTGGCGCTCGGCGTGGCGTTGGTGCCGTTCCGGTCCGCCAGCCGGACCTTCGAGATGGAGGCCGACCTGGACGCGCTCGCGGCCGATCCGCGCCACGCGGGCGGCTTGATTGGAGCGCTGACCCTGCTCGGGGGCGGGCGCCGGCGCTTTGCGATCCGTCACTTGCCGAGCCCCGAGAGACTCGCCGAATTGGAGCTTTGCCAAGCGGATCCGGCGCGCGCGGAAGCCTGGCGGGCGCGCGCTCGTCGCTGGCGATTCGGCATGCGGGCGAGCTTTCCTCTCGGCCTGGCTGCAGCCTTCTACGCGACCTTGTAGGCGTCTCTAAGTATCTACAAGGAAATGGCTTGCGGAGACAGATAAAGCTCCTGCGGGCTTCCACGGGCGGCCCCGCGTTGGTGGAATTGGGATTCGTTTCGGGTCACCCGGAACGGTGAACATGGCCCAAGACCCGATCCCCGTAGCCCGACCCGCGACCAACAGCCTGATCGAACGGGAAATGCGTGAGTCGTACCTGACTTACGCACTTTCCGTCATTCACGATCGAGCGCTTCCCGACGTTCGCGACGGCCTCAAGCCTTCGCAGCGGCGAATTCTCGTGGCGATGAACGACCTGAACCTGCGGTCGAACGCCAAGTACCGCAAGTGCGCGAAGATTGCGGGCGACACCTCGGGCAACTACCACCCGCACGGCGAGTCGGTGATCTATCCGACGCTGGTGCGCATGGCGCAGCCGTTCCGCTTGCGCGAGATGCTGATCGACGGGCAGGGCAACTTCGGTTCGATCGACGGCGACCCGCCCGCGGCGATGCGGTACACCGAGGCGCGCATGACCGCTGCGGCCGAGGAGATGCTCGCCGACCTCGACAAGGACACCGTCGACCTCAAGGCGAATTACGACGAGACGCGCATGGAGCCGCTCGTCCTGCCGGGGCGCTTCCCCAACCTGCTCGTGAACGGATCGGAAGGCATCGCGGTGGGCATGAGCACATCGCTCCCGCCGCACAATCCGACCGAAGTGCTGCAGGCGATCCGCCTGGTCGTCGACCATCCGGACTGCTCGATCCTGGACATCATGAAACTGATGCCGGGGCCCGACTTCCCGACCGGGGGCATCATCTGCGGATCGGCGGGCATCGTCAGCGCCTACACCACGGGGGTCGGCAAGCTTCTTCTGCGCGCGCGCATCCACTCGGAAGAAGGCAAGGGCCGCGAGCGCAACTGCCTTGTGATCACCGAGATCCCGTACGAGAAGGAGAAGGCGGCGATCATCGAGAAGATCGCCGACAACGTGAAGGACGGACGGATCGAGGGCATTCACGACATCCGCGACGAATCCGACCGCGACGGCATGCGCGTCGTGATCGAACTCAAGAACGATGCCGACGCGATCGTGGTCGAGAACCTGCTCTACAAGTTCTCGCCGCTGCAGAGCACCTACGTGATCCGCAACGTGGTGCTGATCGAAGGCCGGCCGCGCACTCTGCCGGTCAAGGAACTGCTCATCGCGTACGTCGGGCACCGCTTCCAGGTGATCCGCCGCCGCACGCGCTTCCTGCTCGAGAAGGCGCAGCGGCGCCTGCACATCCTCGAGGGCTTGATGGTCGCGATCCAGGCCATCGACGAAGTCGTGGCGATCATCAAGGCGAGCTCCGACACCGCCGACGCGCGGCTCCGTTTGGAGCAGACCTTCTCGCTCTCGGAGGTCCAGTCGCAAGCGATCGTCGACATGCGGCTCGGGCGGCTCACGGCGCTCGAAGTGCACAAGCTGCAGGCCGAGATCGACGGCTTGCTCAAGGACATCGCCTGGTACCAGCGGATCCTGGCCGAGGACGAACTCGTCTACGACATGATCCGCGAAGATCTCGACGAACTCGAAAAGGCGCACGGCTCGCCGCGGGCCTCCGAGATCGGCGGTTCGGTCGACGACTTCCTCACCGAGGACCTCATCACCGAGGAAACGGTGGTGGTGACGGTCTCCAAGGCCGGCTTCGTCAAGCGCACGCCGGTGGGGACCTACCGTTCGCAGGCGCGCGGCGGCCGCGGCATCGCCGGCGGCAAGGCAAGGGAAGGCGACGTGCTGTCGCACCTATTCGTCTGCAGCACCCACGACTACTTGCTGATCGTCACCGACGCCGGGCGCTTGTACTGGCTCAAGGTCTTCCAGCTCCCCGACCTGGACCGCACCGCGCGCGGACGCTCGATCCGCAACATGATCGAGGGCATCGGACCCGACGAGTCGATCCGCTCGATCCAGTCGACGCGGAACTTCGACGAGGCCGACTACCTGCTGTTCGCCACCGCGCGCGGCAAGGTCAAGAAGACCCAGCTCGAAGCCTATTCGCGTCCGCGCGCCAAGGGCATCATCGCCACCGTGCTCGAAGAGGGCGACAAGCTCATCGGCACGGCGATGGTCAAAGAGGGCGATGAATTGCTGCTCTGCACGGCGCGCGGGCAGGTGGTCCGCTTCCGCGAATCGGATGCGCGCGCCATGGGCCGCACGGCCGCAGGAGTGCGCGGCGCCGCGCTGAAGGAAGGCGACCAGGTGGTCGACCTGCTCAACGGCGACCCCGACGACCTGCTGCTTCTCGCCTGCCAGAACGGCTACGGCAAGCGCACGCGGATCGGCGAGTTCCGGTTGACCAAGCGTGGTTCGCAAGGCGTGGTGGGCATCCGCACCAGCAGCCGCAACGGCCCGGTGGTGAATGCCCTCAACGCGAGTCGCTGCGACGATGTCCTGTTCTCCACGGCCAACGGCATGTTGGTGCGGCTCGCAGTCGATGACATCTCGATCCAGGGGCGCGCCACCCAAGGCGTGCGGCTGGTGAACCTCAAGTCGGGCGACGCGCTCCGCAGCATGGCGGCGGTCGCGCGCGAAGACGACGAAGAACCCGAAGCCGCCGTCGTCGGGGCCGGCGGAGAAAGCGCCAGCTCCGTCTAGGGACCGGCGCCGCAAAGCATCATGAGCGACACTCTCGCAAGAATCAGCTCCGACCTGAAGGACGCGATGCGCGCCAAGGACGCCGCTCGCTTGAGCGTATTGCGCATGGTGCTCAACGACGTCAAGAACGCCGGAATCGAGAAGAAGGGCCGCAAGGGCTTCACCCAGGAAGTCGACTCGCCCGCCGAGTACCTGTCGGTCGAAGAAATCACCCAGGTGCTGCGGGGCGCGCTCAAGCGCCGCCGGGAATCCGCGGAGCAGTACCGCGCGGGGAACCGCGAAGACCTCGCCGGCAAGGAGGAGGCAGAAGCGGAAGTCATCCAGGAGTACCTGCCCAAGCCGCTCGGCCCCGAGGAGCTCGAAAAGCTGGTGCAAGATGCGATCGCCAAGACCGGGGCCACTTCGATAGCGCAGATGGGCGAGGTGATCAAGGCTGTGATGGCCAAGGCCGGCGGCCGCGTCGACGGTGGTTCCGTCAGCGGTGTGGTCAAGCGCTTGCTGAGCTAGAGGGAAGCTGGCCTCGTTAGGTGGGTGACGTTTCTTGGTATTCGCGTAACGAGTACCTTCAAACGCGTCGTCGTGACGTGACCGTACTCCAGGTAGCCGGTCGCGTTCCCCGATGCGATTCCATCCGCCCTGCTGCCCAC
>DASWJW010000120.1:0-15633 GCA_036396955.1 Planctomycetota bacterium
CCTACTTCCTGATTTCGCGCAGCCTGGGGGTGGAATTCGGCGGCTCGATCGGCCTGGTGTTCTTCTTGGCGCAGGCGGCGTCGGTGGCGATGTACCTGATCGGCTTCACCGAGGCCTTCCAGGATGCCTTCCCCAACGTGGCGATCGAGCCGCGTTCGCTGGCGAGCCTGGTGAACGCCGGCGTGTTCCTCTGCGTGTTCATCGGCGCCGGCTGGACCATCAAGGTGCAGTACGGGATTCTCGCGGTGCTGATCGCCGCGCTGGTGTCCTTCGCCGCCGGCGGGCTGCGGGACTTCGACCCGGTCGCCCTGCAGGAGAACCTCACCAGCGATTACCGCGGCGGCGCCACGCTGTTCGCCATGTTCGCGCTGTTCTTCCCGGCGGCCACCGGGATCATGGCCGGCGCCAACATGTCCGGCGACTTGAAGGAGCCGAGCCGCAGCATCCCCCGTGGCACGCTGGCGGCGATCGGCGTCACCGCGATGGTGTACGTGGGGATGGCGCTGCTCCTCGGCGGCGTCGCCGGCCGCGAACAGCTCCACCAGGACAACATGATCGTGAAGACGGTCTCCTGGTCGCCGCTGCTGGTCACCTTGGGGGTGTTCGCAGCCACGCTGTCGTCGGCGATCGGCAGCATGATGGGCGCGCCGCGCATCCTGCAGGCGCTGGCGCGCGACCGGATCTTCAAGGGGCTCGGCTACTTCGCCAAGGGCGCGGGATCGTCGAACGAACCGCGCCGCGCAGTGGCGCTCACGTTCCTGATCGCGCAGGGCGGCATCCTGATCGGCGATCTCAACGTGATCGCGCCGATCATCACCATGTTCTTCATAGTCACGTACGGGTACCTCAACCTCGCGACCTTCTACGAGGCCTACACCCGCAACCCGAGCTACCGGCCGACCTTCCGCTTCAGCCACTGGGCCCTGGCGCTGCTCGGCGCAGTGGGCTGCGGAGCGGCGATGTTCCTGATCTCGCCGCTGTGGGCGACGGTCGCGGTGGCGGCGATGGGCGTGCTGCACTGGAGCATCGCCCGCCGCGAAGTCCTGGCGGCGTGGGGCGACGTGCGCGGCGGCACGGCCTTCGAACGCGCGCGCCGCAGCCTGCTCAAGCTCGAAGTCGAGACCTTCCACCCCAAGAACTGGCGGCCGCACGTGCTGGCCTTGAGCGGCGGCGCGTGGAACCGCGTGCACCTGGCGGTGTACGGCCCCACTGGCTGGTCGCCGGCCGCGGCGTGCTGAGCCTGGGCCAGGTGATCCAGGGCGAGGTCGGCGAGCTGCTGCGCCGCCGGCTGCAGCAGGAGAAGTCGCTGCGCAAGTTCATCCAGAGCGAGGGCCTCGACGCCTTCCCCGCGGTGGTGGTCGACGACGACTGGCGGCAGGGGATCTCCGCGCTGGTGCAGTGCCACGGCCTGGGCGCGCTGCGCCCGAACCTGGTGCTCACCGGGTGGAGCAGCGACGCCGAGCGGCAAGAGGAGTTCTTCACGCTGTTGCGGACCCTCGAGGGGCTGGAGCGCAGCATCGCCATCCTGCGCCTCGATCCCACCAGCGACCGCGATCCCTGGAACCCGCCGCCGGGACCCATCGACGTGTGGTGGCGCGGCAAGGAGAACGGCCACTTGATGCTCCTGCTCGGCCACCTGCTGCAGCTCAACGAGGGCTGGCGCGGCAAGCGCCTGCGCCTGCTGCGGGTGATCGCGTCCGAGGCCGGCCGCGAGGATTCGCTCGCGCACCTGCGCCAGCTGCTGATCGACGCGCGCATCGAGGCCGACGCGCGCATCGTCGTCGATTCGGACCCGCGGGAAGCCATCCGCAAGGCCTCGGTGCGCTCGGCGATCACCTTCCTCGGCTTCCGCGTGCCCGATGCCGGCGACGAGGACGAATTGGTCGTCGCGATGGGCACCATGATGCAGGGCATGGGCACGGTGATGCAGATCCACAGCGCCGGCCGCGTCGAGCTCGAAGCCTAGGACCCGGGCGCGGCTATGATCGGCCGGCCGGGGCCGCGGGCGACCGCGGCCCGCGGCGCGCCATGAACCGCCCCGTCCACTTCGAGATCTGCGCCGGCGACCCGGTCCGGCTGTCCGCCTTCTATGCACGGGTCTTCGGCTGGAAGATCGCGAGCTTCCCTGGTCCGCAAAGCTACTGGTTCGTCAAGACCGGCGAGAAGGACGACGCCGGAATCGACGGCGGATTCATGGGCAAGCATTTCCCGCAGCCGGTGATCCACACGGTTGCGGTCGAGTCGCTCGAAGACACGCTGGACGCGATCGAAGCCGCGGGCGGCAGCCTCGTGCACGGCCCCAACGAAGTCCCCGGCGTCGGCCGCCACGCCTACTGCACCGATCCCGAAGGCATCTTCTTCGGCGTCATGCAGCCGGGCGAAGCGTCGAGCTAGCCTGCCGCGCGCTCGAGCAGCGCGAGGGTCTCGACGTGCAGCGTCTGCGGCAGGAAGTCGTACGGCTCCAGGCTGGCGACCCGCCACCCCGCGGTGGCCAGGCCTTGCAGGTCGCGCCGCAGGGTGCCGGCGCTGCACGACAAGTACGCGATGCGCGCGGGGCGGGCCTCGGCCGCGATCCAGGCGCGCAATTCGAGTTCGAGACCGGTCCGCGGCGGATTGGCGTAGAGCAGCGTCGCGCCGCCGGGCGCCGTTGCGGCCAGCCAGTCGCGCATCTGCGGCACCCGCTCGCTGCAGCGGCCGCGCAGCAGGAGCGCGGCGGGTGCGTTCTCCCGCGCGCAGTCGACCGCCTCGCCCGAGAGTTCCACGCCGAGCGCGTGGGCGCCGCGGGCCGTCCAGCGGCGCAAGCTCGAGCCGGTGCCGGCATAGAGGTCGAGCACACGGTCGCCGGCCTGCGGCGCCAGCCACTGCTCGGCGCGGTCGAGCGCCTGGCGGTGGAGCGCGCCGAGCGCCTGGCGGAACGACGCCGGGCCGTGCCGCAGGCCTTCGGCGTCGCGCGAGCGCGCGCTGCCCCAGAGCAGTTCCCAGCCCTTGGACACCAGCACGCGGTCGCCGGTCGACGGATTGAGGTGCAGCCACAGGCCCTCGACGCCCGCGGCGGACAAGCGCTGCTGCAAGGCGGCGTCGCACCAGCCGGTCGCCGGCGCGCGCGCGGTCTTGAGCACCAGCACGACCTGGGCGCCGGATTGGACGAACCAGTGCAGCGGAAAATCCCCGGGCGGAGGCAGCGCCGGCGCGAGCGCGGCGAGCGTCGCGTGGATCCGCGCTGCGTGCACCGGGCAGCCGGGGATGGCGACGAATTCCTCGAACCAGCGCGTCTTGCGGCCGGCGGTGGAAGGCGCCTTGCGGCGCAGACCGAAACGCCACGCGCCGTCCAGCCAGGCCACCGACAAGCGCACCTTGTCGCGGTAGGCCCAGCGCAGCTCTTGCGGCGGCGCCTCGATCGGCATGAGCGCTTCGCCCCACGGTTCCAAGGCCTCGGCGAGCCAGGCATCCTTGGCGGCGGCGCTGCGGGCGGCGGCGAATTCGCGGTGCGGGCAGGCCGGACAGGCCTCGATGCACCCCGGCGGCAGGGTCACTGCGCGGCTTCCTGCTTGCGGCGCGCGCGCTTGCGGGACAAGTGGCCGTCGACCGACCAGCGGCCGGGGCCGGTGAACACCAGCGCCGCGTAGGTCGCGGCGTAGACCAGCGCGAGTTCGCCGTCGCCGAAGACGTCTTCGCGGTGCACCACGAAGGCGGCGACGCCCATGGTGAAGACCACCGGCAGGGCGGCAAAGCGCGTGCACAGCCCGATCAGCACCAGCAGGGCGCCGAAAGTCTCCGCGCCGGCCGCCAGCGCCAGGCTGGTCTGGGCGCCGAGGCCGATCGGGTCGGGGAATACGACCTCGCTGCCGAAGAGATCGCCGATCTTGCCCAGGCCGTGGCCCACCATCAGGGCCCCGATCACGATGCGGAGCAGCAGCAGGCCGAGGTCGCGCGGCATGGGCGCAGGTTAACCTGACGCCATGCGCTCCCCGCGGGCTTTCCTGATCCTGGCGCTCTTCGCCGCCGCCTGCGCGAGCGGGCCGCCGCAACCAAGCCGCGACGAGCGCGCGATCCGCGGCTTGGTCCGCGACCTGGTGCGGGCGGACGCGGCCGGCGACGTCGACGCGGTCATGGCCGTCTACGCCGCCGACGCCGTGCTCATGCCGCCGGGTGGCGCGGAGATCACCGGGCTCGACGCGATCCGGGACCACTACGCGGCCCAGTTCGCCGGCGCGGTCCTGCAAGTCGGCATCGGCAACCGCGACCTGTCGGTCGACGGCGACCACGCCTCGATGCGCGGCTACACCCAGGGTCTGGTGACCCCGAGCGGGGGCGAGCCAGTGGCCTTCCGCCACAAGTTCCTCATGAACCTGGTGCGCGGCGCCGACGGCGTCTGGCGCATCCACCGCTTGATCTGGAACGAGGAACCGCAAGGTTCCTAGGGCCGCGCCCCGTGCCCGGAGCGGCAGCTTTCCAATTCGCCCTGGCGCCGCTCTTGTTCGGCGCCGTGTTCGCGGGGATGGGCGGTTTCGTGCTGGTGCGGCTGGTGCAGCAGCTGCTCCGCGGTCCGCGCAGCGCCGCATGGCCGTCGGTGCAGGGCCGCATCGAGCAGTCGGAGGTGCGCGAGACCGCCGGCGAACAGCGCTTGCCGCACCTCCGCTACCGCTACCAGGTCGACGGCCAGGACCACGAAGGTCGGCACGTCGACTGGGCGGTGCGGCGCATGCCGCGGGAGGCCGCCGAGGCGTTGGTGGCGCGGTATCCGGTCGGCGCCGCGGTCGAGGTCTTCTACGACCCCGCCAAGCCGGCAATCGCCGTGCTGGAGCCAGGTTCCGACCACAACCAGCGCCTGGCGGCGATCCTTGGCGGCATCGCCGCGGGCGCGTTCCTGCTGCTCGGCCTGGCCATGATCGGCTTCGGCGTCTTCAGCCTGTTCGCGCCGGCCGGACGCTAGGTCCGCGAGTGCAATTAGGGCTGATTGGTCCAGCGCACCCGGCCTTGCTCGTCGCGGAAGGTCTCGGTGATCTCGGCGCCGTCCAGGCTCAGCGTGACAAAGCCGTTGTGCACCTTGGGCGCTTGCCATTCCTGGCTCTCGTACCACTCGGCCCGCGGCGAGTCCGCCAGATCGGTGGCGCGGCCCCACGGCACGCCGCCGTGGCCGTTGCAGCGCGCGAGCACGCCGCCGACCGGCTGGTAGGCCGCTGCGGCGTGGATGTGCCCCCAGTACCAGTGGAAGTCGCCGTGCCTCACCACGTCGCGCACCTGGTGCCACAGGGCATTCACCTTTGCCCCGGCCAGGTCGAGACCGTTGTGATGGCTCAACAGGAGCAGGCGCTGGCCGCGCACCTTGGCGCGCTCGACCTGCGCCCGCAGCCACGGCACCTGCCGCTTTGGATCGAGCCGGCCGCTCATGTAGCCGTTCCAGCGGTCGGAGAAGTACGCCGTGTCGAGTCCGATCACCCGCCAGTGCGCGTTCTTGAGGACGAATTGGCTGTGGCATCCTTGCGCCGCGAACCGGCCGCGGCCCGTCAGCACTTCTTGGAAGAGTCCGTGCGCTCCCGCATACATCTCGTGGTTCGAGTTGAGCGCGAAGGACTGGGCATAGGTGGTGGGCCAGTAGTGCAGCAAGTGCGCCTTCTCGCGCGCGCAAGTGCCGTCGTAGTAGACGTCGCCGAGATGCACCAGGACGTCGGGCCGGTCCGGATCGCCCTTCTTGCGCCCGTCGAGCCACTGCGCGATCTGGAGCGCGGGAGCGGTTTCGTCGCCGAATGCGCCCGTGCCCCAGTCGCCGAGCAGGGCGAGCGTCGCCTGATCGGGGATGCGCACGCCTTCCGGAGCCCCTTCCGGCCACGGCGCATGGTCGAACAGGTGCTCGAGCCAGGCCGCGGCGGCTTCGAGCCAGCCGGGATCGAGCGCTTCGTACTTGCCGGTGCCCAGGATCATGCCGTCGGCGGTGGTGCCGCCGGGCAGCTCGAACTCGGCGAGCGACTCTCCCGCCGGCGCTTGCCGCAGCGCGCTCAAGACGTGCGCGAACTCCGGCTGGTCGATCCGGGATTCGACTTCGGCGGCCGCGCGGTCCCGCGTGCCGAAGGCCTGGGCATGGGCGCGCTGCAGGACGGCGTGCACTGCGACTCTCTGTTCGGCGGTCGCCTTGGTTTCGACGCGAGACAGCGCCGTCTCGATGCGGGCGACGAGAGCGGGCGGATAACTCATGGGGAAACTCCTCTTCCGTTTCCAAGTCCGAAGGCAAACGGGATCGTGTCAGTCGCGATCGGGTTCGAGCGAGAGCGTGCGGTGCGACGAACTGGGCACGCGCTCGTCGGGGGTCAGGATACCTTGCAAATTGAGCGGATCGGCGGCCGCGACCTGGAGCGGCGGCCGGTCTTCCTGGCGGCGCAGGCGGCGCAGCAGTTCCACGGCCTCGGGCAGCGCGTATTGCTCGCCGGAGAAACCGGAGACGAAGCGCCCGCCGCGCACTTCGCCGCGCAGCTCCATCAAGCGCAGCACGCGCACCAGGTCGCGCCACCACACCGGAATGCGTTCGCGGTCCAGGACGCGCCGGAAGATCACGCCCCAGCGGGCGAGCAGGGTGCGCGCGACGAACTCGGCGGTGGCTTCGTCGTAGCCGCCGGGTCCGGTCTCGCGCGCAAGGTCCGCCTCAGCTGCCGCGGGCGTGGCGGCGCGGAACAGGCTCCAGCGGCCGGCGGGGCCGGGGCCCGGCTTGCGCCGCCGCCAGGACGGCATGAGCAGGTGGCGCACCGAACCGAAGGCGTCGCTGGTCACGCGGCCGCGGCCGACGAGTTCGCGCAGGCCGCGTTCGAAGTCGGTGGACAGCGGGCCGGTGGCTTCGGCGAGGTCCTGGCCGAAGCTGGCGCCGCGTTCCAGGAGCGCGCTCTCGAGCGCCTGGCCGCGCCAGCTCGGCGGCGGGCCGCCGGCCGGACCGGCGAGCGCGGACCAGCGACGCAGGTCGGCGCGGCGCAGGAACGCGATCGGCGCCGAGCGCACCGGCGCGTTGCCGCTGCCCCAGAGCCGGCCCCAGGCGATCTCGCCGCGCAGGGTGAGTTCGTCGAGCCAGTCCGGCTGATAGCCGCGCACGCGCGCGGCGAGGATCTTGCGCTCCCACGCGGCGACCGGCGCCTCGTAGCCGGCGAGCTGGCCGAGCACGGCGGCGACTCCCGCGGGCCCTTCGAGCTGGTAGTCGGGGTCGACGTGCTGCCAGCAGCCGAGAAAGCGCAGGAAATGCGTGGCGCTCGCCGGCTCGATCTCGGCGCGCAGGCGGTCGAGGGTCTGCCGCTGGATCCGCGCGAGCAGGCGCCGGTCGCACCACGCGTCGCGGCCTTCCATGCGGCATCGCAGCAGCACGCCCTGGCTCTCCAGGCGGAGCAGCGCGCTTTCCAGGCCGTGCAGCTCGGCTGCGCCGGCGAACACCGGGCCCAGGACCTCCATGCGCCCGCGCAACAGCGCTTGCGGATCGCGCGCGGCCTCGGCGGCGTACCAGCGCGCGCCGTCGGGGCGGTCCTCGCGGACCACGCGGCCGGCGGCGGCGAGGTCTTGCAGCCACGGCAGCCAATCGGCCGCCTCGAGTTCGCGGACGAAGCCCATCCAGCCGAGCGCTTCGTGCACCTCTTCGCGTTCGCGCGGCTCGGGCCAGGCCTGCGCGCGCACCCGTTCGACGGCGTCGGCGTCGAGCTCGCCGAGCGCGTCGGCCTGGTCCGGCGCCAGCCAGCGGCGCGCGTGCACGGCCTGCGTGCGGCGCTCTTCGAGCGGCGCGTCGTCCAGGAAGGTGTAGGGGCGGGAAGTCAGGATGCCGCGTGCGAACGCGCTCGGCTCGGGCAGGTCGACCGCGTGCGTTTCGATGCTGCCGGCGCGGATTCCTTGGAGCAGCTCGATCAGGCCGTCGACGTCCATCGCTTCGTGCAGGCAGTCCTCGAGGGTCTGCCGCACCAGGGGCTGCTCCCAGGGGATCGGCAAATCGCCGGGCGGCAGCGTCTCGCCGCAAGCCGTGACCTTGGGGAAGGCCTTGACCAGCGCGTCGTCGGCGCGCATGCGCAACAGCGGCGGCGGCACGCGCTTGCCGCCACGCATGCGTTCGACCACCAGCGAACGGGTGACGTTCCAGCGCCAGCGCGCGGCGAACAGCGGAGTTGGCAGCACGGCCTGCACCAAGGCGTCGCGCGCGTTGGCCGGCGACACGTAGCCGAACACTTCTTCGAGCGGAAAGCTGTGCTGCGGGCCGAGCGAGAGCACGATGGCTTCTTCGTTGGCGGCCGCCTGCAGCTCGAAACCGAAGCCGCGGCAGAACTTCTTGCGCAGGGCGAAGCCGAAGGCGCGGTTGATGCGGCCGCCGAAGGGCGCGTGCACCACGAGCTGCATGCCGCCGGTCTCGTCGAAGAAACGCTCCAGCACGATGCGCTTATGGGTGGGGGCGGCGCCGAGGCTGCGCGCGCCTTCCGCCAGATACTCGGCGAGCACGCGCGCGGTCTCCGCGTCGACGCGGCACTCCGCGACCAGCCAGGCGGGGTCCTGGCCCGATTCGCGCAGGGCGCCGATCTCCTGCGACAGTTCGCGCGTGCGGCTGGGGCCTTCGCCCACCCAGACCGGCATGGTGGGGGGGGCTCCGTGCGCGTCGGCGACGCGCACCACGCCGCTGTTCACCTGCAGGACCTGCCAGCTCGAGTCGCCGAGCTGGAACACGTCGCCCCGCGCTGACTCGACGGCGAAGTCTTCGTTGAGCGTGCCGACCAGCGTCCCTTCGGGCTCGAGCCGCACCTGGTAGTCGGCGTTGTCGGGGATCGCGCCGCCGCCGGTGATCGCGGCCAGGCGCGCGCGGCGCGTGGCGCGCAGCCGGCCGCCCACGCCGTCGCGGTGCAGCAGCGCGAAGCGGCCGTCGGTGTGCAGCGCGACCGCGGCGTCGAAGTCCTCCCGGGTCAGGTCGCGGTACGGCCACGCGCGGCGCAGCGAGTCGAAGAGCTCTTGTTCGTCCCAGTCCTCGGGCACGCACGCGGCCACCACCTGCTGGGCGAGAATGTCGAGCGGCGCGCGCGGCTGCGGCGTGCGGTCGAGGACGCGGCGGTGCACGGCGCGGAGCAGGGCCGCGGCTTCGACCAGTTCGTCCTGGGTGAGCGGGAACAACCGCCCTTTGGGTGTGCGGCCCAGGCTGTGGCCGGCGCGTCCGACCCGTTGCAGGAAGGTCGCGATGGAGCGCACCGCGCCGATCTGGACCACCAGGTCGATTTCGCCCACGTCGATGCCGAGTTCGAGCGAGGCGGTGGCGACCAGCGCGCGCAAGCGCCCTTCCTTGAGCCTTTGCTCGGCGTCGAAACGGCGCTCCTTGGACAGGCTGCTGTGGTGGCAGGCGACCGCGTCGTCGCCCAGCCGCTCGCGCAGCTGCAGCGAGATCCGTTCGGCGAGGCCGCGGGTGCCAACGAAGATCAAGGTGGTGCGGTGCTCCTCGACGAGAGCGGCGATCCGCGCGTAGACCTCGCCCCATTGTTCGTGGGAACACACGGCGGTGAGCGGCGTGTCGGGCAGTGCGACGCCGACGTCCATGCTCCGCAAGAAGCCCTCGTCGAGCAGCTCGACTTCGCGGCCGGCGCCGCCCAGGAAACGGCCGACTTCCGCCAAGGGCTTCTGCGTGGCCGAGAGTCCGATGCGCTGCACCTCACCGGCGAGCGCCGCGAGCCGCTCGAGCGACAGCGCCAGGTGGCTGCCGCGCTTGTCGCCGAGCAGCGCGTGGATCTCGTCCACGATCACGGTGCGCACCGTGGCGAGCATCCGCCGGCCGCCGTCGGAGGTGAGCAGGATGTACAGGCTCTCCGGAGTCGTCACCAGCACGTGCGGCGGCTTGCGGAGCATCCCCGCGCGCGCGCTGGCCGTGGTGTCGCCGGTGCGCACGCTCACGCGCACTTGCGGCAGCGAGGCGTCGCGTGCGCGGATCTCGGCGAGCGGGCCCTGCAAGTTGCGCTGCACGTCGTTGGAGAGCGCGCGCAGCGGCGAGACGTAGAGCACCCGCGTCTCGTCCGGCAGCGCGCCGCCGTCGCCTGCGGCGCCGCCTTCGCGGAACAATCCGTCGAGCGCGGACAGGAAGGCCGCCAGGGTCTTGCCCGAACCGGTGGGGGCCGCGAGCAGCACGTGCCCGCCTGCGCGGATCGCCGGCCAAGCGCGCAGTTGCGGCGGCGTGGGCGCGCCGAAGCGCTCCGCAAACCAGGCGGCGACGGCGGGATGGAACGGCGAGAGCGGCACGGGCCGGCCAGTGTACGCCGGGAACCGCAGCCGGCCGGCGGCGGCCCGGCGGCGCGAGGAAGCGCTAGCATGTCGACCGTTCCAGCCATGAAACCGCTCGTCTGTTCCCAGCATGTTGCCGCTCCGAGCGCCAAGGTCTGGAGCGTTTTCACCGACATCCCCCACGCGGCCGAAAACATCCCGGGGATCACCAAGATCGAGATGTTTTCGCAAGGGCCATTCGCCGTCGGCACCAAGTGGCGCGAGACCCGCAAGATGTTCGGCAAGGAGGCCGTGGAAACGATGTGGGTGACCGCAGTCGAGCCGCAACGCTCGTACGTGGTCGAAGCCGAATCGCACGGCGCACACTACCGTTCGGAGTTCACGTTCACCGAGAAGGACGGCGGCACCGATGTGGCGTGGAGCTTCGGCGCCGAGCCGACCGGCATGGCCTCCAAGGTGATGATGGCGGTGATGGGCTCGGTCTTGAAGGGCACCATGCGCAGGATGCTCCAAGCCGACCTGCTGGCGTTGAAGGCGGTCGCCGAAGCGCAATCCTGAGGGTGGCACCCGCGCTGCCGATCGCCCTCAAGCGCGCGTACGAGACCGCCGCGGCCGGCGACGGCTGCCGCATCCTGGTCGAGCGCCTGTGGCCGCGCGGGGTCACCAAGGAGGCCGCTCGCATCGACTTGTGGGCCAAGGAAGCCGTGCCCACCGCGGATCTGCGCAAGTGGTACGGCCACGAGCCCGAGCGCTGGCCCGAATTCCAGAAGCGCTACCTGGCCGAGTTGCAGAAGCGCGCCCAAGCCGCCGCGGCGGTGGCGGAGATCCGCGCGCGCGTGGCCGCGGGGCCGGTCACTTTCGTGTTCGCCGCAAAAGACCTCGAGCGCAACAGCGCGGCCTTGCTGCGCCGCGCGCTCCTGGACGGCTTGATCGGCTAGCGGGCCCCGCGCTCGTGGTCCAGCAGCCACTGCTTGCGCCACAGGCCGCCGCCGTAGCCGCACAGCGAGCCGTCGCTGCGCACCACGCGGTGGCAGGGCGCCAGGATGGTCCAGCGGTTGTCGCCGTTGGCGCGGCCGACCGCGCGGAAGGCCTTGGGCCGGCCGATCGCGCGCGCGATCTGCTCGTAGCTGCGGGTCTCGCCGTAGGGGATGGCGAGCAATTGCTCCCAGACCGCAACCTGGAAGGGCGTGCCTTCGACCAGCAAGGGCACCGCGAATTCCTGCAAGCTGCCGCCGAAGTAGTCGGCGAGTTCGTTCTCGAGCTGCTCGAGCACGGCGTTGCGTCCCGGAACCACCGCGCCGCCTTGCCGCTTGCGCAAGCTCTGCACCTGGGCTTGGAGCGCGCGCCGGTCGGCGTATTCGAGCAGGCCGAGCCCCTTGTCGGTCGCGGCCGCGACCATGGGCCCGAGCGGCGTGAGGATCCGCGCGAGCATGATGCGCTCCACGCCCCGCGCGCGGCTCGGCGCCGTGCCGAAGGCTTTTTCGAAGGCTTCGCGGAAGCCGCTCTCCGATTCGAAACCGTGTTCGCCGCCCGCGGCCGTCGCGGCCATGCCCCGGTCGAGTTCGCCGAGCGCAATACCGAGCCGGCGCGTGCGCGAGTAGGCGTGGAAACTCATGCCGTGCGCGGTCTGGAACCAGCGCCGCACGCGGCCTGGCTCGAGCTTCCGCGCGCGCAGATCGGCGTCGCGCCAGCGGCGCGCCGGGTCGCGCTCGACTTCTTCGACGAGCCCGCGCAACCAGGCGGGGGTGTCGGCGGGCGGTTCGAGCGGCCGGCAGCGCCGGCAGGGGCGAAAGCCCGCGGCGAGCGCGTCGCGCGCGGTCGGGTGGTACTCGACGTTTTCGGCGAGCGGCTTGCGCGCGGGACAGGTGGGGCGGCAGAAGATCCGTGTGGTCTTGACCGCCGCGAAGAACACCCCCTCGAAGCCCGGGTCGCGGGCCACGAGCGCGCGGTACATCTCGGTCTCGGTCGGCAGCGCGGTGCAGAGCATGCGCTCATGCTAGGCGGCCTACCCGCCGCCCGCCGCCGGAAAGGAGGCGTCGAATTCGGGCGCTATCCTGGGCTCCTTGCGACTGCTCCTCCTCGCTTCCCCGGCTCTCCTCGCGCTCGCCACGGCTCTTCCTGCCCAAGAAGGGAGCCCGCAGCCCGCCCCCGAACTCGCTCGCTACAAGGCCACGCTCGGCAGATGGGAAGGCCGCGGCACCGTGGTCATGATGCCCGGCGCGGACGAGTCGCCCTGGACGGCCGTCGTGACCAACAAGCCGATCCTCAACGGACACTTCGTCGAGCACTTGATGAAGGCCGACATCGGCGGCGGAATGATCTACGAGATGCGCAACCTGTTCGGCTGGGATCCCGAGACCGGCCGCCCGGTCGGCGTGATGCTCACCAACATGGACGGCGGCACGGCGCTCGAATCGCGCTGGGTCGGCGCCCGGACCCAGGTGATCCTGCACAGCGGCATCGACGGCGACCTGGGCGTGCCGTACGCGGACCACTGGGTGACCAAGTACGAGGACGACGGCTTCACCATGACGATCCACCGCGCGCTCGGCGACGGTGCGCCCTTCCTGCACATCTCCGGGCAATTCCGGCGCGTCAAGGACGGCGGCGGGCAAGCCGGCGCCGCCGAAGCCTCCATGGCCTTCGGCCCGCCGCCGCCGATGATGCAGAAGCTCGCGCCGCTGGTCGGCGACTACGCGGTGAGCGGCAAGCTGAGCCCGGGACCGGGTGCGCCCGACATCCGGATCGTCGGCCACGAGACCGTCGCGGCGGCGATGGGCAACCAGGTGCTGTCCTTGCACACAACCGGCGGCGCGGATGGTGCCCCGCCTACATACGAAGGACAGTCGTACCTGTACTGGAATGCCGCCGACAAGTGCTACAAGTCGTTCAGCATGGCCAATTCGGGCGAGTTCCACTGCCAAGACGCCAATTGGGACGGCGACGAAGCGCTGGTGTTCATCAGCGCGGGACGGATGGGGGGCGTTCCGACCGTCATACGCGGCATTCTCGAAGTCGACGCGGAGCGCGGCATCACGGGGATCGAAACGCAATCCCTGGCGGGTATGGGGCCGCTCGCCAAAGTCTTCGAAGCAAGGTATTCCCGCGAAGAATAGCCATTTCGGGGGCCTGAACCGGTTCGTCCGAACTGCGTTACGATGGTCTTCGCGGTGGCCAGGGGCCGCCGCGACAACTTTCTCTTCTTCCCGTACCCACTGAGCATTCCGTACATGAGACTCCTCCTTGCCCTGTCTCTCTTTTCCACTATTGCCGCCGGCGCCGTCGCCCAAGAAGCGACCATTCAGCCGGCGCCCGAACTTGCCAAGTTCGCGCCCGTGATCGGCCATTTCGAAGGCTCGGGCACAGTCGTCCCCGCCCCGGGCATTCCTCCGATGCAATGGACTGCGACGAGCGTGACCAAGAAGATCCTCAACGGCCACTTCATCCAAGAGGACCTGCACGTCGAATTCGGCGACGTCATGCCGGCCATGGACATGCGCACGCTCTACGGCTGGGATGCCGAAAAGGAGCGGATCGGCGCGTTCACCGTCAGCAACTCCGGACCGGCGACCGTGGTCGACGCGCACTGGGCCGGCGACGGCGTGCTGATCGGTTCCACGAACGCGATGGAAGACGGCCAGCCGGTCGTCGACCGCTGGGTCTCGACCTACACCAAGGCCGGCGCGACCTTCAAGATCCACCGCACGATGGGCGCGGAGGCACCCTTCCTGCACGTGGAAGGCACGATGAAGCGCGTCGCCGGCGGCGCCACGGCCAAGAGCGCCGGCAAGGTCCTCGGCGGCCTCGTGGCCCAGCCCCCGGCGATGGCCAAGCTCGCCAAGATCGCGGGTGAGTACGACGTCAAGGGCACCATGGTGATGGAGCCCGGGACTCCGGCGATGAACATCTACGGAACCGAAACCGCCACGGTCGAATTCGGTGGCAACGTCCTGCAGTTCCGCGTGGTGGGCGGGATGGAAGGAACCCCGGCCGACTACGAGGCGATCTCCTACGTCACCTGGGACCCGACCGACAAGTGCTACCGCCACTTCAGCGCCAGCAACATGGGCGAGTACGGCGTGATGGACATGCGCTGGTCCGGCGACGGCGCGCTGGTCTCCAACCACGCGACCTCCATGCAGGGCCAGCCGGTGTCGATGCGCTCGATCCTCAAGATCGATCCCGCCAAGGGCATCGTGGCCTCGTCGAACGACATGATGCTCGGCGACATGCCGGCGACCACGACCTTCAACGCGACCTACACGCGCAAGATGGGCAAGAAGCAGTAGGCGGCCGCCCGTCCAGGGCGACCTCCGTCGCCGCCGGCGCACTGCGCCGGCGGCGACTTTCTATTCCGGCGCGCAGCGGATCACGAGCACGCCGCCGCGGTGCTCGGTCGCCGGCACCGACAAGCGGCCGCCGCGGACCAAGCGCTGCCAGTCGTCCGCGCCCGCGTACTGCATCGAGACGATCTGCGCTCCCGGCGGCAGCTGCAGCTCGAGCGCTTCGCGGCCCGGCCAGGCGAGTTCGATGCGCGTCGGCGAACCCGCCGCCCACGAGAAGTCGAACACCGTGCCGCCGCGCGCCACGAGACCGCGGACGGCGCCCTCGGGCCACGCAGAAGGAAGCGCGGGCAGCACGCGCAGCAAGGCCGCGCCGTCCACCCGCTCGTGGCTCTGCAGCAGCATCTCGGCGATGCCGGCGGTGCCGCCGAAGTTGCCGTCGATCTGGAAGGGCGGGTGGTCGTCGAAGAGATTGGGCAGCGTCGACCTGGCGAGCAGCGCGCGCAGGTTCTGGTGCGCCGCGTCGCCTTCGTGCAGGCGCGCGCGGAAGTTCACGATCCACGCGCGGCTCCAGCCGGTGTGCCCGCCGCCGTGCGCGAGCCGGAAGTCGAGCACGGCGCGCGCGGCTTCGAGCAGGGCTGGCGTCTCGGCGTGCGTGAACTGGCGGCCTGGATGCAGGCCGAACAGGTGCGACATGTGGCGGTGGCCGGGTTCGGCTTCGCCCCATGGTTCCGCCCACTCGAGCAGCCGGCCGTCGGCGCCGATCTGCGGACCGAGCAGCCGCTCGCTCGCATCCTGAACTTCCGCGACCAGCGCGCGATCTTCCTCGCCGAGCTCGCCGAGCGCGGCGGCGGCCTCGAGCAGGTTGTGGAACAGGTCCCACACGATCTGCTGGTCCATCGAAGCGCCCATGCTGGTGTCGGCGCGGGTGCCGTCGGGGAGCACGAAGACGTTTTCGGGGCTCGAACTCGGCCCGCTCACAAGTTTGCCGCTGCGCGGGTCCTCGACCAGATAGTCGAGGAAGAAGCGCGCCGAACCTGCCAGCCACGGCCAGGCGCGCGCGCGCAGGAACGCGAGGTCGCCGGTGTACTGGTAGTGCTCCCAGGCGTGGCGGGTCATCCACGCGCCGCCGGTCGGCCACAGGCCC
>DASWJW010000121.1:0-9211 GCA_036396955.1 Planctomycetota bacterium
CTGAAACTGGCCTCCTTGAGTGTGCGAGAGATCTCGGCATTCGCGTAACAAGCGCCGTCGAGAACGTCGTCGGAGCGTGACCATGCGCCAGGTAGCCGGTCGCGTTCTCCGATGCGATTTCATCCGCCTTGCTGCCCGAACGAATCCTGCCCCAGCCGCCTTGAGTCCCGCCCGCAGCGCTGGCGTCGCCATGGTTACTACCAGCGACGCTGCGACGCTCGAAGAGTGCCGCGTTTTCGTTGTCTCGATTGCGGGCGCGGCTTCAGTTCGCAGACCTTCCGCGTCGACTGCGGTTTGCGCAAACCTTGGCTCGACGCGCCGATCGCGCGTCTGTTTTGCGCCAAGGTCAGCCTTCGGCGAGGTGCGGAACTCCTTGGAGTCCGGCGGCCCACTCTCGAACGGCGACTCGAGCGATTCGGCCGCCACGGCAAGCTGCTGCACGAGGCTTTCCTCGCCCGGCACAAGGTCTTGCATGGAGGTATCGCAGGAACCTTCCAGCTCGACGAGCTCGAGACTTTCGAAACCGATCGCAGGCTCCAGCCGGTCACCGTCCCGGTGCTCATCGAGCGCGGCAGCTACTTCCTCGTGCACGTCGAGGCCGCGCCGTTGGCGGCCCGTGGCGGTCTTTCCGAACTGGGTGAGGCTCGCAAGCAGGAGTGGCAGAGTCGCCACGGCAAGCGGGTCGGGCGGTCGCGGGATGCGATCCGCCGCACTCTCGAAACATGGCGGCGGTGGCACCATCCGGTCGCGCTTCCCCAGCTGCAATCCGACAAGAAACAGAGCTACCGGGCGCAGCTGCGCGAGGTCTTTGGAACTCGCGGGTACAGCCACCAGGTCGGCTCATCCAAGGCCACGCGCGACTACAAAAACCTGCTCTTCCCGATCAACCACACCAACGCGATGCTGCGCGATCACGTCAGCCGACTAGTGCGCAGGAGCTGGGCGCACAGCAAGAAGCGCGCGCCACTCTCTCGCCACCTCTGGATCTTCGTCCTCTTTCGCAACTACATTCGTGGAATCACTCGGAAGGCGCCGGAAGTGACTTCCGCCATGGCGCTGGGAGTTGCGCAAAGGACTTATGGATGGAGCGACATCCTGCGTTGGCGAGCTGAGTACTTCTTCCAATTCGGCACCCACTGAGGGGGGCCAGATTCCCCGGAAGCCGGTTTTCGGTTACACTGCCTGGCTAGGGATCGAGGCGCGAGACCGATTGATGTCGATTGATGGTCAGGTCGAGTGCGCCAACAAGCCCTCTTGTGGCAACGCACGACCGATGACTACCACCAATTCAAGCTCCCCTTCCGCCCCGGCACTGGCTGCCGACGTGGCGACATTCGCCGACCTTGGCCTGCCCCCCGAGTTGCTCTCCGCGCTCGAGGTCGTGGGGTACGAGGCTCCCACCCCCATCCAGGCGCGCACCATTCCGCCGCTGCTCGCGGGGCGCGATCTCCTCGGCCAGGCCCAGACGGGCACCGGCAAGACCGCGGCCTTCGCGCTGCCGCTGCTCGCTCGCCTCGACCTGAAGCTGCGCGAGCCGCAGGTGCTGGTCCTCGCCCCCACGCGCGAGCTCGCGCTGCAGGTGGCCGAGGCCTTCCAGCGTTACGCCGCGCACCTGCCCGGATTCCACGTGCTGCCGGTCTACGGCGGCCAAGGCTATGCCACGCAGCTGCGCGCGCTCCAGCGCGGCGTCCACGTGGTGGTCGGCACTCCCGGCCGCGTGATGGACCACATGCGGCAAGGCAAGCTGCGGCTCGAGGGCCTCAGCGCCATCGTGCTCGACGAGGCCGACGAGATGCTGCGCATGGGCTTCCTGGAGGACGTCCTGTGGATCCTCGAACAGGTGCCCCAGAAGAAGCAGATGGCGCTGTTCTCGGCGACCTTGCCGGCCGAAGTGCGGCAGATCGCCAAGAAGCACATGGACAACCCAGAGGTCGCTGCGCTCGAGTCCCGTCCGACCGCGGCGAGCACCGTGCGGCAGCGGGCCTGGATCGTCAACGGCACGCACAAGCTCGACGCGCTCACGCGCATCCTCGAGACCGAGGAGCACGACGGCGTGCTGGTCTTCGTGCGCACCCGGATCGCCACGAGCGAACTTGCCGAGAAGCTCGAAGCGCGCGGCATCGCCGCCGCGCCCCTGAGCGGCGAGATCCCGCAGCCCGCGCGCGAGCGCACCGTCGCCAAGCTCAAGAAGGGCGAACTCGACGTGCTGGTCGCCACCGACGTCGCGGCGCGGGGCCTGGATCTGGACCGCATCAGCCACGTGGTGAACTACGACATCCCCTACGACGTCGATTCCTACGTGCACCGGATCGGCCGTACCGGCCGCGCCGGCCGCAGCGGCGAAGCGATCCTGTTCGTCGCTCACCGCGAGCGGCGCATGCTGCGCACCATCGAACGCGCGACCGGATCGGTCATCCACGGGATGGATCTGCCCACCACCGCCGAAGTCAACGAACAGCGGGTGGCGCGCTTCAAGCTGCGCATCACCGAGACCGCGACCGGCGAAGACTTGAGCTTCTACAAGAAACTCGTGAGCGAACTCGTCGAAGAGGGCGACCTCACCGCCATCGATGCGGGCGCAGCCCTGGCGCGCATGGCGCAAGGCGAACAGCCCTTGCTGCTTCCCGACCGGCCCAAGTCGGCGCGCGAGGAATGGGGCGACAAGCCCCAGCGCGAGCGCGACGACCGCCCGCAGCGCAGCAGCCACGGCGCCGAGCGGGGTTCCGATCGCGGCCCGTACCGGGGTCCGGATCGCGGCCCCGAGCGGGGCGGCTTCGACAAGGACCGCGCACCGCGCCGCGACTTCCCGAAACGGGCGCCGCGTCCGCTCGAAGACGGCATGGTCCGCTACCGGATCGGCGTCGGCCACGTGCACGGCGTCAAGCCGGGCAACATCGTCGGCTGCATCGCCAACGAAGCGGGCATCGAAGGCCGGTACATCGGCCACATCGCCATCTACGACGAAGACAGCACGGTCGACCTGCCCGAGGGCATGCCCGCCGAGATCCTCAGCGATCTCAAGCGCGCCAAGATCGGCCGGCAGCCGCTCGACATCGCCCCCGACACCGGCGGTGACCGCGGCGGTGACCGCGGCGGCTATCGCGGCCGCAGCGACGACCGCGGCGGCAGCACCGGCGGCTATCGCAAGCCCTTCGGCAAGTCCAAGAAGCAGTACTGATCGCGCAGGCGGTCATGGGGCGATGCGCCGGCCGCGGCGCACCACCACAGCACTACCGTCGGCGACGAAGGCGGAACTCGGCGCTCCGGAGAGCGCCGTGGCCCAGCCTGCGCCGTAGAGCGCACCGGCGTCGGCGTCGAAGTGCACCGCATGCGCGTCCCATACCTGCCAGCGCGGGTGCTCGACCTCGTATTCGAGCGTGCCCCCGTCGCGCTGCCGGGCGTAGCCCCAGTAATGCTCGGTGATGAATGCCGCTTCCGATTCGCCGGCGGGGAGCGCCGCGGCGCCGGCGACTTCGGCTTGCAGCGACTCCCAACGCCCCTGGCGCCGCCACGCATAGCGCAGGGTTCCCAAAGCGCGCGGCTTTGCATCGGCTTGCGGGAGCGACCCCGTCGCACGCATCGGCAGCCGGAAGTAGCGCTCGCCATAGGCCAGCCGCGCGAGCCAGGCGACGGCGCGCAACGGCACGAGCTCCTTGACGAACACCACGCCGCGGCGCCGCTCCCCGCCGACTTCGCGACGCACGTAGAAACGCAGGTTGAGTTCGGGAAAACGGCGGTGGAATGGGATCGCGAGGCCGCGCACGCGCACGTCCTCGAAGCGCAGGCCCACCACGCTGGCCACGGTGCGGCCCTCGAAGGCGTCGAGTTCGGTACCGCGCGGCACCAGCGGCTCGAGCAGGTCCGGGTCGACCGCCCAGGACAGCATGACCAGGTCGAGCCACTGCGAGGTCAGGAAAGGCCCGGGACGCGCCGACTCGTCCATGCCTCGGGTCAGCCTCCCGCCGGAGCCGCCGTCAGATCCCGCACGTGCAGCTTGCGGAAATCGACGTGCAGGTCCTGGTCGCCGTGCAGCTGCAGGGCGAAGCGGCCGCGCCGGCGGCCGGGGTCGTCGGTGAGCGAGGCGGTGATCTTGCCGTTCACGCGTACCTCGACGTCGCCGCCCACCGCGCGGGCGTGCATGGTGGTCCACTCGCCCGGCCGGTAGCAGCTCTTGACCAGCGCCGGGTCGGGTTTGACCACCCAGGCGCGTCCGCCGGTCTCGTACAAACCGCCGGTCTCCATGCTCGGATCGACTTCGGCCTGGAAACCATGCACGCCGCCGGCATCCGCGATCTCTTCGACGCGGAAGTAGAAACCGCTGCAACCGACGTGCGTGCGGAATTCGAGGACGGCGTCGAAGTCGCCGTACTCGGCGTCGCTGATCAACAAGCCGTGCCGCGGCTCCTCGGCGGAACTGCGCCCCACCAGCACGCCGTCGGCCCACTCCCAAGTGCCGCCAGGCGCGGCGTGCCAGCCTTCCAGGCTGCCGGCGACCAGCAGGTCCCGCCAAGGGCCCTCCTCCGCGCGCGTGCAGGCGGCCAGGCTCAGAACCGCCGTCAGGAGCAGCCGATGCCGACCACTCATTCGTACCTCCAATTGCGCGCGTTGCCTTCCGCGAGCCACTCGAGGGTCTGCGCGAGCCGCTTCGCGCGCGTGGCCTCGCGTTTGGCTTCGACGATCCACTCCACGTACTCGTTGCGGTGGCTGGTGGAGAAAGCTTCGAAAATCGCTCTCGCCCGCTTGTGCTTCCCCAGCGCGGCTTGCAGGTCGGCGGGCACGGGGAGCGCTTTGGCGACGTGTCTCTTGCTCGTCTTCTTGGCGCTCTTGGTGGCGGACTTGGCGGCCTCCGCCTTGTTCTCGTTGAGCGCGGCGGCTTCCTTGACGTAGGCGACCAGCACCTTCTGGGTGGGCATCTCGGCGACTTTGCCCGCCTTCATGTAGCCCATCTCGGTGCTGCCGACGCGGCCGAGGAGGCGTTCGGGGTCCGCCAGCTCCTTGCCGCGCCAGAAACCGTAGCGGACATGCGCTTTGAAGGCCGCCATGCCGCCGAGCAGGCCGTGGTGCTCGAAGTGCGGCGCGCTCCACTTCATGACCTCTTTCACCTCGGGACACGCCGCGTGGACGGCCTTGCGGAACTTTTCGAGGATCGGCCGCGCAAATTCGGGAGCCTTGGCGATGTAGGCGTCGATTTCCTTGGAGGCGTTCTTCATCGGCGTTCGAGATGGGCGAGGACCTTCTTGCCGCGGGGCGACAAACGGTAGCCGACGCCCAGGCTCTCGGTCAGACCCATTTCCTTGAGCCGGCGCACGCGCTGCTTGAAGCGCGGCTTGTCGATGCCCTGCGCTTCCGCCAGCGTAGCGGCAAGGGTCGCGGGGCGGTCGGCGATGGTGCGCAGGTACGCGCGCGTCCAGGCTCCGCCCCGGCTGGCGGCGTCGAGCCGCGCCAGGCGGGCGAGCATCGCGTCGCGCTCGGCGGCCGAGAAAGCGGTCTTGGCGCGCAAGACGCTGCGCGGATCGGCGCCCTGCCAGTGGAGCGCCACGCGGTGGAGATCACCCTCTCCGCGTTTCTGCAGCTCGGCCACCAGATCGGCCCTGGTTGCGTAGCCGGCCTTGCGCGCCTGTGCGGCGGTGATGGAAGCCAGCGACGCCCTTTCGACCGCATCGATGCCGAGCACGCCGAGCCGGGTCTTGAGCGAGCCACCGGCGCGCACAGTGGGCCGCTTCCACTTGCGGAAGGCAAGGCTCACTTCGCCCGCCTTGATCCGCTCCAGGGTCGCCAGTTTCAGCAGCATCGGCGTTCTACTCCGCCGGCGCCGCCGAGGTCCACAAGAGGATGCGGCCGCCGTCCGCGCGCACGTGGTCGAGCACCAGGCCGGGCCCGCACCGTTCGAGATCGTCTTCGGTGATCTTCAGGTCGAGCTGCTTCCAGTCGCCCGCGAGCACCGTGGTGAGCGTCCCCAGGTTGAGGGAATGGGTCATCTTGACCTTGGCGAACCACCAGGGAAAGTCGATGCGCAGCAGCTTCTCGCGCCCGGGCTCCCACACGAGCAAGTGCAAGTGTTTCAGCTTCAATGCTTCCGCGCCTTCCAGTTCGCGGTTCACGCTCACGCTGCCGTTCTCCGCAATCGTGACCAGGGGCGGCCCCGCGCCCGCAACCGCGCTGGCCGCCGCGAGTTCCGCTTCGGCGTCGGCGACCGCCACGGTCCGCAACTCGCTCCAGCTGGTGAGCAAGGCGGCGAAGGTGCCGAAACCAAGGATCGCGAGCAGCACGATCACGGCGAGAATCCTGCGGACGTGCAGGCCGACCCGGGATCGTTCGGCGTTCATCCTTGCCCGGTCTTCTCCGCCACCAGGACGAGCGTCATCGGCACCGCCGTAGGTCCGCAGAGGCTCGCGAATTCCTCGCTCGCACGAATGGCCGCGGGCGCGTCCGTGCGTGCGATCTTGCGATAACCGCGGCGGGCGAAGAAACCCGCTGCGGTGTCGGTGAGCAGATAGAGCGCACGTGCGCCGCTGCGCGCCGCGGCGCTTTCGAGGGCGTCGCAAAGGGTGCTTGCCACGCCACGCCCGCGCTGCGCCGCGGCGACCACCACCGAGCGGATCAGCGCGTCGTCGCCGTGCGGCTCCAGCCCGCCGACGCCGACCAGCACGCCATTCTCTTCGATCACGAGCAGATGCGGCAGGATCGCTTCGACACCCGAAGTCGGCAGCTGCGCGGCCTCGAGCAAGTCGAGAATCGCCGGCAGGTGCGCGCGCTTCGCCGGACCGGCGTTCATGCGGCGGTCTTGTCCGTCGGCTTGTCCACCGGCTTGGCGCCAAGGAAGCCGAGAAAGCCGAGGAAGCCCATGTAGCCGTAGTTGCCGTCGAGGAAGACCAGGAAGGAGAGGAAACTCAAGAAGGCCAGGTAGCGTAGGTTCATTGGCTTCGGGGCGACGCGGTCACGAGCACCATTGTGCCGCGGGACGGAGCCATGGACCGCTAGAATCCGGCCGCGCGCCGGGGCTGCCGGGTCGGCGCACTTGCATGTCCATGGATCGCCGCAAGTTCCTCGCCACGGCCGGCCTGTTCGGCAGCTACGGCATGGCAGTCGACGCGCGGCGCTTCCTGACGGACGCCTCGGCCGAACCGGCCACCGGCGGCGATGTCGCCCCTCCCCGGGGGAACGGTCCCCCTGCCCTGGCGGACGGTGCCCTTGCGCCAGCCGACGAGCCGCACATGCGGATCGTCGACCACGCGGTCGACGTGCTGGTGGCCGGCGGCGGCATGGCGGGCGTCTGCGCCGCGCTCGCGGCCGCGCGCAACGGCGCCAAGGTGCTCCTGGTGCAAGACCGCTCGCGGCTCGGCGGCAACGCCAGCAGCGAGGTCCGCATGCACATCGTCGGCGCCGACAGCCACGGCAGTCGCGCGGGCTGGCGCGAAGGCGGGCTGATCGAAGAAATCCGGCTCGAGGACGCGGTGCGCAACCCCCACCGCGCGTTCGAATTGTTCGACTTGACGCTCTACGACCTGTGCATGCGCGAGGCCAACCTCGCGTTGCGGCTCGACACCGCGCTGTACCGGGTCGAGAAGGACGGCGACCGGATCGCGCGCGTGTGGACGCGCTGCGACAAGACCGAGACCATCCACCGCGTGAGCGCCGCGATCTACTGCGACTGCACCGGCGACGCCCGTTTGGGTCTGGAGGCAGGCGCCGCCTTCCGCCTGGGGCGCGAAGCCAAGGCCGAATTCGGCGAAGAGTTGGCGCAACGGACGGCCGACCCCATGGCGCAGGGCGCGAGCATCCTGTTCACGGCTCGCAGGCACGAGCAGGCGATGCCTTACGTGCCGCCGCCGTGGGCGCGAAAGCTGCGCGAAGAAGACCTGCTGTTCCGCGGCATCGCCGAGGGCCAGTACGAATACGGCTACTGGTGGATCGAACTCGGCGGCGACCGCGACGTGATCACCGAGAACGAAGAACTCCGCCACGAACTGCTGCGGATCGTGCTGGGCGTGTGGGACTGGATCAAGAACTCCGGCGAGCATCCGGGTTCGGCGAATTGGGCGCTCGAAACCGTCGGCATGATCCCCGGCAAGCGCGAGAGCCGGCGCTTGGAGGGCGACTTCATCCAGACGCAGCAGACGCTCGAGGGCGGCTGGAAGCAGCGCGTCGACGGCGTCTCGATCGGCGGCTGGGCTTTCGACGACCACCCGCCGAGGGGTTTCGACGACTGGGACCAGCCGCCGTTTCGCAGCCGGCCGATCGCGGAGGTCTACAACGTCGGCCTGGAGTCGCTCTACAGCCGCAACGTCTCGAGTTCGCAGGTGGCGTTCAGTTCCACGCGGGTGATGGCCACTTGCGCGTGTCTGGGCCAGGCGATCGGCACCGCCGCGGCGCTCGCGGCGCGAGAAGGCCTGACGCCCCGCGCGCTGCGCAAGACGCGGATGGCCACGCTGCAGCAGGCCTGGCTGCGCGACGACCAGACCATCCGCGGCGTGAAGAACGCCGATCCCGAAGACCTCGCACGCAGGGCCGTGGTCACGGCGAACGCCGGCACGCCCGGCCGCCCCGAGAACGTGATCGACGGCGAGGTCCGCGACCTTCCCGGCGAATGGAGGCACCGTTGGGGTGCCACGCTCGAGGCCGGCGCCGGCCCCGCGATCCTGATTCTGCAGTGGGATGCCCCGGTGCAACTGTCCGAGGTCCAGATCACTTTCGACAGCGGCTTCCACCGCGAACTCACCTTGTCCGCGAGCAACGCCGTGACCGCGCGCACGATCCGCGGCCCCCAGCCCGAAACGGTCCGCGATTACGAACTCGTCGCCGTCACTTCTGCGGGCGAAACCGTCCTCGCCAAGGTCGAAGGCAACTATCAGCGCCTGCGCCGCCACGCTTTCGAACCCGTGCGCGCCAAGACTCTGAAACGTCTGGTCCACGCCACCAACGGCGCCAAGGAAGCGCGGGTGTTCGAGCTGCGCGCCTTTGCGTAAGTTGGCGCCGAATTCCCATGCACCGACAGCAGACTCTCGAACTGCGGACGCCCGGGCGCGGGACCCACGACGTCACCGCGGAGGTCGTGCGCGCGGTCGCGGCGGCCGGTGTGGAGACCGGCATCGCCAACGTCTTCCTCGAGCACACGAGCGCCGGACTGATCCTTTGCGAAAACGCCGACCCGCAGGTGCTGCGCGACCTCGAGACCTGGATGGCGCGCGCCGTCCCCGACGGCGACCCCGCT
>DASWJW010000122.1:0-4761 GCA_036396955.1 Planctomycetota bacterium
CAAGCTTTTCGCGGACTTCGTCGAGCGCGAACGCTTGCCGCGCCTGGTCCAGGAAGCACGGGCGCGCCTCAAGCGCAACGCGGAGAACGCCGCGCTGCAGCAGGCCTGGAGCCAGCTCGAGTCCGCGCTCGACCGCGGCCGCCACGAAGGCGCCGTGCTCGGCGCCTGCGCGTTGCGCGGCGGCAAGCTGATGCTCGCGCTGCTCGACAACGAGAGCCGCATGCTGCGCTCGGCGTCCTTGCCCGCGCGCGCCGACGACCTGCCCGCGCGGGTCGCGGAGCTGCTTGGCGACGACAAGCCCGATCTGCTGGCAATGCAAGCCGACTCGGCGAGCCGGGCCGCGGCGACCAAGCTGCAGGAGGCCTTGCGCGCAGCGGGCTGCAAGTTCCGCCAGGCGCTGGTGCCCGTGGCGGTGGTCAAGACCATGCTGCGCGAAGTCGCGCGGCGCCCAGACGAGACCCACTTGAGCCACGACGAGCGCCAGGCGCTGCTGCTCGCGCGGCTGGCGTGGTCGCCGCGGGATGCCGCGTTCCACACGCCGCACGTCGTCCGCGCCTACATTCCCTTCCGCGGGGAGATCAACGGGCGGCGGCTCGAGCAATTCGAGCGCACCTTCCTGCAGTACCTGCTCGGGGAACGCGGAGTCGACATCAACGAAGGCAGCCGCGACCGGCTGCGGCTGGTGCCGGGGCTCGACGTCGAGACCGTCGAACTCGAGCGGTCCACGGCGCCGTTCCGCTCCCTGGCGGACCTGCAGGCGCGCCTGGGCCTCACCGAGCCGGCGTGGAACGCCGCCTGTTGTCTGCTGCGCGTGCGCAACGGCGACGAGCAGCTCGACGGCCGGCCCCTGCACCCGCGCTACTACGAGGCGCTGCAGGAAGCGCTCGAGCGCACCAACCTGGCCCGCACCGCCGCCGGCGAGGCCGCGCTGTCGATCGCCGAGATCATGCGCGAGCCCGCCAAGGCCGCCGAACTCGACTGGGAGCCCTCGCTCGAGGCCCGCGGCTGGCGCCAGGCCGTGGTCGACCACGTCCGTTCCCGCCTCGGCCGCCCGAGCCGGCGCCCGCGGCCGCGCCGCCAGACCGGCCGTCCCGCCAACACCGGCCAGCGTCTCGAGACCCTCGAAATCGGCGCCAAACTCCCCGGCAAGATCACCAGCCTGGTCGCTTACGGCGCCTTCGTCGACGTCGGCGTGCGGCGCGAAGGCCTGGTGCACGTCAGCCAGATGGCCGACCGTTTCGTCAAGGATCCGGCGGACGTCGTGAAAGTCGGCCAGGAAGTGATCGCGCGCGTGGTCTCGGTCGACGTCGAGAATCAGCGCTTCCGTTTGTCGCTGCGCAGCGAAGAAGCCGAATTGGCTGCCGCGGCCGAACGCAGCGGCGGCGGCGGCGGCGGTGAGCGTGGCGGCGGTGAGCGTGGCGGCGGTGAGCGTGGCAGCGGTGAGCGTGGCAGCGGCCGCGGCGGACGTGGCGGTGGCCGTGGCGACGAGCGCGGCGGCGAGCGCCGCAGCACCAACCCGGCGGTGCGCGACACGCGGCCCAAGGGCGGGCGTGCCGGTGGCAAGGGTCGCGGCGACGACCGTGGCAAGCGCGAGAAGGACATCGTGGTGGGCCGCGATCCGCGCGGCCGGACGGTCGAAGAAATCGATCCGACGAACCCCTTCGTCCAGTTCTTCCGCGAGCACAGCGATGTCCTCGGGGGCGGCGCCGCCAAGGGCGGCAAGAAGTCGGGCGGGAAGGAAAAGGACGCTTCTTCCTAGGAAAGCTCAGAGCTTCCCTAGAGCCGCCGGCGCAAGGTGCGCGGATCCAGGCCCAGATCGGGCAGGTCCGGCGCGGCTTCTTCCAGCCAGCGGCGGCCGTCCTTGGCGTAGCCCTTGGTGGGCCGCAGATCGGGCAGCCGGGCGCCGAACCAGTCGTTCCACAAATCCATCACCCGTTCGCGGGTGAGTTTCGCCGCCATGGACGCGAGCGCGGTCGGGAACGCCAGCGAATCGCCGTCGACGCGAAAGCGCATCTGCACCTCGCGGTCGGCGAAATGCAGCGTGTAAACCGAGGCTTCGGGGCCTTCGGCGTGCACTTCGACGCGTGCGGGCTCCAAGGCGCGCTGCAGGGCCGCTGCATAGCGCGTGCGGCCGCTGTGCCGGTCGAGTTCCACGCGCAGCGGAGCTCCGGCCGTGGCGCCGAGCAGGTGCTGCAGCACTTGCAGCGTCGTGGCGAGCAGTGCGCCGCCCTTGCCGCCGTGCCGGTCGAGAAGCGCGTTCCATTCCGTCGCCGGAACCGCGCGCGCACCCAGGCCGACGAAGCCGCAGCCGGCTCTTGCGAGTTCGCGCCCGAGCAGCGTCGCATCGAGCCGCACCCGCTCCGGCGCAACCGAGGGGCAGAGCGCCGCATCGAGTCCGGCGTACCAAGGCAGTTCCGCGTACCAGCGGCTCTCCCCGGCCGGCGGCACTTCGATCCAGTCGCGCAAGCGGACCGGAGTGCCGCTGCGCAAGCCGAGGAAGGCCGCCACGCTGCGTTCCAGGCGGTCGCGGCCGCGGGGACCGGCGTGGACCTTCTTGGAATCGTCGACGCGGATCCGGCGCTCGTCGCGGCCGCCGGCGCGTGCGCACGCGCCCGGCAGCGCCCCCCACAGGTCGAGTTCGGGGTCGGGCGCGCGGAACAGCGAGTAGCCGACGGTGAGCGGGCCGAGCAGCGGGCCGTAGCCGGCTTCGTCGACGCCCGCGAGGAATGCCATCTCAGGCGGTGCTCGGCGCGCTGGCGTCGCCGGCAGCCGCGGCGCTGCGCAGGCTGCCGTCTTCGGCCGGGAGCGCGGCGTCGGGCCGCCGCTTGAGCCAGACGTACAGCGCGACCACCAGCGGCAGCATGGCGAGGCTGACGATCTGCGAGCTCGATAGCAGTAGCTCCGGGTGCACGCCGGCGACGCCCTGGCGCAGCAGCTCGCGATAGGCTTCGACGTCGATGAGCCGGCCGCTCGGATCGGCGACGCCGAGCTCGAAGAGGCGCACGTCGACGTCGGCGGGGGAGAGCCCGCTCTTCCAGAATCCGCCGCGAGCCGCGGAGTCCCAGCGCACCGTCTCGACCAGGAAGCGCAGCACCGCGTAGCCGCCGAGCAGGATGCACATCACCTGGCCCTTGAAGCGCCGCCGCTTGAGCAGCCAGACGCCGAGCAGGCACAAGGCGAGCGCCTTGAGCGACATGTAGATCTGCGTGGGGTGCACGGTCATCCCCGCCAGTTCGGGCGGAAACAAGGAGCCTTCGCGCAGCTTCTCGGGAATGCGGATCGCCCAGGGCAGGGTGCTCGGAGCACCGTAGTCGTCGCCGACCGCGAGACAGCCCCAGCGGCCGATCGCCTGGCCGAGGAAACCGGCGGTGAGGCCGTAGTCACCGGTCATCCAAGGGTGCATGCCGAGCCGGCGAACCTTCCACCAAGCCAGGAGGACGGCTAGAATCAGGCCCCCGTACATCACCATGCCGCCTTCCCACAAGAACAAGGCCCGCCATGGTTCTGCGGCGAACTGCCCCCAGTTGATGATCACGTAGGCAAGCCGGCCGCCGCCGACGATGCCGACCAGGATCCACCAGGCAAGGTCGGGGATCTTCCGGTGGTCGTTGCGGGGATCGCTCCCGTAGCGGAACGACAAGCGGGTGCCCCACCAGATCCCGACCAGGAATCCGACCGCCACGACGAGGCCGAAGCTTCGCAGCGGGAAGACCTTGCCGAACAATTCGATCGAGAAGACCTGCGGCCACACGGCGGCATCCTAACGCGTCCCCCCAAGACCTGTCCCAGTGCTCGAGAATCCGACCCAGCCGCGCCTCGAGCCGGTGCGCGTGCTCTTCGAGGGCCGCTATCGCAAGCTGGTCCGCGACCTGCCGCAGACGATCTTCTACTGCCCCGAGTGCAAAGGGCGGGGGTGCGAGCGCTGCGAGGGCCACGGCAAGCTGACCCGCGATTCGGTGCAGGAGCTCATCGCGCGCGTCGCCATGCCGCGGTTCAAGGCGCGCCGCAACAAGTTCCACGGCGCGGGGCGCGAAGACGTCGACGTGCGCATGCTCGGTGCGGGCCGGCCGTTCGTGTTCGAGATGCTCAAGTCCAAGCGGCCCACGGTCGACCTGGCCGAACTCGAGACCGAGATCAACCGCCGTTCGGAAGGCCGCGTGGAAGTCGGCGAACTGCGTTTCTGCGGCCGCAAGCGCGTGGTCGAGATCAAGGAAGCGCGCTGCCCCAAGGAGTACCGCGCGCGGATCCGCTGCGAATCCCCGGACGATCCGGACGAGATCGGGCGCCGCCTCGGCGAATTGTCCGCCGGCGGCCGCATCGAGATCGTGCAGACCACGCCGCAGCGGGTCGCGCACCGGCGCGCCGACCTGGAGCGCCAACGCTGGATCGAGATCACCGGGCACGAAGCGGTCGAAGGCGACTGGCTGGTCACCATCCGCTCGGCGCACGGGACCTACATCAAAGAGGCCATTTCCGGCGACGAGGGGCGCACGCGGCCCAATCTCTCGGAATTGCTCGGCGGCGCCTGCGCGTGCGTCGAACTCGACGTCACGGACATCCTGCCCGCCGAACCGCTCGACGCCGCTACAGGTTGATGCCGATGACGGTGCCCGCGCAGACCAGCGTGCCGTCTTCGAGCAGGATCTGACCGGACCAGCGCATCATCGTGTGGCCGGAATTCACCTGGTCCACCACGCCCGCGATCCACAAGTCCGCCGGCGGCGCGACCTGGTTGCGGAATCGGAGCTTGTCGACCCCGCC
>DASWJW010000123.1:0-5874 GCA_036396955.1 Planctomycetota bacterium
CCCGAAACGATCTGGGCACGCTGCCGCTCTTCCCTGGATAGCGCGCGCACGACGATGCCATGCGTGCCGCGCGCGGACGGGGGCGGCTCGCTTGCCTGCGGCGCGGCGGCGGACTCCGCCTCGAGCGTCCCGATCTCGACCTTGATGTCCACGGTTCTGCCTTCGCGCAGCACCTTCAGCGATGCGGTCGTGCCGGGATCGGTGTTGCCGACCATCGGCGGCAACGCGCTCGACAAGGGGAGGTCCTGCCCCTCGTAGCGGAGGATCACGTCGCCGACCCTGAGGCCGGCCTGCTCGCCGGGACCGCCGGGAACCACGCGGGCGACCAGCGCGCCCTCGGGGCGCTCGAGGCCGAACGACTGCGCCAGATCGCGCGTGACTTCCTGCACCACGACGCCGAGCCAGCCGCGCGACACGCGGCCGGTGTCCTTGAGCTGCTGCGCGACTTTGGCGGCGACGTCGATCGGAATGGCGAACGACACGCCCATGTAGCCGCCGGTCTGGCTGAAGATCTGCGAGTTGACGCCGATGACCTCGCCCTTGACGTTGAACAGCGGGCCGCCCGAGTTGCCGGGATTGATCGCGACGTCGGTCTGCAGGAACGGCACGTAGTTCTCGTTGGGCAGCGCGCGGCCCTTCGCCGAGACGATTCCGGCGGTCACCGAATAATCGAAGCCGAACGGCGAGCCGATGGCCAGCACCCACTCACCGACGCGCAGCTTGCTCACGTCGCCGAGCTTCACCGCCGGCAGGCCGGTCGCCTCGATCTTGAGCAGCGCCAGGTCGCTGCGCTCGTCGGTCCCGATCAGCTTGGCCGGATACTGGCGGCGGTCCGACAGCTTCACGATCACTTCCTGCGCGTCCCGCACGACGTGGCGGTTGGTCAGGATGTAGCCGTCCGCCCACAGGATGAAGCCCGAGCCGAGCGATTGCGCCTGCGGCGAGGGCGCGTCCTCCGGTCCCTCGGGCAGCTGCTCGTCGCGGTCGCCGAAGAACTTGCGGAAGAACTCGTTGAACGGGGTGTCCTCGGGCCCCGACGCCAGCGTTTCCGCGGCGGTAGCCGTGGTGCTGATGTTGACGACCGCGGGACTGGCCCGCTCGACCAGGTCGGCGAAGTCCGGATAGCGCCCGCTGGACCCCGTGCGGTCGCAGGCCGCGATCGCGAGCACCGCCAGGGCGACGGGCAGAATGCGTGCGGCCAGGGATCTTGAGGCCAAGGGGTGCAAGGATGGTTTCCGGGTTCGGTCAGGAACGCGCGATTATGCCCTCACCCGCGGCGCGGATGCGTCCCCCGGGGATGAAAATCGGGTTCTGACCCCGATTCCGGGCCTATTTCCCGCCGGGGGCGGCGGGCTCGAAGCCGTCGCCGATCAGGCGCACGGTGGACTGCGGGACCTCGCCGACGACGGTGACGTGGAAGGCCCCCACGGCGCGGCCGTAGGCGTTCATCGCGCCCATGTGGGAAAAGCCGCTGAACATCCGGCCGGCGGGGCGCTCGGCACCGAACACGGAGACGGCCGAAAGGCCGTCCGACAGCAGCACGTGCTCCACGATGCCGCCGGCGGGGGCCGTCTTGTGGCTGCGCAGGATGACGCGGAACCCCGGCGGCAGGCGCGCCAGCTGCCAGGCGGCACTGGCGCTGGGCTCCTCGGCCGCCACCTGCTGCGCAGACGGCCGCGCTCCCGGCGGCAGTTCGAACACGGCATCGGCGATCTCGGCCGGGAACGTGACCTCGGTGAACATCAGCTGCTCGACGGTGCGGCCCTGCGCGTCGCGCAGCGTCACCCGCAGCGGCACGGCGGTCTCCCGGTCCGCACAGACTTCGTAGCCGTATCGGAACTCGTCGCGCGGCTCCATGACGACCCCATGGCAGGGCCGGCCGGCGACGCGCGCCTCGCCAAGGTCACGGAACTGGTAGTGCCGCGCGGCCTCGGTCAGGGTCTGCGCCGACATCACGGGGAACAAGGCGCGCGGCAGCCCCGCGGTCGCCTCGACCGGCTGGTCGGCGACGGCGCAGGACACCCGGTCGCCTTCGAGCAGGATGTCGCGCGGGCGGCCGGTCAGCGAGGTGAGCCGCTCCTGGACCAGTCCGCCCTTCTGGCGGTGGACCACGCGCAGCACTTCCATCATGCGGGCGTCCCGGTAGACCACCACGCCCTGGTAGTTCGACTGCCGCGCGGCGTCGCTGACCTGCAGCAGCCAGGCCGCCGGGTCGGCCCCAAAGGCCGGCGCCGCCAATGCAGCCAGCGCGGCAGCCAGCAGGATCTTCGCGTGGCGCATCAGCGGGAGCCGTCCGACGCGTGGTCGTCGGTGTAGGCCGCGTAGCGCGCATAGCCGAGCGTGCCGCCCATGCCGTGCTGGGCGCGCGACTGGCTGTACGCCATCACGTAGTTGCGCAGCTGGCGGGCGTTCTCGTCATCGAGTTCTGCCATGCGCAGGTCGTCGTCCGGCGCGGGGGCCGCGGCAACCGGCGCAGCGACCGGGTCCACCGCGGGCCCGGGCTTCAGCACCAGCACCGCGATGGCGCCCACCGCGGCCGCCGCGGCCAGGGCGAACAGCGGCCGCCGCCGGGGCGGCGCAGACGGCCTGGCCGAAGCCGGTGCGGGCGAGGCCCGCTCGGGGCGCTCCGGCAGCGCGGCAAGCACGCGGTCGGCAAAGTCGGAGCGGACCGGCTGGGGCCGGCCACCCCGGCGGATGTCCTGGGCCAGGCTCAGCCGGCTGAAGCGCTCGCGCCAGGCCGGGTCCTGGTCCAGCTGGCGCAGCACGCGGTCCAGCTCGGACGGGCTGCATTCGCCGTCCAGCAGCGCTGACAGGGATTCTTCGTTCACACCGACCTCCTAAAGCCTGACGGCCCCAGGCCCCCCCTGAGTTGTCCTTTAAACCGCTGGAACGGGCAAAAGTTCCGGCGCCGCCTGCCCTACTTTAGTAGAGGCTGCAGCACTTCATCGATGGCGGCCCGGGCGCGGAAGATGCGCGAGCGCACGGTGCCGATCGGGCACTCCATGGCCCCGGCAATTTCCTCGTAGGACAGGCCTTCCAGCTCGCGCAGCGTGATGGCCTGGCGCAAGTCGGCCGGCAGCCGGGCAATCGCCTCGGTCACCTTGTCCCGTATCTCGTTGGACAGCGTCAGGGCCTCCGGAGTGTCCACGTCGCTCATCTGGCCGGTGTGGCCGAACAGCTCCGCGTCGGCCACGTCGATGTCCTGCGACGCCGGCCGGCGCTTGCGCGCCACCAGGAAGTTCTTCGACGTGTTGATCGCGATGCGGTACAGCCAGGTATAGAACGCCGACTGGCCGCGGAAACCGTTCAGCGCGCGGTAGGCCTTGATGAACGACTCCTGGGCGACGTCGAGTCCATCGGCTTCGCCGACCAGGCGCTCCACCAGCTGCACGATCTTGTACTGGTAGCGCCGCACGAGCACGTCGAACGCGCGCCGGTCGCCCTGCTGTGCGCGGCCGACCAGCTGCTCGTCGAGCGGCTGCGCGACTTCAGGCTGTGGAGCGTCCGAGTGAAGAATTTCCCGGCGCGGAGCTCCCGTATGTGTCGCTTCTCCGTCCATAGGACAGGGTTGTAGCGCGAAGCGGGTACACTCGCCACCCGTCTGCAAATGGCGACGGTAGAGGCCGTTTTTTCGCTAAAAGCGACACTTTTCATGACCATTTCCGAAGTCCTGATTCTCGGCAGCGGCGCTGCCGGCCTGTCGTGCGCGCTGCGCCTCGCCGAAGAGGGCCACCGCGTTACGGTCGTTTCGAAGGGCTCCCTGTCCGGCGGCAGCACGCTGTGGGCGCAGGGCGGCATCTCCGCGGTGTTCGACAAGGACGACTCGCTCGAGGCGCACGTGCGTGACACGCTGCGCGCCGGCGCCGGCCTGTGCGACGAGCGCGCCGTGCGCTTCACCGTCGAGCGCGGCCCGGCCTGCATCCGCTGGCTGATCGAACAAGGCGTGCAGTTCACGCTCGACGGCGAGGACGGCAACGGCGAGCGCAAGGCGCTTCGCCTGCACCTGACGCGCGAAGGCGGCCACAGCCACCGGCGCGTCGTCCATGCCGCCGACGCCACCGGCCACGCGGTCGAGACCACACTGTCGTCGCTCGCGGCGCGCCATCCCCTGATCACGGTGCGCGAGCAGTGCATCGCCGTCGACCTGGTCGTCGACCGCGCGCGCAACGAGGTCTGCGGCGCCTACCTGTTCGACCGCGAGCGCGGCGGCGTCCAGGGCGTCGCGGCCAAGGCCGTGGTGCTCGCCACCGGCGGCGCCAACATGGCGTACCTGTACTCGAGCAGCCCGAACGGCGCCTCCGGCGACGGCATCGCCATGGCCTGGCGCGCCGGCTGCCGCATCGCCGACATGGAATTCATGCAGTTCCACCCGACCATCCTGTTCCACAAGGAATCGCGGACTTTCCTGATCACCGAAGCCCTGCGCGGCGAGGGCGCGCTGCTGAAACTGCCCGACGCCGCGGGCGGCCCCGGCGAGCGCTTCATGCCGCGCTTCGACGACCGCGCCGAACTGGCGCCGCGCGACATCGTCGCCCGCGCCATCGACCACGAAATGAAGCGGCTCGGCCTGGACTTCGTGTACCTGGACATCACGCACAAGTCGCCGGACTTCATCCGCGGCCACTTTCCGTCGATCCACGCGCGCTGCCTCGAGCTGGGCCTCGACATCACGCGCCAGCCGATCCCGGTGGTGCCGGCGGCGCACTACACCTGCGGCGGCGTGATGACCGATCTCGACGGCCTGACCGAAGTCGGCGGCCTCTACGCGATCGGCGAAGTCGCGCACACCGGCCTGCACGGCGCCAACCGCATGGCCAGCAATTCGCTGCTCGAGTGCCTGGCCTTCGCCGAGGCCGCCGCGCAGCACCTGCACCGCACCCTCCCCGACCGGAGCGCGCCCGGCCCGCTGATCCCCTGGGACGAATCGCGCGTCACCGACTCCGACGAGGACATCGTCGTTTCGCACAACTGGCAGGAAGTGCGGCGCACGATGTGGGACTACGTCGGCATCGTCCGCACCAACAAGCGCCTGGCGCGCGCGGCGCACCGCGTCGAACTGCTGGCCAACGAGATCCAGGAGTACTACGGCAACTACAAGATCAGCAGCGACCTGATCGAGCTGCGCAACCTCGTCGTCGTCGCCGACCTCATCGTGCGCTCGGCGCTCGCGCGCAAGGAAAGCCGCGGGCTGCATTACACGCTGGATTACCCGCAGACGGATCCGGTCGCGAGGCCGACGATCTTGCCGGGGCGGGCCTAGGAAAGCGGAACTCGCTTCGGCCAGGAGCGGATCGCGGGCTTCCCTCCGGGAATTGCTCGCCGGACTGCGGCTTGGGGGAAATTGGGGACGGACTCCTATTTCCGGAACGGCCGGTGCCAACGCAAGGGGGCGCGGGGAAATAGGAGTCCGTCCCCAATTTCCCACGGCGCCGCACCCCTCGGGCTGCGCCCGAGGGGCTCCGGTCCGTCTGCGCCTTATTTCCCTGCGGGAAGCCCGCGATCCGCCCCCTGATCGGTCACTGACTTCTTTGGCGAGAGATGGCCGTCGCGGCCACTACGCTTGGCTTCGCCAATGAAGGAGTTGCTCGATCTGGGCGGGTCGGGTATCGGTGTGCGCGAAGTGAAGCGCAGCCGGACCCGAGCCGCGAAGCGGTGCCGCGTGGGGAAGCGCGGGACATGGCCCGCGCTTCCCCATGCGGCAGTCCGGCGAGCCATTCGCGCACACCGGTACCCGACTCGCCCCTTGCCGCAGCGAGCCCCGGCGCAGACACAACCCCAAACTGGCCGCAGCGCGCCGAGCAGTCCAGTAAACTTGCCGCCTCCATGGCATCGATCATCGAGGTTCGCGACCTCGTCAAACAGTATCCGAAGGTG
>DASWJW010000124.1:0-17102 GCA_036396955.1 Planctomycetota bacterium
ACTTCGCCGGATCCTGGATCGCCAACCCGCACCAGTTCCGCGACGGCACGCGCATGCCGCAAGTTTTCCATCTGGAGAACGGCGTGTCCAAGGAATGGGACGACACTTCGATCGCCGCGGTGCGCGAGTACCTCTGGGACCGCTCCGAACAGCAGGACGTGCCGAAGATGCCCGCCGATCTGCGCGTCGCGGCGGACGCCGCGCGGGGCGAGGCCTTGTTCCAGCAAGCCGGCTGCCTGGCTTGCCACGAAGGCGCCGGCGCCGATGGCCACGACTATTCCAAGTTCGGCCCCGACCTGACCGGCATCGGTTCGAAGCTGAGCGAGGACTGGCTTTATCAGTGGGTCTACGATCCTCAGGCCTGGTGGCCGGAGACCCGCATGCCGAACTTGCGGCTCGAGCCCCAGGAAGCCGCCGACATCGCCGTGTATCTTTCGGAGCGGAAGGCCGCGGACTGGACGCCGATCGCCGTCGACCACGACCCGGCTTTGCTTGAGGAGCAGGCGCTCGCGTTCCTGCAGGCCCGCCGCACCCTCGACGAGTCGCGCCAGACGCTGGAGCAGTGGCGCAGCGAAGGCGGGGAGCCGCGCGTGCTCGCCGAAGTCGGCAAGCAGTGGATCCTGCGCCAGGGCTGCTACTCCTGCCACGACATTCCCGGCTTCGAGCAGGGCATGCCGATCGGCACCGAGCTCAGCGACTGGGGCAACAAGAACGTCCACAAGCTCGCTTTCGAGCGCTGGAGCAAAGCGACGCCGGGCCATTTCGATGGCGCGCGCGAGCCGTCGCGCTTCGCTTTCGCCGAACTCAAGCTGTCGAACCCGCGCCGCTTCGACCTCGGTCTGGAAGTCGCGCCGATGGACAAGCTGCGGATGCCCGATTTCAAGCTCACGCCGCACGAAGTCGAGGCGATCACGACCGTGCTGCTCGGCTTGAAGGACGAAGCGGCGTACATCCTCCCCGACGCGCGCCCCCAGCCGAACGCCGATCAGACCGTGCTCGAGAAGGGCGCGTTCCTGGTGCGGCAGAAGAACTGCTACGGCTGCCACAAGTTCGACATGGACAAGGTGACCGCCACCATCGAATTCGGCGACGGCACGCTGACCAAGAGCTTCCACGGCCTGGTCACCTTGCAGGACGACGACGAAGAGGCGACCTACATGCAGTTGTGGAAGGCGGATCCCGATCTGGCGATCGAGCAGGGCTCGGGCCAGGTGGGGGAGGTCGCCGAATTGCTCTGGGAGAACAACGCCGACGAAGCCTGGCCGGTCGAGAAGGGACGCGGCGGCGGCATCATGGCCGGACTGGCCGAGTACTACGTCGAAACCGGCGAAGTCGACGACGCGACCGAAGCGTTCCCGCTGCTGCCGCCGATCCTCTACCGCGAGGGCGAGAAGGTGCGCGCGCCGTGGCTCACGCAGTTCCTGCTCGCGCCGTACACCTTGCGGCCGTGGATGGTCGTGCGCATGCCGCGATTCTCGCTGACCGAAGACGAGGCGCGCGCCATCGCGCTCTACTTCGCGGCGTTGTCGCGCAAGGAATGGGACGGCCGCTACACCCGCGCGCTGCGCCTTTCCGAGGAGATGGTGCTCGCGGACTTCGCCGCCGCGACCGGCGTCGACGCGCGCATCCTGCAAGCGATCGAGAGCGGGGGGCGCTACAGCGCGAACTCCTTCGGCAAGGTTGTCGAGTACGGCACCGCCCGGAGTTTCTCCTTCGCACCCCCGCCGGACCTGCCCTTCGAGGAGATCCACGAGCGCAGCCCGGTGTATCTGGCCGAGAAGGACGCCGAGATCGAGGGCTACCTCGAGAAGGGCGGCGAACTCATCGGCCCGCAGGGCGTGAACTGCTACGCCTGCCACATCCGCGACGGCCAGGCTCCGGGCGGCGACAAGCTGTCCTGGGCGCCGGACCTCGCCTACGCCAAGGACCGCCTGCGGCCCGACTGGATCCTCGCCTGGGTGACCGACGCCCAGAAGATCTACCCCGGCACCAAGATGCCGACCGCGCTGGGCCTCGTGGAGGACCCCAAGCTCCAGGAAATCATGCCGGGCGAGCCCTTGCAGCTCTTGGAGGCCATCCGCGATTATCTCCTGAACTCGGACCGGGTCCGGGCGGTTGGAGATCCCCTGTCCATGGCAGCCCCCGGCTCGGGTGGTCGCTGACCTTCCGCCGGCCGCCAAGAAGACCTTTCATCGCCGTTCTCCTGTCGTAGAAGAGAACCGACATGCGCATCCAGACTGCAATTTCCTCCCTCGCGCTCGCCGCCCTCGCGGCCAACGCGGCCGCCGCCTCCACCGACCCCGTCCCCGCCAACGGCACCCTCGCCGGCAAGGTGGTCTTCCACGGCGAAGCCACGGCGATCCCCAAACTTGCCAAGCTCGACATGGCGTCGAAGCCCGAGCACGCCGCGCACTGCCTTGCCGCCTCCGACACGTCCGAGCGCGGCATGCTGGTCGATAAGGCCAGCCTGGGCATCGCGAACGTCTTCGTGGAGATCCGCAAGGTGAACAAGGACGAGTGGGATCCCAAAGGCGTGGTCCTTCAACATGCCGACCAGGATCACTGCCGCTTCGAGCCTCACGTCTTGGTCGTGCCCGTCGGCGCGGACGTGAAGTTCGCGAACTCGGATCCGTTCATGCACAACGTGCACTTCTACGCCAAGAAGAACCCGGCGGCGAATTTCGGCATCCCCGAGAAGGGCGAGAAGATCGTGGCGTTCAAGGCCGACGAAAAGGTGCGGGTCAAGTGCGACGTGCACCCCTGGATGGACTCCTGGGTCGTCGTGACCAGCAACCCGTTCCACGCCCTCACCGGCCCGGACGGCAGCTACTCGATCCCCAATGTCCCGCCCGGCACCTACGAAGTGCGCTACTGGCACGAGACGCTCGGCTCCCTCAAGGTGAAGGACGTGGTGATCGGCGAAGGTCCGACCAACCTCGATGTCCAGCACGACAACGGCGACTGGAAGGCGTAGTCCGCAAGCAGCCGCCGAACTTCGGGAGGGGCCTCACGGCCCCTCCCGTTTCGCGTTCGGGGTGCTGCTGCTGCTCTCCGGCGTGGTCGCTGCGAGTCTCCCCGGCGCGGAACTCCTCGACCGGTCCGGCCCGGACTCGCTGGTCGGCGACGCCGCGCGCGGTCGCGCGCTGTTTTCCGGCCGCGGCCGGTGCGTCGAGTGCCACCATTTCGAAGGGCGGGGCCGCCAGGTGGCCGGGCCGAGCCTCGACGCGCACTGGGCGGCCGGTCCGGCCCTCGCCGCGCGGCTGCCGCTGCGACCCCGCCCCGCAGGTTGGCGCGAGGAAGTTCCCGGCGATGCCTACTTGTTGCAGAGCCTGATCGAGCCGGCGGCTTTCGTCGCCGACGGCTGGACCGACGCGATGCCTGCGGCCGACGGCGCTCTGTTGCGGCTCGGCCGTCAGGATCTTGCCGACCTGCTCGCGTTACTCAATCCCGCGCCGGCTGGCACGCCGCGCTGGATTCCGGAGATCGGCGCAGCCGGGCCCGATCCCTGGCGCGCGCTCCCGCACGCCGACGTCGCGCGCGGCGAAGAACTGTTCTTCCGGTCCGACGACTCGGCGTGCTCGGGCTGCCACCTGGTGCGCGTGCCGCGCCTCGAGGAGCGCTTCCACGCCCCGTTCTGGAAACTCGGCGGCCTGGTCGGCCCCGAATTGACGCGCCTCGCGCTGGTCGCCGGCCCGGACGCGATCCTGGCGAGCATCGTGCGTCCCAACGCGGCGCGCACTTCCGGTTTCCGCGACATGCTGCTCGAGACCGAAGGCGAGCGGCTGCTCACCGGTCTGCTGGTGGCGCAGGGCGCCGCCGGCGCGCTGCTCCTCGAGGCCTCGCCGCAAGGACCGCTGTTCCAATGGATCGACGCCGACAGCATCGCCTCGATCGATCCGGTCACCGACTCGCGCATGACCCACGTGTTCGCCGAGCTGCTCGACCCGGGCCAGCGCCTGGACGTGCTGGCTTTCTTGCGCGCAGCCGCGCTCGAGAGCGCGGCGCTGGGAGAAGCGGCGCTGCCAGGCGGCGCGCTCGGCGCCCGCGATCCGGCGGCGGCGCTCTACACCGGCCGCTGGCCGGCGGCGGCGCGCCCGGAACTCTTGCAACAGATCCCCGGACTCTTCGTAGCCGGTACGATTTCGCAACCCTCCGACCAACCCAGGAACCCTTGATGAAACCCCTCTTCGTGCTCGCCGCCCTGTTGCTGGCGGCTCCTCTTGCTTCTGCTCAACAAGGCGCTCGGCTCGGCGTCATGATCCGCGACGCGGAGGACGGACCTGGCGTCGAAATCGTCGAAGTGATCGTGCCTTCCACGGCCTCGGTGATGGGCCTCGAGGCCGGCGACGTCATCCTGACGCTGCAAGGCCAGGGAATCCGCGACACCGAAGCCCTGCTCGCCGCGATCTCCAAGCGGATGCCGGGCGACATCTTCTTCTGCGTGGTGCGCCGCAACAGCCAGGTCAGCGAGAAGACCGGCGTCTTCGCGCGCGCCGACGCGACCGCCATGCCCGAGGGAACCAAGGCGGTTCCCGATGTGCAGCCGGTCATCGTCGCCAGCCGCAACACGATGCCTTTGGTCCGGATCCAGCCGCCGCCGCCGCCGGTTCTGCCGCCGACGCGCGTCGTCGAGTCGAACGGCGTTCCCGAAGGCTGGCTGCACGACCTCGACGCTGCGGCCGCCACGGCGCGCAAGACCGGCAAGCCGATCCTGGTCGACTTCTCCGCCGTCTGGTGCGGTCCGTGCCGCGCGATGTCGGCCGAGGTCCTGGAGAACTCCGCGCACGCCGCCTTGGTGGCCCGCTTCGTGCCGGTCAAGATCGACGTCGACGCGCAGCCCGAACTCGCCGAGAGATTCGGCGTGAGCGGTATTCCCGACGTGCGCATCCTGGACGCCGATCTCAACGAGATTAGCCGCTTCATGGGCTATGGCGGGGCCGATAGCACGCTCGAGAAGCTGGAGGCGGCGCTCGCCAAGGCGGGACCCGCCAAGGCGCAAGGGTCCGCGGTGGTGGAGCGCGGTACCGCGCGCGCCGCGGCGCTCGAGGCCCGCAAGCAAGCGGAATTCGCCGCCCGGGCGATCCATCTGCAGGCCCGGCTCGCGGAGATCGAGGCCGAACTGGCAACCTTGCGCGCCGAACTGCTGCAGCTCGGCCAGGACCTCTAGCCCGCCCGGCCGCCGAGCTTCTGGGCCCGCCCTCCCCGTGGAACGGAGAGGGCGGGCCTTTTCGATGACGTTCCAGCAGGGAAAACCCGGCTTTCCCGCTCATGTGGCCCGCGCCAGGGCCGCAAAGGGCAGGTATGAAGCCGCTGCCGACCCTGTTCTTGTGCGCTGCCGGTCTCCTTGGCTGGACCGTCAGCGATCTTGCTGCCAGTTCGACCGCCGCGCCAGCGGCCGATTTCGCCGCGCTGACCGCCGCCGCCGAATGGATCGCCGAGTTCCAGGTCGTGGACAAGCGCTGTGCGCTTCTGGCGGACGGCTCGATCGAGACCCGCTACACCTTTTCGACGCTCACGCCGATGAAAGGGGCGATTCCGTCCATGCACGAAGTCCGGATTCCGGGCGGAGTGGTGGCCGGTCGCGGTCTGCACCTCCCCGGCCTGCCTGAATGGGCGACGGGGGACCGCGCGATTCTCTTCTTGAGCTCTGCTGGCCCCGTCCGGGGCTGGCGGATGCCGGTCGGTCTGGGCGCGGGAGCTTTCCGCGTGATCCAGGACGGCTCGGGTCGGGCACGGGTGCGGGCAGCGTCGGCCGCGGACGGACCGCCGCTGGTCCATGACTACGACCACTTCGTCGCCGCCGTGCTCGCCGAAACCGGCAGCCAAGCAAGCCGCTGACCCGCGGCCGTCCGCGCGCCGGCGCACCCCGCTGTTCCTGCGCTTGTTCGCCGTGGCGGTCGCGTTCGGCCTGGGAATCAGCACGGCCGAGGGCTACCACCGCATCGTGCTGGGCGGCAAGCGGCTCAAGTGGCCGACCAGCATCATCACCTGGCAGCTTCACGCCGGCGGTTCGGACAACATCGCGGACGGCAGCCACGTCGCCGCGCTCGAGCACGCGTTTGCCGAGTGGGCGTCGGTTCCGGGCAGCAAGGTGCGCTTCCAGCGCGGCCAGAACGTCGCCTCGAAGAACCCGAGCAGCAACAGCCACGTGGTCGCGTTCGACGAGAACAACGGCACCGGCTACTTCCCCTCCGGCAGCGGGATCGTGGCGATCACGCCGCTGACCTACGACCCGGCCAACGGCACGATCCTCGACGCGGACATCCTCTTCAACGGCCGCGACTACGCTTTCGGCACCGGCTTGCAGCCGGGGAGCTTCGACGTCCAGGACGTCGCGACCCACGAGATCGGCCATTTCATCGGCCTGGACCACGCGCCGTCGGTCTCCGGCACCATGTGGCCCTACGTGAGCCCCGGACAGTGGCTGCACCGCTCCCTGTCCGAGGACGACGCCGCCGGCGCCGTGGCGGTGGTCTCGAAGGATCTCGATTCCGCGCTGTTCGGAACGATCCGGCACGAGGACGGCAGCGGCATCCGCGGCGGCTCGGTGTATGCCGTCGACGCGAACGACGGCCGCCTGGTCGCGGCCGCGGCGTCCGACCACGGCGGCAGCTGGCGGATCCGCGGGCTGCCGGCCGGCGACTACCACGTCTATGCGGCGCCGCTCGAAGGCGGGATCTCGGCCGCCAACCTCACCGGCGACTCCCAGGTGCAGACCGACTTCGGCGCCGGCTTCTACGGCAGTACCGCGGCGCCGCTGCGGTTCACGCTCGGGGCTGCGACGTCGTTCCAGTGCGGCGACCTCTGGCTGCCGGCGAACAACCTGCTGGTCGACTCGACTTCGTCCGCGCAGGTCCTCGAGCAAGGCGGCGCGGCGATGCTCACGCTGTGGGGCAGCAACTTCTCGCCGAACGCGACCGAGGTCTGGTCGCTGTCGCCGTGGATCACCCTGTCCAACGTCACGAGCGGCTCGTCCTGGGTGCAGGCGCGCCTCGACGTCGCGGGGCAGTGCCCGCCCGGCGTGTACGACCTTTATCTGCACAATGCCGGCGGCGACTTCGAGGCCGTGAGCGCGGTGCTCGACGTGACCAGGCCCGCTCCCGCGCTCGCCGCGCTCGACGCGACCCGCGGCGGCACCGCCGGCGGTTCGCCCGTCGTCCTGCACGGCGCCGATTTCCAGGAGGGCGCGTGGGTGCTGTTCGGCGGAATCGAATCCCCGCTGGTCGAGTGGGTCGATCCGGGCCAACTGCGGGTCTTCACGCCGGCGCACGAAGCCGGCCTGGCCGACGTGGTCGTGGTCAATCCGGACGGCCGGCAGACGCGGCTCCCCGGCGGCTACCTGTTCGAAGCCATGCCGGTGCTGGCCGAAGTGTTCCCGACAGCCGGGCAGCAGACCGGCGGCACGTCGGTGCTGCTCCAGGGCGCCGAATTCGCGCCGGATCTCGAAGTCTACTTCGACGGCAGCCCCGCGCTGGTGCAGTGGCAGTCGCCGGGTCTCGCAAAGGTGGTCGCTCCCGCGCACGTGCCGGGCAGCGTCGACCTCCTGCTGCGCAATCCCGGCATGCCCGAACTGACGGTCGCCGACGCGTTCACCTACGTCGTCCCGCCCGATCCCGTGGTGCACGGCATGACGCCGAGCTCCAGCGACACGGGCGGCGGAGCGAACGTGCGCTTGTCGGGCACCGGTCTCGACGCCGTGACCGAAGTCCGGTTCGGCGTGAACTCGGCCAGCGGCGGCGGCGGCAAGAGCGCCGTTTCCCTGCAAGTCCTCGGTGCTTCGGCCGTCCAGGCCGTCACGCCGTCGTTCAAGACCGGCAACTATTCCGTGCGCGTGACCACCGGGACCGGGCAAGGAGTGCTCGCCCCGGGGAAGTTCCAGTTCCAGGCGGCCGCATCGAGCGGCGGCGGGGGCGGAGGTTGCGGTGGCGTGATCCGGCCCGGCGACCGGCGCGATCCGATCGGCGATGCGCCGGCCTGGCTGCTGCTGCTGGGCGGCTGGTGGCTGTATCGGCGCCGCAGCCTCGCGAGCCACGACTGAACCCTACAATCAGGGCGTGTCCGGACTCCGCCGCCGCGCCTCCTTCGCCCGCGCACCGTTGGGTGCAGTGCTGCGCTCGGGCCTCGCCGTCGCGCTGAGCGTCCTTGCCGCCTGCGGAGGCGCCGACTCCCCGCCGTACCAAGGATCGCCTTATGAAGGGCCGCCGATCCTGGTGATTGGCATGGACGGTCTCGACTGGAAGGTGCTCGAGCCGCTGATGGCGGCTGGTCGCGCGCCGAACTTCGCGGCGCTGGTCGCCCGCGGCATCGGCGGCGATCTCGAAACCGACATCCCGACCATGTCGCCGGTGATCTGGACGTCGATCGCCACCGGCGTGAAGGCCGAATCCCACGGCATCCGCTACTTCTCGGAAGTCGGCGAGAACGGCTACCCGATTCCCAACGGGCTGCCCTATACGTCGAATTCGCGCAAGGTGCCGGCGGTCTGGAACATCGCCGCCGCGCACGGCCGCGACGTGTTGTCGGTCGCCTGGTGGGTGAGCTGGCCGGCCGAGGACGTCGGCGCAGGTCGCGTGGTTGCTTCCTACGCAGCCCAGATGCAGGGCCAGCTGCTCTGGAAGCCGGGTGTCTGGCGGGAAGGCCTGCCCGAACTCACCTGGCCGCGCGGTCTCCAGGACGATTTGCGGCCCTATCTCGAAGCCGGCGGACCTGGCGGTCCGGCGTCGAAGGAGTTTGCCGCCCGCTTCGCTCCGGTTCCGACCGGATGGAACAAGGAGGCCAAGCAGCGCGGTCTGTTCCACATCGTCTGGCTGGCGGACCGCACCCACCTCGCCATCGCGCGCGACCAGATTCGCGAGCACCCCGCCGACTTGAACATGGTGTATTTCGGACTTCCCGACGTCGCCGGTCATTTCTGGTGGGCTTACCGGGAGCCCGGTGCAATGCCCTACCCGCTACCGGCGCCGCGGGTCGCCGCGCTCGCCGACTGGATCGACCGGAGCTACGAGGCCGCCGACGCCTGGCTCGGCGAGTTGCTCGCGGCTGCTCCGGAAAACGCTCTGGTGATGGTGATCTCCGACCACGGCATGCACGCCAATCCCGCGGCCACTCCAGAGAATCCGCAGAGCGGATCGCACGAAGATGCGCCGCCGGGGGTGATCTTGATCGCGGGTCCCGGGATTCCCGCGCGCGGTCTGTTGCCGGCGGGGGAGCGGCGGATCGGCAGCGTGTACGACGTCACGCCGACCCTCCTCGACTGGCTGGGCTTGGGACGTCCCCCGGACATGGATGGAGAGTCGCTACGCGCCTGGATGAGCCCCGCGTGGCGCGCGGCGCACCCTCTCGAAGACACGGCCTCGTTCGCGACGGGCTTCCGGGCGGCCACCGGGCCGTGCGTCCCGATCGAGAACGCCAACGAGTTGTTCCAGGAGAGCATCATGAACGAACTCGGGTACGTGGACGCGGAACTCCCCGGACGATGATCCGGATCCGCCGCGCCGCCGCGATCCTCGCCTTGCTGACCGCGGGCTGCGGCTCCGGCTACGAAGGTCCGCCGGTCGTGGTGATCGGCATGGACGGCCTGGAGTGGAGCGTCCTCGGGCCGCTGGTCGTCGCGGGCCGCGCGCCGAACTTCGCGGCCTTGATCGCGCGCGGGACCGCCGGCGCGCTCGCGACCGACGTGCCGACGCTCTCGCCGGTGGTCTGGACCAGCATCGCCACCGGAGTGCGGCCCTTCGTGCACGGCATCCGCTTCTTCTCCGAGACCGATGCGCGCGGGGAGCCGCGCGAGGACGGGCTGCCCTACACGAGCAACAGCCGCGCGGCGCCGGCGATCTGGAACGTGGCGGCGGAGAACGACCGCCGCGTGCTCGCCGTGGCTTGGTGGGTGTCGTGGCCGGCCGAAGCCTTGCGCCACGGCCGCGTGGTCTCCTCCTACGCCGCGCAAGCGCAAGGCAAGCTCTTGTGGTCGGGCGATGCCGCCGGCGGTTTCCCCGAACACACCTGGCCGCCCGAGCTCGCCGAGGAAATCGCGCCGGCGATCCACGCCGGCCGCCCCGACGGACCGCTGGCCGCCGAATATGCAGCGGCCTTCGGTACCGTGCCCGCCGAGTGGCCGCGCGATGCGCGCATGGATTCGGTGTTCCGCGCCACCTACCACGCCGACCGCACGCACCTGCGGGTGTTCGTGGACCAGCTGCGCGCGGATCCCGCCGACCTCAACCTGGTCTACTTCGGCCTGCCGGACATCGCCGGGCACTTCTGGTGGCGCTACCACGAACCCGCTGCGTACCCGGAGCCGGCGGGGCCGCGCAAGGTCGAGGCGCTCGGGCCGCGGCTGGAGGCGACGTACGAACAGGTCGACGCGTGGCTCGGGGAGATCCTGGCGGCGGCGCCGGCCCAATCTCGCATCCTGCTGCTCTCCGACCACGGCATGCACGCGTTGCCCGATGCGGGACCGCGCGCGGTGCAGAACGGCGGCCACGACGACGCGCCGCCGGGCGTGCTGATCCTCGCCGGACCGCAGGTGCGCGAACGCGGCCTGCTCCCCGCCGGCGCGCGCGAGCTGGGATCGATCTACGACGTGATGCCGACCCTCCTCGACTGGCTGGAGCTGCCGCCGGCCGCCGGCCTGCCGGGCCGCTCCTTGCGGCAACTGATGGGCGACGCGTGGGGAGACGCGCACCCCCCGCGCCAGCCCCGCAACTACGCGAAGGGCTTCCGCGCCGCCACGCCGCCGCGCGCGCCCACGGAGCACGCCGCCGAGATCTTCCTCAAGACCTTCCTCGACGACATCGGCTACGCCGGCGGCGCGGAATTCTCCGACGACTGAACCGACCCGAACATGTTCCAACGCGTCCTTCTCGCCACCGATTTCTCCGAACACGCCCGTTGCGCCTACCGCTGGGCGCTCGGCCTCGCCAAAGCTGGCGGCGGCAGGATCCACCTGGTCCACGCGGTGGAGGAAGACTTCGCGAGCGCGGCGCCGATGATCGGCGCGCCGCTCCCGGGCGAGGTGGTGGACATGGCGCGGTACCGCGAGGAATTCCGCGAGGCTTCGACCGGCGCGCTCGAAAAGGAAGCCGATCGCTTGCGCGCCGAAGGCGTCGAAGTGCAGACGCATCTCCTCACCGACGGCCGCGCCTGGCAGACCATCACGGCCGCCGCCGACGACTTGGACTGCAGCGTGATCGTGTTGGCCACCCACGGCCGCAGCGGTCTCGCGCAGTTGCTCATCGGGTCCACCACCGAGAAGGTCGTGCGGCACGCGAAGTGCCCGGTGCTGACCGTGCACCAAGGCGACCGCGGTCCGGATTGAGACCTCGCGGCGGCGCGCAGTTATCCTGCCCGGCCCATGCCCGAGCCGAACGAGAGCAACCTGCGCCGCCCGGTCGTCGCTTTCGACATCGAGGTGGCCGGACTCGCGTGGGAAGAGGTCGACGAGGCCACGCGCCACTACCTGCTGTCGCGCGAGAAAGCGCGCGCGCGCCGCCAGGGCGAACCCGAAGACGACGTGCGCAACCGCCTCGCGCTCGTGCGCGGCCTCGGCCGCGTGGTGGCCGTCGGCATGTGGAACCTCGACAAGGACCAGGGCGCGGTGCTGGTCCATGGCAGCGGCGCGCGGTGGCAGGACTTCGATCCGGTGCCGGGCGCCAAGGTCTGGCGCGGCAACGAGCGCGAGCTGCTCGAAGAGTTCTGGAAGCTCGCCGCCGACTGGGGCACGGTGGTGACCTACAACGGCCGCGCGTACGACGGGCCGGTCCTGCTCACCCGCTCGGCGATGCTCGGCGTCACGCCGAGCCGCATGCTGGCCGGCTACCGCTACAGCGTGCGCGAGCACTGCGACTTGCTCGAGGTGCTCAACTTCTACGGCGCGGCGCGCGAGAGCTTCTCGCTCGACTATTGGTGCCGGCGTTTCGGCGTCGAATCGCCCAAGGGCAAGATGGACGGGTCGATGGTCGCGGAGAAGGCGCGCGGCGGACACTACGACGAGATCGCCGAGTACTGCCTGCGCGACACGCGCTCCACGGGGGACTTGTTCCGCAAGCTCCGCACCACGCTGATCCCCTTGTTCCCGAACTAGCATGACTGGACGCTGCGCCGGGTCCGCCGCATGCGCCGCGGTGCTGCTGCTCGCTTGCGGCCGCAGCGAGGACCGGGCCCGACTGCCCGCGTTCCCTGTCGCGGTTTCCGTTCCGCTGCCCCGGGTCGATGCGGAAGTCGCCTTCCGCTTCCGCTACCAGGCGCCCGACGGCAGCGCGCCGTGGGCGGCGTTCGCCGGAACCGACGACTGGCTCTGGCTCGGCCGGCTCGAGGCGGGAACGCCGCGCACGGTGTGGGCCACACCGGAGGCACCCGAGCCTGAGGCGACCGGGGCGCCCGGGGCGGCCCTGTTGCCGGCGGGGCAGGCGCAGTTCGCAGGTTTCATGGCGGCGCTGCTCGACGCGCGGCTCGCCGGCGGCAGCGGCCTGGTGGCGGCTCTCGGTCCGCAGCTCGCGCTGCTCGAGTCCGGTCTGCCCGAGCCGGCGAACGAAGCGCGCGCCATGGAACTCGCGCTGGGTCTGGCGCTCTTGGAAAGCGGTGCCGCGTTCCTCCCGCGCTTGCTCGGCGAATTCGAAGGCGCCGTCGTCGGGCTGGACTCGAAGCCGGTGGCCGATCTGCGGTTTCCGCTGGCCGCGAAACAGGCCGCGCTCGTCGACTGGCAAGAAACCTGGTTTCCCTACGGCATGCCGCAGAGCGCCGCGTTCGCCAGGATCGAAGTTCAGCGCGATGCGATCCTGCCCTTGGTGGAACGACGCCTGGTCGGCTGGGGGTTTCCAGCTCCGCTGCCGCCGCGCACCGACCTGGTGCTGGAATTGCACCTCGTCGAGCTCGGCGAGCGCGTCGGCGCCGTGCTCGCGCTGCCCGTGGACTGGCTCGGCGAGGACTGGACGCAGGCCGACTCGCACCTCATGGAACTCGCCGCCTTGCTCGATGCGGGCCCCGGCGGCGTCCCGATCGGGGCGCCGGAATTGCAGTCCTTCGTCGACCACGGCAGCCGCTTCCTGGTCGTGGGGGAAGCCGGCTTCGCCGAGGATCTGCGCGGCCGGCTGGAACGCGACCGCCCGCGACCTTTCGCCGAAGACCGCCACGGCTGGCCGCGCGGAGCCGCCGGCGGCATCGTCGACCTGAACGCGGCGCGCAAAGCACTCCAGTCCGCCGCTCCATTCAGCATTCCCGGGCTGCAGGGCGACGGCGTGCGGCGGCCGCAGGTCGAGATCGTGATGGTGATGGACCACGGAGCGTTCCGGGTGCGCGCGAGCGCGCCGGCCGGCCACGCAGCGAGCACGAGCGGGCCCGCCGCGGCCCTGCAGGCGCTGCAAGAGCACGGCCGGAACGCCGTGGTCGGGCAAGTCCTCGAATTCCTGCTCGGGTCCGAAGGCGCCCGGCAGGTCGAAGCGGAGCTGCGCGCGGCGCGCTGATGGCGTCCATCGTCCGCAACACGGCGTACCTCACGGTCGCCAAGACGCTCAACGTGGCGATCTATGCGCTGCTCGGCCTGGTGCTGCCGAGATTCGTCTCCACCGAGACGAACGGCGTCTATTCCCTGGTGAGCAACCTGCTGTTCTTCGGCAGCGTCGCCTCGTCCTTCGGCATTCCGATCGTGTTCGTGCGGTCCGTTGCGCTCGACCGCACCCGGGCGCGCACGCTGTTCGTCGACGCGCGGACCGCGATGGGCGCGGGCGCCTTGCTGGCCGGCGCCTTGATGGTCGTCTACGTGATGGTCGAGATGTCCTACCAGGGCGGCTGGGAACCGCTGCGCCTGCACCTCGTGCTGATGGCCACGGGTATCCTGTTCGCCGATGCCCTCGGCACGGTGGGCGAATCGCTCTTCCAGGCTTACGAGGAGATGGAAGTGCCGGCGATCGCCGAAACGATCACCGGCGTGTTCCGCGGCGGCGGCGCGGTGCTCGCGCTGTGGTGGCTCGGCGCGGACGAAGCGGCCCGCGGCACCGATCCGCTGGCCGGGCGCGCGGCTCTCTACGGAGTTTTCGCGGTGTTCCTGGCCGGCTCGCTGGTGCGTGGCGTGTTGATCCCGGAGCTCGCGCGCCGCCGCTACTTCGCCGACCGCAGCGAGCCCTTGCCGCGGCCGAGTTTCCGGCGCGCCTGGGCGCTGTTGAGGGAGTGCTTCGGCGTCGCGCTGTTCCGGATGCTGCGGATGATCCGCAACCGCATCGACGTGCAGCTCCTCGGGATCCTGATCGTGCCGGTGGCGGGCCTGGGCTTGATGGAGACCGCCGACGACGCGCGCGGCCTCTACGCGCAGGCATTCCGCGTGGTGATCGTCTTCCACACGCTGACTATGGCGGTCAACACGGCGATCTTCCCGCGGATCGCGCGTTTGAGCGATCCCGGCGGCCCGGTGGCGGAGTTGCGGGCGCAGTTCTTCCGCGTCGTGCGCCACCAGGCGTGGTGGGCGGCGCCGCTGGCCGCGGTCACTTTCGTGTACGCCGATCACGTGGCCGGCTGGTTCGGTGCCGAGTACCGCGACGGCATTCCGGGTTTGGGCAGCAGCACCGACGTGTTGCGGCTCCTGGCGATCTCCATGGTGCTGGACGCGGTCGGCGGGCCCGTCGGCATGGTGCTCCTCGGCCAGCCGTCGATGAACCGCTTCCTGCCCTGGTTCGGCGGCGCGCTCGCCGCCGTGAGCGTGGTCTTGAACTTCTGGCTGATCCCGCGGTACGGCATCCTCGGCGCGGCGTACGCCTCGGTCGGAGCTTCGGTCATCGAATTCATCGCGAAAGCGCTGCTCACGCAGAGATTCCTGGGCAGATCCCTGCCCCTGCTCACTCGCAGCGCGCCGGCAGTGGGCCTCGCCGTGCTGTTCGGCTACGCATTGGAAATCGGGCCGCTCGCGGAGCGTCCGCTGCTCGGCGGATCGGTGGCGGCGGTGGCGTGGCTGGTGGTGACTCCGTTGCTGCGCATCGCCGATCCGGCGCTCGCTCGCGGCGTGCGCCGCAAGCTGCGGCTGGGACCGCGCGGCGGCTAGCATGTGGCCTTTCCCCATGCCGCCCCATCCCCCTGGAGCATGAGCGAGAGCCCCCGCAAGCGCGTCGTCTACGTCGGAATCGACGGCGGTTCGTGGAACCTCATCGCCCCGATGGTCGAGGATGGCCTGCTCCCCAATCTGGGAGCCGCGATCAAGGGCGGCGTCGCGAGCTACCTGACCAGCACGGTGCCCGTGAACAGCTCGGTCGCCTGGGCGTCGTTCATGACGGGGACCCGGCCGGGCAAGCACGGCGTGTTCTTCTTCCGTGAACAGCGCTGGGAGAGCCACCACCGGCCGGTCATCTCCTTCGAGTCGATCAAGGCGCCGACGGTGTTCCGGATCGCCAGCGAGCACGGCAAGAAGGTCGTGGTGCTCTACTTCCCGCTCACCTATCCGGTGGAGAAGGTCAACGGCGTCATGCTCGGCGGCCTGCTCACGCCGGACCGCGATTCCGACTTCATCCACCCGCCCGAGATGCGCGAGGAGCTGCGGCGCGCGGTGGGCGACGTGCCCTCCGACAACGAAGCGGAGAAGATCTTCCACTCCTCGGGCGACTTCAAGGCCGCCGAGGCGAGCATCTACCACGTTGTGGAACAGACCACGCGCATCGCCGAACACCTCCTCGAGGCGGAGGGCCCCGACCTGCTCGCCATCGTCTACCGCGGGGTCGACTTGATGAGCCACCAGGCGTGGTGCTTCCAGGACCCCGAATGGGCGGCCAAGAATCCGGGTCCGGCCGCATCGGGGTCGCTGCTCGTGCGCAAGGTCTACCAGGCCGTCGATGCGGGCATCGGCCGGGTGCGCGCCAGGGCCAAGGCGCTCGAGAAGCCCGGCGAGCAGACCGTGTTCGTGTGCTCGTCCGATCATGGTTTCGGGCCGATCACCTGGCGCTTCTACTTGAACAAGTGGCTGGTCGACAACGGCTACCTGGTGCTCAAGCGCGGCAACGCGCTCGGCCGTTTCAAGATGTGGACCAGCCGCAAGCTGCAAGGCGCCATGCGCCGCGCCGGCCTGCAGAGCTGGTGGAGCGCGCGCGGCCGGCAATTCACGGTGAGCGTCGAAGCGACGATCCAGGACATGGTCGACTGGTCGAAGACCCGCGCCTATTCGGCGGTCTCGGGCGGCGAGGACATCGTGCTGATCAACTTGAAGGGCCGCAATCCGCAGGGCGTGGTCGAACCCGGCGCCGAGTACGAGGAACTGCGCGACGAGATCGTGCGCAAGCTCGCGCAAGTGCGCGCGGACGACGGCACGCAGATCTACCCCGACGTCTTCAAGCGCGAGGAGCTCTGGGGCGGACCGCAGCTGTACCGCGCGCCCGACATCCAGGCGCTGCCGTTCGAGTCTTCGGTGCTGCCCGCCGCCGCTCCCGTGCACGCGCGGCTGGTCGAGCCCGTCGAGGACGGGCGGCCGGCGATGCACCGCATCCAGGGCATGCTGATCGCGGAAGGCCCGGGCCTGCAGGCCGGCGTGCGGATCTCCGATCCGTTCAAGACCGACCCGCGCGACCCCGCGCTGCTCGACGAGCGCCACCCGCACGTCTGGGACATGGGCCCCACGCTGCTGCACCTCCTCGGCCTGCCGGTCGAGGACTACATGGACGGCCGCGTGCTCGAGGAATTGTTCACCGAGGAGCGGCGCCGTGCCGAGGCCGTGCAAGTCCGCTCGGGCTGGTTCGTGCCGGAAGCCGGCGCGGAGCACGACGCCACGCTCGACGCCGAGAGCCAGGCCAAGCTCATGCAGACCATGCAGGCTCTCGGCTACATGGAGTAGGCGCGCGCCGGCGCCCTGGATTCCGCCCGCGAACGCGGCGAGAATGCGCGCGTGGGAAGGCTCCTTCCCTGTCCGCTCGGGCGCCCGCAGAACCTGATCACCACTCCGCAGGTCGGTCATGGCCTGCCGTGCGCGAAGCCGGGTTTCACTTCCGGCGACCCGCGCCCCTGGGTGCCGGGCACGCTCGCGGCGCTGCGTGCGGCGGGGACCGAGGCGCTGCCCTGGGGCGGCGATTGCGACTTGTTGCTCGCGCCCTATCCCGCTCCGGGCCGGGAAGCCTCGGCGCTGATGGAGATGCTGGAGG
>DASWJW010000125.1:0-5023 GCA_036396955.1 Planctomycetota bacterium
CTACCGCGCCGGCATGCCCGACCGCTAGCCGGGTCCGTCGAGCAACTTCCGAATCTGCTTGCGGTAGGCGCGGAAAGCGGCCCTTCCGGACTTGGTGAGCGTCAGCATCGTGACCGGCTTGCGGTCGACGAAATCCTTTTCGACCGCCAGATATCCGGCGGCCTCGAGCCGGCTCATGTGGGACGACAGGTTTCCCCAGCTCAGGCCGGTCTGCTGCAGCAGCCAGGGCGCGGCCGCGGCCTCGACCACGTACAGGTGCGAAAGGATCGCGAGCCGCGCCGGTTCGTGCACCAGCCGGTCGAGATCGCGGTCAGAGCCCGGCATCGAGCACGGGGTGGGTGCGCAGGAAGCGGGTGAACAGCACCGCGCCGAAGATCGTCGGAAGAACCCCGGCGGCGACGACGAGCAGCGGAAAGTCGATGCCCGCCAGGAATTCGCCTCCCTTGCTGGACAAGAGGAAGGCGGCGATGCCGACGAGCATGGTGAAAACCAGCGCACCGCCCACCAGGAGCTTCTTGTTGTGTTCGGCGCGGCGGCGCGGCGCGAGCGGGCGCACATGCCCGATCCGGCTGGCCAGCAGGCGACGCTGGATCGGAATGCGTGCGCCGAAGATCACGGCGATCCAGACGGGGACTAGCCCGCCCCAGTCGAAGTGGGCGCCTAGCCCGAACACCAGGACCCCGGCGCCGGCGCAGAGGTCGAGCAGGCCGTTGTCGAGGGTGGAGCGGTAAATGCCCGCTTCGAGCTCGGCGAGGTCCGGCGGGAGGTCGGTGGAGGCGGTAGCCATGGCCCAAAGAACTTTGTATCACAAAGTTCATGTCTCGGACAGGGCGGACCTCGTCTTTCGGGCCGGCTGCGGGGTCCTCCGTGATGCGCGATCAGCCGAGCACCAGCTCGGCCATCTTCTTGCGGGTCGGGGCGTCCGGCATGCGGCCGACGCCGGCGGCCATGTTGTCGCGCAAGTGATGCGGCTTGGAGGTCGCGGGAATCGGACAGGTGATCGCGGGATGGCCGAGCAGCCATTTGAGGAAGAACTGCGCCCAGCTGGTGCAATCGAAGTCCGCGGCCCAGGCCGGCAGCGGCTTGCCCTGGACCTTGCGGAACAGCTCGCCGCGCTCGAAGGGGCGCATCACCAGCACCGCCACGCCCTGGTCGAGCGCGGTCGGCAGGATCCGCTCTTCGACCACGCGCACGCCGATCGAGTAAGGGATCTGGATGAAGTCCAGCGAACGCTCGTTCATGAGCTTCTCGACGGTCGCCCAGTCGCGCATCTCGGTGACGCCGAGATACCGGATCTTGCCGGCGGCCTTCCATTCCTCGAGAGTGGCGAGCTGCACGTCGAGCCCGGTCAGGTTGTGCACCTGCATCAAGTCGATGCGCTTGGCGCCCATCTTCTCGGCCGACTCCTGCATCTGCTTGATGCCCGCCTCGCGGCCGTCCTTGGTCCACACCTTGGTCGCGTAGAAGACGTCGTCGCGGCCGACGCGGCGCAAGAGTTCGCCGACCACCGCTTCGGCGCGGCGGTACATCGGCGAAGAATCGATGAGCGTGCCGCCAAGAGCGAGGAATTCGCGCATGACCGTGACCAGGTCGGCGTTCTCCGCGACGGGATCGACGTCGAGGGTCTGCGAAGTGCCCAGACCGACCACCGGCAGCAGCTCGCCGGTCGAGGGAATGCGCCGGCGCGCGATCGCCTGCATGCTCGCCGCTTGATGCGGGTCTTGCGCCAGGCCGCGCGTGGGAAGGGCTGCGGCGCCGGCGATGCCGGCGAGAAAGAGTTCACGGCGGGATGCGGGCATGCCGCCATGCTCGGCCGCGCCCGGGGATCGCGCAAGCCCCCAGGTTGCGGCGGAACCAGGGCCGTGGGTGGCGGTCTTGGAACGATTCCGCCACCCTGTTGGCACGGGGCCGTCCCGCGCCCGACCTCCACCGATCCGCAAACGCCGTCCATGCATGCAAGTCGATCCCGGCCACTCGTTCACGTTCTTCAAGGTCGGCCACCAGGGCGTCGGCGTCGCGTACGGGCGTTTCAACGAGTTCACCGGCACGGTGGTCTACGCCGCCGAGAACCTCGGCGCGAGCTCGGTCGAGATCGTGGTGAAGGCCGAGAGCGTCGACACCAACAACGAGGGCCGCGACAAGCACTTGCGCAGCCCCGATTTCCTCAACACCAAGCAGTTCCACGAAATCCGTTTCGTCAGCAGCAAGGTCGAAGCCGACGGTGCCGACTTCTTGAAGGTGACCGGCACGCTGTCGCTGCACGGCAAGGAGAAGGAATTGGTCGCGCGCGTGCGCAAGACCGGCGCCGCCGAAGGCCGCCGTGGCCGCAAGCTCGGTTTCGAAGCCGAGTTGAAGTTCGACCGGCTCGAGTTCGGCGTCGACTACATGCCCGACGGCATCGGGCACGAGATCACGCTGATGATCGCGGTCGAAGCCGCCGAAACCCTCGAACGCTGATCGTTCGGCGTGCGGTGACGGCGCCTAGCGCGCCGTCACCGTGCAGACCTGGCTCTTCCACTGCCACTGCGCGGCCTGCGCCCAGATCTGCCTTCCCGACAGCATGCTCGGCAGCCAGACCCGGATCGCGGCGTCGCCGTTGGCGTCGGCGCGCGCGTGTCCCGCCGCGGCGGGGCGGTCGAGGTCGAAGGACACGTCGAGCGACGCCTCGTAGTGGAGGCCGCGGCCTGCCGTGGAAAACGCGAGGTGGACCAGCTGGCCGGGCCGGGCGTGCCGCACCTCGACCAGGTTGGAGAGTCCCGCGCGCACCGGCATGGCGGCCACGCCGAGCACGTCCCAGTCGCACACGTAGGCCGCGCCGGCCCAGATGCCCTGGCTGCTCTCCATGAAGGCGCCGACCAGCGCGGTGTTGCCCGAGAGCGCAGCGGCGTTGCCGAACCAGTCGTCCGTGCGGAACTGCGCGCCGTCCGAGGACAGGAACTTGCACACCTCGGTCCAGAGGCCGCTCGCCCGGTCCCGGCGGTAGAGGTACGCCGAGCCCGACGCGTTGCCGTTGTCGTCGTCGAACATCGATCCGACCAGCGCGACGTCGCCTTCGAGCGCGACCGAGGCGCCGTGCCAGTCGCCGCCGCGGTGGTCGGCGGGAACCAGCGTCGCCGCTTCGTTCCAGCGGCCGCTCGCGCCGTCGCGGTGGAAGACGTGCGCCGCTCCGGCGCTCGGTCCCACGGCCTGGGCGCCGATCGAACCGAGTAGAGCCGTGTCGCCGTCGAGCGCGACCGAACGGCCGAGCCAGTCGCCGCCCTTGAGCGCGGCCGGGGCCAGGAGCGCTTCTTCCTGCCAGATCCCGGCGGCCGTGCGCCGGAACACGAAGGCGGCGCCGGTGTTGTCGGCGCCGAGATCGGCGCCCTTGGCGCCGATCAGCGCGTGGTCGCCGGATAGATCCACGGCGTAGCCGAACTCGACCATCGTGCCGAGCGCGGCGCCCGCGGCGGGTTCGAGCTTGGCGACCTGCCTCCAGCCGAGCGCCTGGTCGCGGTGGAAGACGTACACCGCTCCGGCCGCGCCGCTGCCCGGCGCGCTGGCGAGAAGGCGATCGCCTTGCATCGCGACGGCGAAGCCGAACATGGCACCGGCGGAAGGATCTGCGGCGAGCAATTCCGCTTCCTGGCTCCAAGTCATGGTGGCGGCGTCGTACGCGAACACGTGCACTGCGCCGGCGTCGGCGCCGGCGTGGTCGTGGCCCATGGCGCCGGTCGCCGCGCGGTTTCCGGACAAGGCGAGGCCGTGGCCGATCATGTCCATCTCGGCGCCGTCGGCGGGCAGGAGCTTGGCTTCGGCGTGCCACGCGCCGGCGTTCGTGCCGCGGCGGAAGATCCAGGCCGCTCCGGCATCCATGCCGAGTTCGGCGTCCATCGGCGTGCCGATCAAGGCAACGCCGCGGTCCAGAGCCACGGCGGCGCCGAACATGTCCATGGCGCCCGCATCGGGGGCGACGAGCTTGGCGTGTTCGTGGCTGACGAGAGGCGCGCCCTGCTGGGCGGCGGCGGTGGCGGCGGTGGCGAGGGCGGCGCCAACGAGAAGCGGGGAAAGGAAGAAATGGCGCATGGGACGGGCTCGGGGTCGGAGGGCCGGGGGTGCGCGGGGGAGCGCGCCGGGGCAACCAGCCTAGCCGGAGGCCGAATCGCCCGCGGAGCGCCGAACGCCGTTCTTCGGGCGCTCCGGGCCAGGGCTCCGAAGTTTCTACGAAAAGATTCGTCGATTTTACGAAACCCTTCGTATAACGGCCCGTATCCAAGCCCGCGAAAGGACCCCATGGCCTCCAAACAACCCCAACGACCCACCGACGCCGAGCTCGCGATCCTGCGCGTGCTCTGGGATCTCGGCGAGGGCACCGTGCGCGAAGTGCACGCCGCGCTCGCGCGCAGCCGCGACGTCGGCCAGACGACCATCCTCAAACAGCTGCAGATCATGACGGAAAAAGGCCTGGTGCGCCGCGACGACGGCACCCGGCCTGCGGTCTACCGTCCGCACCGCAGCCAGAACCACACGCAGAAGCAGCTGGTGCGCGATCTGCTCGAGCGCGCATTTGCCGGTTCGCCCGCCAAGCTGGTACTCCAGGCGCTGCCCTTGGAGAAGGCCTCGCCCGAGGAGCGGGAACGGATCCGCGAGCTTCTCGACCAGCTCGAGGAGGAAGGGCGATGAACGTCCTCGCATCCTTGGCGAGCGGTCCGGCCGCAACCTGGATCGACATCCTCGGCCTGGCGCTGCTCCATTTCCTCTGGCAAGGAACGCTGATCGCTGGCGGGCTGGCGCTGGCGCTGAAACTGATCGACCGCAGCGCCGCCCAGTTGCGTTACGGCCTTGCCTGTGCGGCTCTGTTGCTGCTCGCAGCGGCCCCCGTGCTGACCGTCGCGTGGCTCCTGGTCTCCGTCGAGGGCCACGACCTGCACCGGCAGATGCTGTCGGGCGTGCCTTTCTCCGGCGGGAGCCGCGCGCCCGGCCCGGGGTTCCTGGCGGTCGCACCGCGGGGATTCCACGCCTTGCTGCCGTGGGCGGTCGGGCTGTG
>DASWJW010000126.1:0-43643 GCA_036396955.1 Planctomycetota bacterium
GAATTGGTCGACCTCGGTGAAGGCGGTGCCGCCGGTGGCGATGCCGAGCTTGACCCGGCCGCTCTGGGCCGCCAGACCCCAGCCGCAGTCGGAACCGACCATCACGCAGATTTCGCCGGCGCCACCGAGCGTGGTGCTGAAGGCCGTGCAGTTGGCCATTCCGGCCGTGAAGCTGGCGTTGTCCTGGTTGAAGTCGCAGCCGGTGAAGGAGGTGTTTTCGAAGTCGCCGTTGAGGAGCAGGTTCTGGGCGAGCAGGCCGGGAGCGGCGAGCACGAGGGCTCCGGCCGTGGCGGTGAGGAGTTGAATGAGTCTCATGGAATTGGACTTGGGGCTGGGAAGAGCGACTGGAGAAAGAGGGACCGATGGGGAATCCCCAGCGGCGCCGGAGACTCGCCGACAGTTTGGGACGCGATACGGAGGCGGGCCACCGGATTTCCCCTTGCTTGGCGGCCCGATGGAGCCGCAAAGGAGGCGGTAACGCCGTTCTTCCGCCGTGAGTTTGCGTCTCCCCCTCTTCCTCACGTTCCTTGCCGCCATCGCGACCCGCGCGCCGGCCCAGGAACCTGTCCCTGCCGAGATTTTCGAGGTTTCCGGCGAGCGCGAATTCTCCGGCTGGATGGTCGTCCGGCCGCGGCCGGTGAAGCAGCTCGTGCGCGAAGGCGCGAGCGCCTTCGAGGCCGAGCAGCGCTCCGGCCACGCGCGCTGGCTTGCCCAGCAGTTCGAAGTGGTCCGCTATGCGGAAGAGACCGACGAGTATCTGCTGCGCGTCCCGGCGGGCATCGGCGAGCAGGATCTCGCCGCCTTCCTGCGACGAGCCGCGAGCTTCGACTACGTCCAGCCCGACTGGATCGTGTATCCGCACACGCTGCCCGACGACCCTCAATATGGCAGCCAGTGGCACCACGGGGCCTCGCGCATGAACTCGCCGGCGGCCTGGGACCTCCACACCGGCAGTGCGTCGGTCACGATCGGCGTGTGCGACACCGGGATCCGCACCGATCACGAGGATCTCGCCGCCAACCGGCTCGAGGGCTACAACGCCGTCGACCGCGTCTGGGAGAGCAGCGGCGGCCAGGTCGGCGCCGTGCACCCGCACGGCACAAACGCGACCGGCTGCGCGGCAGCGGTCGGCAACAACGGAATTGGCATCGCCGGCGTGGGCTGGAATCTCACCCACCGCATGTTGCGCGTGTCCAATGCCCCCGACGGCGGTGCCTTCCAGTCCGATCTGGAGCACGCGGCGCGCACTTCGATCGAGAACGGCGACAAGGTCGCGAGCGTCAGCTACTCCGGTGCGGGCGCGGCGTCGGCAAGGACGACCGCCACCTACGTCAAATCGATCGGCGGCCTGCTGATCTGGGCGGCCGGCAACGACAGCCTGCAAATGAACGGCGACCGCGACGCCGACGACCTGGTGGTGGTGGGCGCGACCGATGCGGCCGACACGCTGGCGAGCTTTTCCAACTTCGGGCCCTACGTGGACCTGGTCGCGCCCGGGGTCGGCATCCGCACCACGGACAGCACGAGCAGCAATGCGTACGCGAACGTCAGCGGTACCAGCTTCGCCTGTCCGTTGACCGCCGGCCTGGCCGCGCTGATCTGGGCGGCCGATCCGGCGCTGACTCCCGACCAGGTCGAAGCGATCCTCAAGACGAGCGCGACCGACCTCGGAGCCGCGGGTGAAGACGACCTCTACGGGCACGGCCGCATCGACGCCGCCGACGCCCTCGTCGCGGTCGCCGCGGGCGGCGGCCCTCCGTTGGCGGGCTTCACGGTATCGCCGGGAAGCGGCGCCGTGCCGCTGACGGTGTCGTTCGGCGACACTTCCACGCAATCTCCCACGTCGTGGCTGTGGGACTTCGGCGACGGCAGCAGTTCGACGCAGCAGAATCCGGTGCACGTCTACACCACGCCGGGCAGCTACACGGTCACCTTGACCGCCACCAATGCGGCCGGCGCCGACAACGACGTCCAGTCCGATGCGGTGGTCGCGTCTTCCGGCGGCGGCGTGAGCGGCGAGGGCATGTCGCACTCCAAGGACCCCGGCTTTGCGACCGCGGACTCCAACTTCGCGCGCACCGACACCTTGTACCTGCGCGTTTGGAGCGACCGCCTGGACGAGGCCTCCATGCGGCGCCACATCTACACGCTGCGGTCGGGAAAGAAGAAGAAGAACCGGGTGCGCGGTGCGCTGGTGAACGTGGGCGACGGCTCCTACACGCTGGCCTTCCCGCTCGCCAACCTGCCCTCGGCGCGCGTCGGCTGGAAGCTCGAGATCATGCTGCAGGACACCCGCAAGCGGACCTACACCCCGCGCGCCCGGATCACCGTCCAGTAGGCCGCGCGACCGATTGCTGGAATGGGCGCATCCTCCGGGGGATGCGCCCGTTCGCCAATTCCGGTTCGGCCGGCGCCCGGCCAGGAGGTCTTTGCCAGGCTCGGAATTCACCCTGGGGACTCCCCCTACTCCCCCCTCACTCCCCCGAGCCCCGATTCTGATCCATGATCAAAATGAGGAAAGATCTTCCCATCTCCGCCGCCCTGCTCGCGATGCTCGCGCTCGGCGCCGCCAACTTCGCCCCGCAGGATCCGAGCGTCGCGCCGCGCTACGCAGAACTCGCCGGCGACCGCGCGCGCGCTGATGAGCAGCTACACGCTCAAGGAGTACGTCGCCGCGACCGACGAGTTCGTGTTCCGCGTGCCCGACGGCATGCACGAGAACGCCGCCGCCGGGCAGTTGCTCGCCAGCGGCCTGTTCCAGTACGTCGAGCCCGACTGGACGGTCTACCCGATCGGCTGCCCCAACGACCCGCTGCTCGGCAGCCAGTGGCAGCACGACGCCAACCGCATGGACTCGTGCGCCGGCTGGGACCTGCACTCGGGCAACCCCTCCGTGGCGGTCGACATCTGCGACACCGGCGTCCGCACCACCCACGAAGACCTGCAGGCCAACCGGCTCGAGGGCTACAACGCGGTCGACCGCGTCTGGGAGAACTCGGGCGGCAACATCGGTCCCGTGCACCCGCACGGCACCATGACCACCGGCTGCGCCGCGGCCAACGGCAACAACGGCAAGGGCGTGGTCGGCATGGGCTGGAACCTGTCGCACCGCATGATGCGCGTTTCCAACAGCTCGGGCGGCGGCGCCTCCTTGAGCGACCTGCAGCACGCGGCGCGCACCAGCGTCGAGAACGGCGACCGCGTCCCGAGCGTCAGCTACAGCGGTGTCGACCCCAACTCCAACCTGACCACCGCCACCTACATCAAGTCGATCGGCGGCTTGCTGGTCTGGGCGGCGGGCAACGACGGCCGCAACCTGACTTTCGGCAACCGTGACAACGACGACATCATCGTCGCCGGCGCCACGACCTCGAGCGACTCCAAGGCGAGCTTCTCGGCGTACGGCAACTTCGTCGACCTGACCGCCCCCGGCCAGAGCGTGCTGACCACCGACAGCGGCAGCGACAGCGACTACGCGTCGGTCAGCGGCACCAGCTTCGCCTGCCCGATGACCGCGGGCCTCTGCGCGCTGATCTGGTCGGCCGATCCCAGCCTGACCCCGGACCAGGTCGAGGCGCTGCTCAAGGCAACCTGCGACGACCTCGGCTCCGCGGGCGTCGACAGCACCTACGGCTACGGCCGCATCGACGTCCACTCGGCGATGCTCGCCGCGACGGGCGGCAGCGGCGGCAACCCGCCGGTGGCCAACTTCGTCGGCACCCCGACCAGCGGCACCGAGCCCCTGACCGTGGCCTTCACCGACACTTCGACCGGTGGCGCCGCGACTTCGTGGTCCTGGTCCTTCGGCGACGGCAACACCTCCACCAGCCAGAACCCCGGCAACACCTACACCACGGCCGGCACCTACACGGTGTCGCTGACGGCGACCAACGCCACCGGCTCGGACCAGTTGATCCAGACCGGCTACATCACGGTCACGGGCGGCGGCGGCGGCGGCAACGCCATCGTCGACTGCATCAGCTACCAGACCATCGGTGGCCGGCGCAACGACCGGCACTTGAACGTGACGATCAAGATCGTGGACGACGCGAACAACCCGGTTGCGGGCGCGAGCGTTTCGGCGACGATCCACGGCCCCAAGACCAATTCCTTCACTTTGACCACCGACGCGCTCGGCCAGGTCACCTACCGGGTGAAGAAAGCCAACAACGGCTGTTACACGACCGACGTGACCGCCGTTTCGGCCGCCGGCCTGAGCTTCGACGGCACCGAGCCGACCAACGGCTTCCAGAAGAACGGGGCTGGCAGCGACACCGACTGCCGGGGCACCGGCGACGGCTGCTAGAGCCCGCGGCTCTTGCCGCAACCGGGGCCGTTCCGCTCGCGCGGAGCGGCCCCTTCTTATTGGTTCGCCTTGCTGGCCACCGGCACCGTGCGCACGGCCTCGCTCGCCGCGGTCAGGTACTTCTTGGCCACGGCCACGACGTCCTCGGCGGTCACGGCTCCCGCCGCTTCGAGGAAGGCCGCTCCACCGCCGATCTCGAACAACGTCCGGTTGATCGCGATCTGCGCCAGCCCGCGGGTGTAGGCGACCGGGTCGCCGCCCGGCTGCAGTTGCGCGGGAGAAGCGGTCCGCTCGAGCATGCGCATCCTCTGCGTGACCGCGGTGCGGGCACCCCGCAGCGCCGCCGCCGTCTGCGGCTCTTGCAAGCGGCCGCGCGCCGCCCGGATCGGCGCCGGGTCGCTCCCGAACAACACGGCGCGCAACCGCCCGTCGGGGACCCATTCCACGTAAGCGCGGCCGGTGCGGCGCAGGTCGACCTGCCAAGCGCTGGCGGCGATCCGCAGCGCCGCCGATTCTGCGACCGTGGCGCCGCCCACTGCCTGCTCCACGATCGCCTGCTCGGGCACCGCCGGCGCGGCCGGATCCGCGGCCCCGGGCGCCGTGGGCGCCGCGGCCTTGCCGAACTGCGCTTCGATCCGCTTGCAGGTCGCAATGGGATCGCAGGCTCCCATGACGATCAAATGCGCGCGATCCGGACGGTAGTGCGCGCGCCGGTAGGCCTCGAGTTCGCCGATCGTGAGCGCGCCGACGTGGTCGGCGATCCCCGCCTTGGGGTAGCGCGCCAGATTCTCCATCTGCTGGCGCAGCTGCGGCCGGCTCTCGAGCATGGCCGCAACTCCATCGATTTCCTGCAAGGCCTTGGGCCGCTCGGCGTCGAGCAGCTCCTGCGTGATGGCGAAGCCCTGCAGCTTCTCGCCGAAGAGCTGCAGGGTCTCGGCGAGCTTCGCCGGCGGCCGCAGCGCGTAGAAGTAGGTCGCGTCGGCCATGGTCTCGGCGTTGACGTCCACGAACGGCATGCCGAGCGGCCCGCCGGCGGTGAGCGTGGCGAACGGCGCGGGGAACGAAGGCGTGGCGCCGTGCACCAGCAGGTGTTCGAGCACGTGCGCGGTGCCGCAGCGGCCTTCCGGGTCGGTGTAGACGCCGGCGCGGTAGCCGAGCACCACCGCCACGATGGGCGCATCGGCCACCGGCACCACCACGACTTCCAGGCCGTTGTCGAGGCGGAAGGACTCCTCTTGAAGCACGGCGGGAGCCACGGCCAGGGCGAGCAGGATCGGCAGCATCGAGCGCCCAGCGTAGCGGTCCACGCGCACGCCTAGGCTGGCCGCATGAGCAGCGGCCCCGCCGGACGCAGCGCGGCCGCTGCCGGGAACCGTCCGGGACCCGGGCTGCGGCGCGAACTCGGCGCGCTGCAGTCGTACGCGGCCTTGCTCGGAATCCTGGTCGGAGCGGGAATCTTCCGAGTCACTGCCGAAGCCGCGCAAGCGACCGGCCCCGGGGTGCTGCTCGGCCACTTGTTGCTGACGCCGCTCGTGCTCGCCACGGCCGTTCCCTATCTGGCGTTCGCAAGCACGCCGCTGGGGCGCGAACCAGGCGGCGAGTACGCGCACCTGCGCGCGGTCTTCCGCAGCGACGCGGTCGGCTTCCTCGCCGGCTGGCTGAAGATCGTCGCGTACCTCGGTGCTGGGGCCTACCTCGGCGGCGCCTGCGCCGACTACGGGATCGAGCTGGCGCAGCAGTTCGGCTTGCCGCTCGAACCCGCGCGCTGGCGCCTGCCGTTCGCACTCGGCGCCCTGAGCTTCTTCGCGCTCGTCCACGCGGCCGGCGTGCGCTGGTACGGCCGGGTGCAGGTCGCCATGTGCGCCGTGCTCGGCGTCGCCATCGCCGTGCTCGTGGTGCCAGGCCTGTTCGCGATCGAGCCGGCACGCCTGCAGCCGCTCCTGCCAAACGGCGTGTCCGGCCTGGCGCGCAGCCTGCCCCCATTGCTGTTCGCCTACGCCGGTTTCGAGTCGCTCGCGCAGACCGCCGGCGAGACGCGCGACCCGGCCAGCCTGCCGCGCGTGTTCGTGCGTGGGATCCTCGGCACCGCGCTGATCTTCATGGCGATGACGGCGGTGGCCTTCGGCGTCCTGTCGAACGCGCGCATCCAGGAGAGCAGCGCGCCGATGAGCGAAGCCGCGGCGCAGTACCTCCCGTTCGGGGCCACGGCGCTGGTGACGGTCGGCGCGATCTTCGCGATCACGACCTCGATCAACGCAACGCTGTTCGTCCCGGCTCGCCTGGCCTGGATCATGGCCCGCGACGGCCTGCTGCCGGGTCCGCTCGCTGCCGTGCACGCCGGCAGCGGCGTGCCGCGCGTCGCCGTCGCCGCCAGCTGGGCCGGCATGGTCCTGCTGCTCTGGAGCGGGCAGGTCGCGCTGGCGCTCGGCATCGCCGTCGCCGGATTGATGCTCCTGTACCTGGCGCACGGTCTTGCGCTCCTGCTGCTGCCGCGGCTGGTGCCGGACCTGTACGCCCGGGCGGCGGCCACGGTGCCGCGCCGCTTGCAGGTCGCCGCGGGCGTGATCTCCGTGCTGGGGATGGCCGCGATCCTGGCCGTGCAGTTTCGCGCCGATGCCGCGCGGATCGCCGGCGCGGCGTTCTGGGACCGCGCGGGCGACGGCGAACTCACGAGCCTCGAACTGCTGCTCGCCTGGAGCGCCGTCGGCGCGGTGTTGTACGCTGTGCGGCCGTCGCGGAGCACGGCTCGATGATCCAACTCGAAGGCAAGACTCGCGTCGCCGGCTTGCGCGAAGGGCCGCCGCAAACGACGGGACCGCACCGCGTGTGGGCCTTGTTCGGCCGGGCCAACGGCGCCGAGTCCATATCGCTGCGCACGCTCGAGTTCGGTGCCGGGGACCACCCTTGGCGAACCGGGGATTGGGACGAGACATGGTTCATCCTCAAAGGCCACGGCCGGATCGAACTCGCCGGTGCCGGGTACTCGCTGCAGCCGGAAGACGGCTTGCGCCTCGCACCGGGCTCCCGTGCCGTGCTCGCCGTCGCGCCGAACGAAGTCTTGACGGTGGCCGCGACGCGCTGCCCGGAGCCGGTGGCGGGAGCGCCGGATCGCCCGGCCGCGCCGCCGGCGGCCAGCCCGCTGCCGCCGCACGCGCGGCTTGCCGACCAGGCGGTCGAAACGACCGCCGACCGCTGGTATTCGGTGCTGATCGGCAAGCAGCAGGGCAGCGCGCAAGTGACCCAGTTCGTCGGCTCGATCCCGCCCGGTCGCGCGCCGGAGCATTTCCATCACTACGAAGAAGTCCTGGTGATCCTGCGCGGCAAAGGCCGCATGTGGGCGGGTACGAGCCACGCGCCGGTCGGCCCTGGTTCCTGCGTGTTCCTGCCGCGGGAACAACCGCACTGCCTCGAGAACCTCGGCAGCGCGCCGCTGGTGTTGATGGGCACCTTCTATCCTTCGGGAAGCCCCGCCGTGAGCTACGCCACCGATGGATGAGAAGAAGGAACACGGCCGCCATGCCCGTAGTGGCGAGTTCGCGCGCTACGACCAGGTGGACAAGGTGCGCGACTACCGGCTCGCCGAGGCGGACGGAGAAGAACTCTTCGACGACGACTTCCGCGTGCGGACCTGCGACCTTGGCCGCTCTCTGCGCGGCGACGCCGCCGACCGGCGCCGCTTCGCCGCCGAGCTCGGCGCGGCCATGGAAGAAATCGGTTTCGCGATCCTGGTCGGCCACGGGGTCGATCCCGCGCTCTATTCCGCGGCCGAGCAGTGGGTCCTGGACTTCTTCGCCGGCGCCGCGCTCGAGGACAAGCTGCGCTTCCGCGCTGCGCGCCACGGCTCGGTGAGCCAGGGCTATTTCCCGCTCGAAGAAACCAGCGGGATCCATCCCGACCTCGTCGAAGGCTGGGTGTTCTGCCGGCGCGCTTTCGCGCTCGCCGGCCGCAGCGCACCGCTGCATGCCGGCGAGTTCTGGCCGCTTCCGGAATTCGAGCCGCACTTCCGGCGCCTGGTCGAAGCGCAGCTGCCCTTGTTCCGGCCGATCATGCAGGCGATCCTGCAGCACCTCGGCTGTGATCCGCGCGCTTTCGACCGCAAGCTCGAGGGCACCAATTTCGGTCTGCGCCTCAACGCCTACCCGCCGATCGGAGCGGATGCGCGGCCCGTAACGGGCCGCCTGCTCGGGCACGAAGACGTCGACCTGTTCACCTTGCTCCCGGCGCCGCGGATCGAGGGACTGCAAGTGCTTTCGCGCGCCGGAAAATGGGTGCGGCTGCAGGCGCCGCCGGGCTCGATCGTCCTCAACACCGGCGACTACCTGCAGCGGATCAGCAACGACGTGTTTCCATCCACCACCCACCGGGTGAGTCCGCCGCGCGATGCGGCGCTGCGGTCGCAGCCGCGCGTGAGTTTTCCGTTGGCGGCCTACTTGTGGGAGGACGAGATCCTGGAAGTCCTGCCCGGACTGGGGCCCGCCAAGTACGAGCCGATTCGAGTGCTCACCTTCCATACGCGCACCACGGCCAAGTTCTACGGCGACGACTACGCGGTGGAAGACGGCGCCGAAACTCCGCGTTGACCCCAGGACATTCATGGACAGCAGGCTAGCCCAGCAAGTGGTCGTGGTGACCGGCGCTTCCTCGCCCATCGGAGCGGCGATCGCACGCGCTCTTGCGGCGGAGGGCGCGCGGCTGGTCCTGCACGGGCACGGCAACGAAATCGCGCTCGCCGGCCTCGTCGCGGAACTCGCGAACGGGGCGCGGTCCGTGGTCGCCGACCTGCGCGACGCCGAAGGCGCCGACCGCGTGCTCGCCGCAGGGATCGCGGCCTTCGGCCGCGTCGACGCGCTGGTCGCCAACGCGGCGTATCGCGACGACGACGCCGCCCCCGTGCATGCGCTGGCTTCCGACCGTTGGCGCGACGTGGTCGCCGGCACGCTCGACACGGCGTTCCACGCTTGCGCGGCCTTTTTCCGCCATCTCGAGGCCGTGCCGCGCGAGTCGGCGGCCGTGGTGCTGATCGGCAGCACGGCCGGCCTGGTCGGCGAAGAAGGCTTCGCCGACTACGCGGCGGCCAAGGGCGCCTTGCTGCACGGCTTGCTCCCGACCCTCAAGAACGAGATCGTGCGGCTGGCGCCGCGCGGGCGCGTCAACGCCGTCGCGCCCGGCTGGGTCGCGACGCCGCGCAACGCCAGCGCGCTCCGGGATCCAATGCGATTCGGCCGCGCCGCGGCCACCATGGCGTTGCGGAAACCCGCGCAGCCGGAAGACGTCGCCTCCGCGGCGGTCTGGCTGCTTTCCGAGCGCCTCGCCGGCCACGTGAGCGGCACCATCGTGCCGGTGCAGGGCGGCATGGAAGGCCGCATGCTCCACGACCCCGCTGCCGGCGCCTGAGTCCCGGCCGCGGCGCGTGCGAGCGGGCGCGCCCGCCGCTAGAAGTCTTTCACGAAAGCGAAGCCGCCCAGCAGGATGGCGCCATCGCCGACGCTCTCGCCGTTCTCGTCGATGTTGATCTCGGCGCCGACTCCCAAGGCGAAGTCGAGCCGCCAGCCGTTGGAGAACGAGAAGGCGTAGCCGCCTTCGACGGTGGGCATCAGGACCGTGGCCTCGGTGGTGCCGCGGCGCTGGCGGTTGCTCTTGCCGATCCGGTCGCGCCAGTCGATGTCGAGCAGCCACAGGTCGAGCCGGCCGCCGTACAGCCAGCCGCTGCCGTCGGCGTCCGCGTAGTGCCGGTAGCCGAAGCCCCAGCCCGGTCCGCCGCCGCGCTCGGCGTCGTGATTGCCGTTGTCCTCGCGGTCGGCGAAGTTGTAGCCGGCGCGCACCGAGACCATCTCGCCGCCGCCGAAGTCGGCCTCGCCGCGCACGCCGACGATGGTGCCGGTGGGATAGACCTGGACTTCGCCGCCGCCGCGGAAAGCGGTGCCGTCGTAGGAAGCGGGCAGTTGGCGTACGCCGGGCTTGAGCGACTGCAGGTCTTCTTGAAAACCGCTCTCCATCACGGTGGTGCAAGCGGGCAAGCACAAGAGCGCGGCGGCGGCGGCCGTGAAGAAATGGCGCGAGGGGCGGGACATGGCGGAAGTCTAGTCCGCACGCGCTCCGCGTTCACCTCTAGACTGGCGGCATGGGCATCCGCCGACCGCTTGCAATCTTCCTGGCGGCCCTGGCGCTCGCCGCCGCCGCGCCCGCCCAGTGGGAACAGGCGATCGAGCAAGCGCGCAAGGTCGCGCTCGAGCGCCTGGAGGAAGGCCACCTGCCGGGCTTGTCGGTCGCGGTGGCCGTGAACGGCGAACTGGTCTGGGCGGAGGGTTTCGGATTCGCCGACCTCGAAAACCAGGTCCCGGTCACGCCGCAATCGCGTTTCCGGATCGGCAGTGTGAGCAAGCCGCTCACCGCCGTCGGCCTGATGCGGCTCGTCGACGCCGCCAAGCTCGACCTCGACGCTCCGGTCCAGAAGTACGTGCCCGAGTTCCCGGTCAAGCACCAGGGAGTGCTGACCACCCGGCTGCTGACGGGCCACCTGGCGGGCATCCGCCACTACCGCGGCTCCGAGATGTACCGCAACGAGGCCTTTCCCACCGTGGCGGCCTCGCTGGCGATCTTCCGCGACGATCCGCTGCTCGCCGCGCCCGGCGAGCGCTATGCGTATTCGAGCTACGGCTGGAACCTGGTCAGCGCGGCGATGGAAGGAGCATCGGGCGAGCCTTTCCTCGAGTACATGGAAGCGCGAGTGCTCGAGCCGCTCGGCCTGGCCGAAACCGGCCCCGACCTGAACCGGAAGATCGTCTCCCGCCGCGTGCGCTTCTACCAGCGGGCCGGCACGCTGCTCTTCAACGCCCCCGTGGTCGACAACAGCTACAAGTGGGCGGGCGGCGGTTTCCTGTCGACGCCGAGCGACCTGGCGCGCTTCGGCTCGGCGCTGCTCGCGGGCGAACTCCTGTCCAAGGACGCCTACAAGGAGATGTGGACTTCGCAGAAGACCAACGCCGGAGAAGAGACCGGCTACGGCGTCGGCTGGTTCCTTGGCCGCTATGGCCCCGGCGGCGCGAAGACCCGCATCGGCCACGGCGGCGGCAGCATCGGCGGCACCACCCAGCTGGCGCTGTACGTGGAAGACGGCCTGGTCGTCGCCGTCGCCAGCAACCTGACCAGCGCCGGCAACCTGGGCGACGAAGCGATCGCGCGGGCCTTCCTGGCTCCGAGGCACTGATCGGAGGGTTGGGAAGAACCATGAAGACCTTGCTCGTCGCGCGCCGCACGGTCACCCCGTTCCTGGTCGTCGTTCTTGCCGCCTGCCCGCGGCGAGAGGCCACCAACCCCGAACATCCCGAAGAGTACTTGGGGGTCCTGATCCGCGAGCTTGCCGAGCACGCGCGGGCCGAAGCCGGCGGTCTGCGCGCCTGGGCGAGCGAGCCGGGCGCTTCTGGGCGGGACGACCTTCTGGAGTCGCCGCACTTGCAAGGCCTCGTCGCGCGCCTCGAGCCGTGGATCCAATCGCACTCGTCGGACACGCCGATCGACTGGCACAAGCCGCGCGCCCGCCGGGAACTCGAGAAGCTTGTCAGCGCACTCGCGGCCCTTCCCGCGACCAATTTCGATCCACCGCTCGCCGAGCGCATCGATATCGGCATGATTCGCAGCTACGACGCGCGGGATTCGCACCGTCAAGTCGCCGACGTGTATTTTCGGCCTTTCGGTGGCGACGGTGAATTCACTTTGGACCAGCGAGTCGGGGTCCGCTTTCGCGACGGTCGGTGGTGGCTCGACGCCGTGTCGGACCAGGCGTTCTTCCCGATCGAACTGGAATTCGGCACCGGCAAATGGAAGGTCGATACGGAGGCCTTGCAGCAGTGAGAGTTGCACTTACCTCGCTCATCCTCCTTCTCGGACTGGCGTGCGTTCGACGAACCGAGCCGGCTCCCGATGCCTTTCTTGAGACTTGCCTCGACGATTTGGAGGCCATCGGGCAGCGTCACGCGGAGCCACTGCATGCCGCTGGTTTGGCGGCCTCTTCCGCAAGAGGGGGCCTCGAAGCCGGCGACATCCTGTTGGACCCGCAGCTCGCCGCATTCGTCGACGACTTGAGCGCTTGGGTCGATCCGCGGTGGATCGGCGAAGCCGTCGACTGGCAATACCACCGACCGCCGCATGGGCTCGGCGACTTGCTGCAGTTCCTGGTGTCCGGCATGACGCTGCAGGTCGAGCAAGGCTATCGATTCGACAACCACGTCCTGTTCCAGTTGGGACCGGAAGCCGGCGGACGTTCGCCGGTGCGGGTTCGCTACAACTCCATGCTCGATCCCGCGCAGGACTTCGACACGCAAGTAGTCGAATTCGACCTCGTGAAGGACTCCACAGGCTGGAAGATCGCGCCGCGCAGAGGCTAGCCTCCGGCTCGTCACCGCGCGGCAGCCGGCGTGAAGCCCTTTTCGCGCAGCCAGGCTTCGATGCGGGCGTGGAGGCCGGGGACCATGAGGTCCAGGGCGTGCGTTTCGGCGCCGCCGCCGTGCCGGGTGAGGAACAGGCTGTGGTTGCCTTCCGGGAACAGCGCGACGGTGAAATCGCGGCGGTGCTCGGCGGCGAGGCGCTCGATCCGCTCCTTGCACAGGATGCTCGGGTTGCTGCGATCGCGGCCGCCGTAGAGCCACAGGCCGGGCGCGGTCTGCGCGGCGAAATAGTCGTCGAAGTCGGGATCGCGCGGCTGGTAGCTGCGGAGCTCCTCGACGACCTCTTCCACGCTGCGGCTGCTGGCGTCGGCGGCCAATTCCGAGGCCTGATCGGAGAAGCGCCCTTCGACGCTCAGCGCGGTGGCGCCGCCCGAGACCGTGATCGTGAATAGCACCGGCTCCAGACCGGCGGCGACCGGCATCACCCAGCCGGCCTGGCTGCCGCCCATCAAGCCGACGCGCTCGTCGAGGATCTCGGGGCGCGCCTTGAGCGCTTGCACGGCCGCGGCGACATCCTCGGCGCGGCGCAGCATGTGCGCGCGGTTGTCGTGGCCGCCGTCGGCGAGCTCGTATCTGCCCTCCGACGCGCCGACGCCGCGCTTGTCGACCGCGAGCGCCGCGAAACCCTGTGAGACCAGGAACAGCGGCCAGCTCCCCGCGCCGGCACGGGTGGCCTTGCCGCTGCCGTGCACCCAGACGACCGCGGGGTGCGGGCCCTCACCGGGCGGCAGATAGAGGTCGCCGTGCAGCGTGAAACCGTGGCTGCGGAACGCGAAGGGCTGCACTGCCGCCGGCCCGATGCGTTTCAGGGTGCGGGTCCCACCCTCGGCGGTCTCCCAGACGAGCGCGTCGATGCGGCCGGTCGGATCGCGCCCGAAGCGCATCTCACCGGAGACCGGAGCCGGCACCGCCAGCCGCGGGCCGTAGCGGTAGCGCTCGCCGTCGTAGGTGTAGAGCGCGCGGCTGAGGCCGGTCGCCGGTTCGAGGAACACCAGATGCCGGGAGAGCCGCACCAGGACCGTGCCGGCCTCGTCGGCGTAGATGCCGGCGTTGCCGGCGTCCGCAGTGGCGGGCCCGGCGCGCTCGCGCACCAGCCGCGCGACGTCGGTGCGGCCGCCGACGTCGATCGTGCCGATCAAGGTGTCGCCCTGCAACTGGCCGCGAAACACGCGCAGCGCGATGCTGCGACCGAATCGGAACTCCACGGGGTCGCCGTCGATCGTGCCCGACAACTTCATCGGCACGCCCTGGACCGCCGCCTCGCCGCTCAAGCTCGCACCCTTGCGCTCGAAGGCGATGCCGAGCGGAACCCACTCCACGCGCTCGCCCTCGAGCGAACCGTGCCCGCCCGACCAGATTCCGGTCTCGATCGGCAGAGCACCGGCCGGCTCCTGCGAATGGAGCGACGGCAGCACGGCGAGGCCGAGGACGGACCAGCGGAAGAGGCGGAACAGCATGGGCGCACGCATGGGGCCGGATGACGGTCCCAGCCTTCCTTGTTGGGTGAACGGCGGCCGGTCTTTCAGAGTGCCGGCGGCCCCATGGACGAAGCTAGCATGGCCCGATGCAGTGTTTTCGCGCGTTCCGGCGGGTCTCGACCCTCGTCTTGCTCCTGGTCGTCTTGCCGGCCTGCGCCGGGGTCCGGGCGTCCGACTTCGACTGGGCCACGGCCTTGGCGGTCCACCACGAAGGCTTCGTCTTCGACGGCCACAACGACCTGCCGTGGGCGATCCGCAGCGACTACGGCGGCGACCCGACCGCGATCGATCTGCGCGAGCCGCAGCCCCAACTGCACACCGACCTGCCGCGGCTGCGCAAGGGCGGCGTCGGCGCGCAGTTCTGGTCGGCGTACATTCCGGCCGACAGCGCCACTCCGGTCGCGGACTTCCGCGAGCAGATCGAGCTCATCCACGCGATGTGCGCGGCCTATCCGCAAGACCTTGCGTTCTGCGACACGGCCGACCAGGTCGAGGCGGCCATCGCCGAGGGGCGCATCGCGTCCTTGATCGGCGTCGAAGGCGGCCACGCGATCGGCAACTCGCTGCAGACCCTGCGCGGACTGCGCGGGCTCGGCGTGCGCTACTTGACGCTCACCCACTCCGACACGCTCGACTGGGCCGACGCGGCGACCGACGCCCCCCGCCACGACGGTCTGACCGACTTCGGCGAGCAGGTGGTCCGCACCTGCAACGAACTCGGCATCCTGGTCGACATCTCCCACGTTTCGCCGGCCACCATGGCCGACGCGCTGCGGGTGAGCCGGGCGCCGGTGATCGCCAGCCACAGTTCGGCCTTCGCGATCGCCGCGCACCCCCGCAACGTGCCCGACGATATGCTGCGCGCCGTCGCCGCCAACGGCGGCGTGGTGATGGTGAACTTCTTCTCGGGCTTCCTCGAACCGGAAGCCGCGGGCCTGTCGCTCACCATGTTCGACGAATACCGGCGGCTGCGCGCCGAACACCCCGACGACGAAGGCTTCCGGTCCGCGTTTGCCGCGTACCAGGCGGAACACCCGATGCCGCGCGGAACAATCGGCACCTTGGTGGACCACATCGACCACATCGTGAAGGTCGCGGGGCTCGCGCACGTGGGCCTCGGCTCGGACTACGACGGCGTGAGCTTGCTGCCAGAAGGCCTGGAGGACGTCTCGACCTACCCCGCGATCACCGCCGAGCTGCTGCGCCGCGGCTACGCCAAGGCCGAGATCCACGCGATCCTCGGCGGCAACGCGCTGCGCGTGCTGCGCCAGGCCGAAGTCATGGCGGCCCGCATGAACGCGGCGCCCGCGCGGTGAGCGCCAGCGCGTTCAGGGCCGCAGCAGGACCTTGATGCAGCCGTCCTCGCGGGCGGCGAAGACCGCATAGGCGCGCGCGCCCTCGACGAGCGGCAATTCGTGGGTGAACAGCGCCGCCACCGGCAAGGCGCCGGCGGCCAGGCGTTCGCGCAGGGGTTCCATGAGCGCGCGCGCCGAACAACGGCCGGCGCGGTAGACGAGGTTCTTGTCGTAGGCCTCGCCGGGGGCGAACGCGAAGTGCGGCTCGACGTGCACCCCGACGGCGTGCAGCGTGGCGCCCGGCCGGCACAAGTCGATCGCAAGCCGCGTGGCCGGGGGACTGCCCACGGCCTCGACCACGCCGTCGGCGCCGCGGCCAGCGGTCGCGGCTTGCACCGCGGCGACGGGATCGGCGACGAGTGCGAGCGGCGTCGCGCCGAGTGCGGCGGCGAGCGCAAGACGGGTCGGCACCGAGTCGACGGCAAAGACCTGCGCGGCGCCGAGTTCGCGCGCGGCCAGCACCGCCATCAAGCCAATCGGCCCGCAGCCGACCACGGCCAGGACGCGGCCGGGTCCGGCGCCGGCGCCGGCCGCGCCGTGCCAGCCGGTGGCGAGCACATCACCGAGCAAGAGCGCCTGGCGATCGTCGAGGTCCTGCGGCAACGCCACCAGGGTGCTGTCGGCCATCGGCACGCGCGCCGCTTCGGCTTGCACGCCGGCAAGTCCGCGCCCTCGTTCGATCCAGCCGAACAACTCGCCGCGCTCGCAGCGTGCGGTCAAGCCTTCGCGGCAGTAGAAGCACGCGCCGCAACTGGTGGTGAACGGCACCGCCACGCGGTCGCCGACGCGAAAGCGCGTCACCTCGGCACCTACTTCCAGGACTACGCCGACCATTTCGTGCCCCATCGGCGTGCCCGGGTCCAGCCCGGTCTCGCGCCCGTGATAGACGTGCAGGTCCGAGCCGCAGACCGCGGCGGCCGTGACCCGCACCAGGGCGTCGGACGGCGCCAGCAGCCGCGCATCGGCGACCTGCGTCACGCGCACCTGTTCGGGAGCCTCGAATACCAGCGCTTGCATTTGGATCGCGGACCGCGGCCGCGCGGCATTCTAGGCAGATCACGAGCGGCGCTTGCCGATACAGCGCAGGGAGCCCGCAAGCCCAGGCCCCGATGTGCGCGGCACGAGTAGGATGCTGCATTGATCGCGCCGGCGCGCTGCGCCCCCCATCCTCGTTCGAACCGCCGCCATGTTGCACCTCTCCGCCGTCCTCGCCCTGCTTCTCTCCGCCCTTCCCCAAGACGAGCCGCCCGTGGATTCCGAAGCGGCGGAAGTCCAGCAAGAAGAAGGCGTCGAAGCGGAGACCGAGCCGGGACTGAACAGTGGGCTCTTGTCCGGCTTGAAGCTCCGCTCGATCGGTCCGGCGCTGCCGGCCGGCCGCGTGGTCGACTTCGCGGTGCAGCCCGACAAGCCGCAAGTGTGGTTCGCGGCCACGGCTTCGGGCGGGGTTTGGAAGACCGTCAACGCGGGCACGACCTGGGCGCCGGTCTTCGACAGCTACGGTTCGTACTCGACCGGCTGCATCGAGATGGACCCGCAGAATCACGAAGTTCTGTGGCTCGGCTCGGGCGAGAACAACAGTCAGCGCAGCGTGAGTTTCGGCGACGGCGTCTACAAGTCGGTCGACGGCGGCAAGAGCTGGAAGAACGTCGGCTTGAAGGACTCGGAGCACATCGGGCAGATCGCGATCCACCCCCACCACTCCGAGCGGGTGTTCGTGGCGGCGCAAGGACCGTTGTGGCGCTCGGGCGGCGACCGCGGCCTGTACCGCACCGACGACGGCGGCGCGAGCTGGGTGAAGGTGCTCGAGATCGACGAGGACACCGGCGTCAACGAGGTGCTGATGGACCCGCGCAACCCCGACGTGATGTACGCGAGCTCCTACCAGCGCCGCCGCCACGTCTGGACCCTGATCGACGGCGGACCGGGATCGGCGATCTGGAAATCGACCGACGGCGGCGAGACCTGGCGCAAGCTCGAGCGCGGTCTGCCCAAGGCCGACAAGGGCCGGATCGGCATGGCGATCTCGCCGGTCGACCCCGACCGCCTTTTCGCCGTCATCGAAGCCGCCGAGGGAAAAGGCGGCTTCTTCCGCTCCGACGACCGCGGCGAGACCTGGCTCAAGGCGAGTTCGTACATGAGTTCGAGCCCGCAGTACTACAACGAACTCGTCGCCGACCCGCACGACGTCGACCGCGTGTACGCGCTCGACACGCGCTTGCAGGTCAGCGAAGACGCTGGCGCCACCTTCCGCGCCGTGCCGGGCCGCAACCGCCACGTGGACGACCACGCGCTGTGGATCGACCCGCGCGACCCCGACCACCTGCTGGTCGGCTGCGACGGCGGCATCTACGAAGCCTGGGACCGCGGCGAGAGCTGGCAATTCAAGACCAACATGCCGATCACGCAGTTCTACCGCGTGAGCGTCGACACGGCGGCTCCGTTCTACAACGTGTACGGCGGCACTCAGGACAACAACTCGCTGGGCGGACCGGCGCGCACCACCGACAGCGCGGGCATCGTCAACGCCGACTGGTTCGTGACCGTCGGCGGCGACGGCTACGAGACCTTGGCCGACCCCGCCGATCCCATGCTGCTCTACAGCTTGTGGCAGTACGGCGGGCTGGTGCGCCACGACCGGCGCAACGGCGAAACCAAGGACATCAAGCCGCAAGAGGCGCCCGGCGAAGACCCCAACCGCTGGAATTGGGACTCGCCGCTCCTGATCAGCCCGCACAGCCACACGCGGCTCTATTTCGCCTCGCAGCGGCTGTACCGGAGCGACGACCGCGGCAACGGCTGGCGCGCGGTCAGCGGCGACCTGACCCGCTCGCTCGACCGCAACCGGCTCGAGATCATGGGCCGGATCTGGGGCATCGACGCGGTGGCGAAGAACCGTTCGACCTCGCCGTACGGCAACGTCGTCGCGGTTTCCGAATCGACTCTGGTCGAAGGCCTGCTCTACGTCGGCACGGACGACGGCCTGATCCAGGTCAGCGAAGACGGCGGCGCCAACTGGCGGCGCGTCGAAGGCATCGAAGGCGTGCCCGAACTCGCCTACGTGAGCCGCGTCGAGGCCTCGCTGCACGACCCGCAAGTGGTCTATGCGGCGTTCCACAACCACAAGATGGGCGACTTCAAACCCTACCTCTTCCGCTCCGGCGACCGCGGCCTGACCTGGACCTCGATTGCTGCCGACCTCCCCGACCGCAATTTCGTCTGGGCGCTGATCGAAGACCACGTCGTTCCCGGCCTGCTGTTCGCCGGCACCGAATTCGGACTGTTCTTCAGCCCCGACGACGGCGGCCGCTGGATCCAGTTGAAGGCCGGCCTGCCGACCATCGCGGTGCGCGACCTCGACATCCAGCGCCGCGAGAACGACCTGGTGCTCGCGACCTTCGGCCGCAGCTTCTACGTCCTCGACGACTACTCCCCGCTGCGCCGCCTGAGCGAGGAGCTGCTCGCGCGCGAGGCCGCGCTGCTGCCCGTGAAGGACGCTCTGCTGTACGTCGAGCGCAGCCGTCTCGGCGGCCGGAGCGGAGCCGGCAGCCAGGGCGCCGCCTACTACACCGCACCCAACCCAAGCTTCGGCGCGACTTTCTCCTTCCACCTGAAGGAGAAGCTCACGACTCGCAAGGAGCGCCGCAAGGAAGCCGAGCGTGAGATCGACAAGGACGGCGGCGACCACACCTACCCGAGCTGGGAGGAACTGCGCGCTGAGGACCGCGAGACCGAGCCGCAAGTGCTGCTGACCGTGCGCGACGCTTTCGGCGAAGTGGTGCGGCACGTCCCCGCGCCGCGCAACGCCGGCCTGCACCGCGTCGCGTGGGACTTGCGCTACCCCTCGAGCAACCCCGTGCGCCTTGGCGGCGGCGGCGGTCGCGGCGGCTTCGGCCCGCCCCCGTCGGGGCCGCTGGTCCTGCCCGGCACCTACACCGTGACCCTTGTCAAGATCGTCGACGGGGTTCCGAGCACGCTCGCCGGCCCGGTCGCGTTCCAAGTCGTGCCGCTCGGTGCCGCCACACTGCCGGCCACCGACCGCGCGGCGGCGCTGGCCTTCTTCCAGCGCGTCGCGCAGCTCAACCGGGCGGTGAGCGGGGCGGTGAGCGCGGCCGGCGAAGCGCAGACCCAGCTCGACCACGCCCGCGCCGCGGTGCTGGCGACGCCGGCGGCGGATACGGCGCTGCTTGCCGAGGTCGACGCCCTGCGCGTCCGCCTCGCCGACCTAACGGTCGCGCTGACGGGCGACCGCACCTTGTCCTCGCGGGAGGAACCGACCGGCCCTTCGATCCAGGACCGCGTCCGCAGCGTGATCGGCGCCGAGTGGAGTTCCACTTCGGATCCGACCGGCACCAGCCGCGATGCCTACCGCCATGCCGCCGACGCCTTCGAGCCCGTCCTGGCCGGACTGCGGCAACTGGTCGAACTGGACCTCAAGGCGCTCTACGCGCGCCTGGAGGCCGCGGGCGCTCCCTGGACGCCCGGCCGCTTGCCGGATTGGCGCCGGGAATAGGCCCAGAAGCTGTCCTATCCTCATGGGGCTTTGGCCGCCGCCTCGCAGTCGCGAGCCGGCGGCCGGTCCGTTTTCCCCATGACCAACCCTCCCAAGAAGGGCCCGGCAAGCCTACCGCGCCTCGTCGTCCTCGCCGTGCTCGCGGGCGCGGCCTGGTTCGCCCAGAGCCGCGGCTGGCTCGACGGCCTGGCCGCCGCCAAGACCGGGGCCGCGGAGACCGGCACCCGCACGACGGCGCCGCGCTCGAGCGGAGGCCGCACCGGCGCGACCTTGGCCTCCGACGGCGTCGGCACGATCGCCGCGGCGGTCCGCGACAAGCGCTCGGGCTTCATGGTCCAGGTCGAGGGCACGGTGCGCGCCGTGCTCGCCGACGACGACGACGGCGCCCGCCACCAGCGTTTCATCCTGGAGCTCGCCGACGGCGCCACCGTGCTGGTGGCGCACAACATCGACCTCGCCGAGCGCGTGCCGCTGGACCGCGACGACGTGGTCGAAGTCTTCGGCCAATTCGAATTCAACGACCGCGGCGGCGTGCTGCACTGGACCCACCACGATCCGGGCAAGCGCCACGAGGAAGGCTGGATCCGCCACGACGGCAACAAGTACGACTGATGAACCCCTCCTCCGACCAGTACGAGAAACTCGGCGCGTTCTACCTGGGCCGCGACTTCGACCCCGAACGCGGCCAGCCGACCGACGACCTGCTGCTCTACGACAGCAAGGACCTGACCACCCACGCGGTCTGCGTGGGGATGACCGGCAGCGGCAAGACCGGGCTCTGCGTCTCGCTGCTCGAAGAAGCCGCCATCGACGGCGTGCCGGCGATCATCATCGATCCCAAAGGCGACCTCGGCAATCTGCTGCTCACCTTCCCCGACCTCGAGCCGGGCGACTTCGAACCCTGGGTCGATGCCGAGGAAGCGCGCCGCAAGGGCATGAGCACGCAGGCCTTCGCCGCCGACCGCGCGAACCTGTGGCGCAACGGACTCGAGGAATGGGGCCAGGACGGCGCCCGCATCCGCCGGCTGCGCGAAACCGTCGACATGGCGATCTACACGCCGGGCAGCGACGCCGGCCTGCAGCTGCAGGTGATGCGCTCCTTCGCCGCTCCGCCGGAAGCGATCCGCGACGACTTCGAGACCATGCAGACCCGCGTCGCGGCCTCGGTGAGCGGCCTGCTCGGCCTGCTCCGGATCGACGCCGACCCGATCCGCAGCCGCGAGCACATCCTGCTCTCCAACATCATCGACCGCGCGTGGCGCGCGGGCCGCGACCTCGACCTGCCCTCGCTCATCCAGCAGATCCAGAACCCGCCCTTCGACCGGATCGGGATCATGGACATCGAGGCGATCTTCCCGGCCAAGGAGCGCTTCGGTCTGGCGATGGCGCTCAACAACCTGCTCGCCTCGCCGGCCTTCGCCGCGTGGATGCAGGGCGAGCCGCTCGACGTCAACCGGCTGCTCTACACGCCGCAAGGCAAGCCGCGGATCAGCATCCTGTCGATCGCGCACCTTTCCGATCCCGAGCGGATGTTCTTCGTCACGCTGATCTTCAACGAGATGATCGCGTGGATACGCAGCCAGCCGGGCACCAACAGCTTGCGCGCGCTGCTCTACATGGACGAGGTCTTCGGCTACCTGCCGCCGACCGCCAACCCGCCGTCCAAGATGCCGCTGCTGACCCTGCTCAAGCAGGCGCGCGCGTACGGCCTGGGCCTGGTGCTGGCGACGCAGAACCCTGTCGACCTCGACTACAAGGCGCTGTCCAACGCCGGCACCTGGTTCCTCGGCCGCCTGCAGACCGAGCGCGACAAGATGCGCGTGCTCGACGGCCTGGAGGGCGCGACCGGCGCCGCCGGCATGACTTTCGACCGACCGCGCATCGAGCGGCTGCTGTCCGGCCTGAGCCAGCGCGTGTTCTTGATGAACAACGTGCACGACGCCGCCCCCACGCTGTTCCAGACCCGCTGGGCGATGTCGTACTTGCGCGGGCCGCTCACGCGCACGCAGATCCGCACCTTGATGGAGCCGCGCAAGAACGCAGCTCCCGAGCCGCCCGCTCCTGCGGCCGCGGCCGTGATCGCCGCCACGGCGGCGGCACCGGCCGCCTACGCCGCGCCGGCCCAGACCGGCGCCGCACCCGCTGCGGTCGCCGGGCCGCCGACCCTGCCTCCCGACGTCCCGCAGTACTTCCTGCCGCCGCGCGGCATGGTGCCGGGCGGCAAGCGGCTGGTCTTCCGGCCCTCGCTCGTGGGAGTCGCCAAGGTGCACTTCGTCAATTCGCCGGCCAAGCTCGACCACTGGAGCGACCTCGCGCTGCTGGCGCCGCTCGGCGACGGCGGCTTCGGTTCGCCCTGGGACCAGGCCGAAGTGCTGGAAAACGCCCAACCCGACTTGCGCACGCAATGGTCGGGCGAGGGCAGCTTCGTTGACTTGCCCGTCGAAGCCGGCCGGGCCAAGACCTACTCGGCCTGGAGCAAGGACTTCGTGCGCCACGTCTACGCCACGCAAGAAGTGAAAGTGCTCAAGTCGGCGCAATTCAAGATGTGCTCGGGACCGGGCGAAGCGGAAGGCGACTTCCGCGCGCGTCTGGCGCACGCCGTGCGCGAGCACCGCGACGCACAGCTCCACAAGCTGCGCAAGAAGTACGAACCCAAGGTCGCGCGCTTGCGCGACCGGATCGAGAAGTCCGAACTGCGCGTGGAGAAGGAGGCCGAGCAGTACAAGCAGGCCGGCCTCTCCACGGCGATTTCGCTCGGCAGCACCCTGCTCGGCTCGCTGTTCGGCCGCCGCTCGACTTCGGCGACGATCACCGGCGCCGGCACTGCCGCCCGTGGCGCAAGCCGCACCGCCGGACGGAAATCCGACATCGAGCGCGCCAAGGCCGACAGTGCGCGGCTGCAGGCGCAGCTCGGCGAGCTCGAACAGGAGTTCCAGGTCGAAGTCGAGAACCTCGAGGACAAGACGGACGTGGACGCCATCGTGGTCGAGGAGATCCTCGTCAAGCCGCGCAAGTCGGACACCGCGGTGCGCGTCGCCGCGCTGGCCTGGACGCCGTGGCTCGTCGGCGGCGAGGGCATCGCCACGCCGTACCACGCGGTCTAGGCCGCTGGATTCCCGCTAGACTCGCGGCATGACCCTGCCGCGCCCGGTCACCGTGTCCTTCCGCTGCGCCGCCGGTGCGGCGGCCCTGTTGCTGATCGCCGGCAGCGCCCGGACGCAACAGCCGGACGTGGTCTACCACGACGAAGAGCGCAGTTTCACCATCGCCGCGCCGGCGGCGGGCTGGAGCTTCCACCCGAACGAGACCGGCGCTTTCTCGCCTTTCGAACTGGTGGTGCGGCCGCCGGGAGGCGATGGCAGCGCGCAGTTCACTTTGCGTGTGGGCCCGACCGCGGGCATCGACGATCCGGCGCAGTACGTCGACCAGCTGCTCGCCACGGTGGCGACGCAGCCGGGCTACGGAGCCGCGACCCGCGTCGAGATGGACGTCGCCGGCCGCCGTGCGCCGGGTTTCGAGATCGACACGACCGCTCCGACCGGAGTTTTCCGGGTCCGCCAGCTCATCCTCGTCGATCAGGGCCGGCGCTACGTCCTGCAGGCCCACGCGCCTCCAGCCGACTTCGCCAAGTGGCGCGAGGCCTTCGACCGGACGCAAGCGAGCTTCGCCTTCCTCGAGCCGTCGGCGGAACGCAGCGAGGCATTGCGCGTGCGCGCGCTCGCGGCGCGCTGCGGCCGCGAGATCGACTGGGCGAAGGACTGGGAAGATGCCGCCCACCGCGCCCGCTCCGGCCGCCGCCCGGTCGTGGTGGTGGTCTCCGCGCAAGGCGCTTTCGACACCGGCGATCCGCTCGGCAGCGGCGCGTTCAGCGACCCCGACGTGGTCGCGCTGGTGCGCAGCCGCTTCGTCGCCTTGAAGCTGCCGCCCGACCTGGTCGCGCCCTTCTACGACCGCGCGGTCTACGGCCTGTCGCGCACGACCTTCGGCAAGACCATCCTGATCACCGATCCCGACGGCACCGTGATCGCCGAGCGCTCGATCCTCGATCGCGCCACCATCCTCGACCTGCTGCTCGAAGTCGCGCAGAGTGAGCCCGCTCCGGCGGTCCCTGCGCTCAAGAACGGTGGCCAGCGGCCCGCGCGCATCGCCTGGCACCTCGATTCCGGCAATTTGAACAAGGCGGCCGAAATGCTCGACGGCATGCAAGGCCGCGACGCCGCGCTCCTCGGCGCGCGGCTGCACCGCATGCGCCGCGACGGCGAAGCCGGCCTGCGCGCGCTCGATGCGCTCGCCTACCAACCCGGCGAGGACCTGGAGCTGGACCTCCGGCGCGCCGAACTCCAGATGCGCATGGGCCGCTTCGAGGAGGCACGCAGCGCATACGCCGCGGTCGCTGCGGCCGCGCCGCCCGAGAGCGTGTACGCCGCCGAGGCCAATTTCCTGCTCGGACGCTTCGCATTCCTGGTCGACGAGAACGAAACCGCCGCTTTCGAACTGTGGCGCACCATCCTGGCCAAGGCGCCCGACGGCCCCTGGCTCTGGAAGGCCGCAGCCTGCATCTCCCACCCGGCGATGCGCTACGGTTCCGGCGATCGCTCCGACTGGCCCTCGGAAGCACAGCTCGCCGCCGTGCGCGATCTCCCGTTCGCGCCGCTCCCGCCCGCGCGGGCCGAGCGCGCGCGCGCGGACGCCCAGGCCTGGCTGCTCGCGGGCCAGCGCGACGACGGTTCCTGGTCGAGTCCCGAAGAAGCCCTCGGCACCGCAAAGGGCGCAGCCGGCGAGCACGTGCTCGCCAAGACCGCGCTCGCAGCCCACGCCCTGCTTGCGCACCTCGACGAGCCCGGAGTGCGCCCGGCGGTCGAACGCGCGCTCGCGTTCCTCGAAGCGCAGCAAGACCTGCGAGCCGAGCAAGAGGAGGTCATCCGCTACATGGACTACGGCGTGTGGCGGCTCGCCATGCTGCTGCGCTTCTATCCGGCGTGCATCCAGGCCGGCGTCGGCGACGCCGACGCCTTGCGGACCCGCATGCAAGGGCAGGTCGCCGATCTGCTGCGGCGGCAGCGCGGCGGCGGCGGCTGGAGCTACACCTGGGCGACCAGCTTGGAGCACGAGGGCGGGCCGCCCGACGAATCGATCAGCTTCACCACGGCTTCGGCGCTGCTCGGCCTGCAGGATGCCGCGGCCGCCGGCATTCCGGTCGACGCCGCGGCGTTGGCCCGGGGCCTCGCGTGCCTTTCGAACATGCGCAACCCGAGCGGCACTTTCGAGTACATGGCGCGCGGCGACGCCAGCGCGGCGCGCGGTGGCGTCGGTCCGGTGGGCGCGGCCGGGCGCGGCCCGCTCTGTGCGCTGCCGTTGTGGCGCGCGGGCATCGAAGAGCTCGCCGACGTGCGGCACCGGCTCGAGATCTTCGCCGACCACCACCAGGTCTTCGGCGCCGAACGCGGCAAGGGCCTGATGCACACCGGCGCCGACACCCAGGGCAGCCACTACCTGCTCTACGACTACGCGCTCGCCGCCGAGGCCGCGGCCGCGCTGCCGCGCGCGCAGCGCCGCCGCTTGCGGGAACCGATCCTGACCGAGCTGCTCGGCTGCCGCGTCGAAGGCGGGGCGTTCACCGACAACCCGCTGCTCGGCCGCGACTTCGGCGCCGCCATGGCGCTGCGCGCGCTCGATTTGATGCTTGCCGAATGACCGCGGGCCAGGGAAGCTCGGAGTTCCCCTAGAGCAGGCGCCAGCGCACGGCCGCGATCGCCGCGGTGGTGGCGTAGCTCGCGATCCCGAGCGGGCGCGAAAGAGCGACTTCGGGGCGCACGCCGATCATGCGGCCGCGCCACGGTTCCGAGACGATCCGCTCGGCGTCGAGCCAGACCTCGATGCGGTCGGCGCGCACCTGGACGCGCAGGGTGTAGTCCTGGCCGTGGACGAACGTGGGAAAGACCGCGGTGCCGTTGGTCGAAGCGTCTTCGCCGTCCAGGACCGACAATCCAGTCAACGAGCCGCCCCATCCGCCCGCGACCAGGCTGCAGTGCGCGTCGCCGACCGGGAAAGTGAGCGCGCAGAAGAAGTCCGTGCCTGCCCGGCGCGCGGCCACGACTTCGATCTCGTAGCCCTCGCCGGGCGGGAGCGCGCCGGTCCAGGTCACTCCGGTGAGCGGTTCGCCCATCCTCAGGATCAACGAGCCGTCGACGACCTCGACCCGCCCTTCGCCGCCGAAGCGGGTCGCTTGCCAGTCCGCCAGACCGACACCGTCGAAGAGTTCGGTCCACGCCGGCGCCGGTGGACCTGGTGCGCATGCCAAGAGAGCGAGCAGCCCGATCAGGCGAGCGGGATGCGGCCCGGCAAGCCCGATCCGGCCCCGCCGGGAAACTAGGAACGCGCCCATTCGAGCCCTCAGCCTACCCCTGCCCGCCGACCGGCAATTGTCTCAAGTCGACGAGGGCTGTAACCGAAACAAGACCTGCGGCAAGGTTATTCACTCCTCCTCGACCCCCGTTCCCCGTGGTGGATCGATTGTGAACAACATCTCAGGCAACGTCCCTCGCAACATCGTGATGCTTTTCACGATGTCTCTCGTGTTCATCGTGATGACCGCGGGAGTCCTGCTGCCCGACGCTGTCCTCGGCGCCGAACGCCGCTCGGCCGACCAGACTCGCATGCTGCACCTGCGCACGGTCTGGGACGCCATCGAGGCGTACAAGGCGGATCACGGCGAGTATCCCTCCACCGGCGACAAGTGGCGTGGCGACGCGCGCTTCTTCGGTGCGCAGGGCTACGGTGCCGACGGCTACATTCCTGGCCTGGTCCCCGGCTACCTGCTCAGATTGCCGCACGATCCCGATCCCATCTATCCGACGATGTTTGCGGGCTACATGTACCGCTCGAACGGAACGGACTACAAGTTCGTGGTGCACCTGACGCCCGAGTCCCAGCCGGTCGGCAACGCGTTCGAGGATCCGCGCTCCGGCAACAGCTGGATGGTTTCGACCTCGTCCGCCATGGACTGGTAGTCAGTCCGCGTCGGCGGCGGCGAGATGCTTGTGGAAGCTCTCGGGATCGATGTTCGCGCCGCACACGACCAACGCCACGCGCTTGCCGGCCAGCCGCTCGGCGAGCGGCCCGAGCAGCGCGGCCGTCGCAGCGGCGCCGGCCGGTTCGACCGCCAGCTTCATCTCGGTGAAGAGCAGCCGCATGGCACGGCGCAGCGCGGTGTCGGAGACGCGCACCAGGCCGTCCAGATAATTGCGGCACAGCGCAAAGCTGAACGCTTCCGCCGCCGGCGGCGCCAGGCTGTCGGCGATGGTGCGCACGGCGTCGATTCCGCACGGCTCTCCCGCGGCGAAGCTGCGCGACATGGTGTCGGCGCCTTCCGGCTCGACCCCCCACACCTGCAACGCCGGGCGCACCTGCTTGAGATAGCTCGCGACTCCCGAAGCGAGTCCGCCGCCGCCGACGGGGACGACCACGGCGTCGAGCTCAGGGAGCTGGCGGTGCATTTCCAGGCCGACCGTCGCGGTGCCGAGCGTGATCCCAGGACCCTCGAAGGGATGCACGAAGGCGCGGCCTTCCTCGCGCTGCAGACGTCGCGCCTCGGCGAAGGCGTCGTGCACGGTGTCGACCAGAATGACTTCGGCGCCCAACGCGCGGCTGCCGGCCACGCGCGCGGCGTTAGCGCTGCGCGGCATCACGACCTTGGCGGTGGTGCCCGCGGCCCGCGCCGCGTAGGCCGTCGCGAGCGCGTGGTTGCCGGCGCTCACCGTCACCAGTCCGCGCGCGCGTTCCTCGGCCGGAAGCGCGTCGACCACGCTGATCGCGCCGCGCGCCTTGAAGGTGCCGGTGACCTGGAAGAGTTCGAGCTTCAGAAACACCTGGGCGGACGCGCCGAGCGCCTCGCACAAGGTCTCCGAGCGCCACTCCCAGACCGGCGTTTCGCGGATGCGCTCACCCAGGGCCGCGCGCGCGGCCTCGACCTGTGCCGGACTGGGCGCCTGCGACGGCGCGATAGCCGGCCGCGGCGCGCTCACTGCAGGGCGCCGATCGCCGCGGCCTCGAACGCACGCTCGAAATCGGCGATCAAGTCCGCCGGGTCCTCCAGACCGACCGACAAGCGCACCAGGCCGTCCGCGATTCCGCTCGCGGCGCGTTCGGCCGGAGTCAAGTTCACGTGCACGGCCAGGGCGGGGCGCACCACCAGCGTCTCGGGGCCGCCCAGGCTCGGGGCGACGACCGGCAGCTGCAACTCGCTGAACATGCGTTCCGCGGCTTCGGCGCCGCCGTGCAGTTCGAACGACAGCATGCCGCTGCCGCCGGCGAACAGCCGCGCCGCGCGGGCGTGGCCGGGGTGGTCCGGCAGGCTCGGGTGGTGGACGCACGCCACCGCGGGATGCGCCGCGAACGCCGCCGCGATCCGCACGGCGCTCGCGTTCTGGTGCCGCACGCGCAAGCCGAGGGTCTTGAGCCCGCGGTGCAGCAGGAAACACGCGTGCGGATCCAGCGAACCGCCCAGGTGGTCGAGCTTGTGCTTGGCCGCCGCCACCGGCGCGGCGCGGCCGGCGACCAGGCCCGCGACGATGTCGCTGTGACCGTTGAGGTACTTGGTGGCGCTCTCGACCACCAGGTCGTAGCCGTGCTCGGCGGGCCGGAAATTCACCGGGCTCGCGAACGTGTTGTCGATGATGGTGAGCAGGCCGTGCTCCTTGGCGAAGGCCACCACTTCTTCGAGCAACGGCACCTGCAGCAGCGGATTGGAGAGCGTTTCGACGTAGAAGACTTTCGTCTCGGGCCGCAAGGCCGCGCGCCAGGCCGCGGGGTCGTCGCCCGGAACCAGCGAGTGGGTCACGCCCATTCCCGGCAGGTCGTGCGTGACGAAACCGTGCGTGCCACCGTAGAGGCAGTCCTGTGCCAGCAAGTGGTCGCCTTGCCGCAAGTGCGCCAGGAGCGCCGCGGTGATCGCCGCCATGCCGCTGGCGGTGACGAACGCGGCCTCGGCGCCTTCCAGGTCGGCGAGCTTGTCGCCCAGCGCCACTTGGTTGGGATTGTTCGAAAGGCGCAGGTAGCGGACGTCGTGGTAGTCGCCCTCGCCGCGGAACTCGTAGGTGCTCGACTGGTAGATCGGCAGCACCACCGCGCCGTCAGGGCGCGGCCGCGGTTCGCCGGAGTGGATCGAACGAGTGTCGAAATGGGGTGTCTTGCGGGCCATGCGCGAGTGCGTCCGGGCGGATGCTTCGAGGATCGTTCAAGATAGCATGAGGGCCGGAACGACTCGCTCCACGATGCCCAAGACCGCTCCCCACATCCTCGTCTCGCTCGTCCTCGTGGCCGCCTTGGCGAACCCCTCCCTCCGCGCGCAGGACCGCATCAGCGGCCGTTCCTTCGCGACCCGCTCCGAGGTGCTCGCGCGCAACGGCATGGCCGCGACCAGCCAGCCGCTGGCGACGCAGATCGCCGTCGAGATCCTCCGCAAGGGCGGCAACGCCGTCGACGCCGCGATCGCCGCCAATGCTGCCCTGGCGCTGATGGAGCCGACCGGCAGCGGCGTCGGCGGCGACCTGTTCGCGATCGTCTGGGACCCCGAGTCCCGGCGACTCCACGGCTACAACGGCTCGGGCCGCAGTCCGGCGGCGCTGACGGCCGCGCACTTCGCCGAACTCGGGCTCGAGTCGATTCCGCCGCACGGCGGCCTGCCGGTGACCGTGCCGGGCTGCGTCGACGGCTGGTTCGCGCTGCACGAGCGCTTCGGCTCGCTGCCGATGGCCGAAGTGCTCGCGCCCGCGATCCGTTACGCACGCGAGGGCTTTCCGGTCACCCAGCTCATTGCGCACTACTGGGCGATCGGCGCGCGCATTCTCGGCGAGCAGCCGGGATTCGCCGAGACCTTCCTGGTCGACGGGCATGCGCCGGGGGAAGGCGAGATCTTCCGCAATCCGGCGCTGGCCGACCTGCTCGAGAAGATCGGCGCGGAAGGTCGTGACGCCTTCTACCGCGGCGCGGTTGCCGAGCGCATCGCCCGCGCCGTGCAGGACGCCGGCGGTTTCCTGTCGGCCGGGGACCTGGCGGCGCACCGCGGGGAATGGGTGCAGCCGATCGGGGCCGACTACCGCGGCTACCGCGTCTGGGAGCTGCCGCCCAACGGCCAGGGCATCACGGCGCTGCAGATGCTCACCGTGCTCGAAGGCTGGGACGTCGCCGGCTTCGGCTTCGGCAGCGCCGACCACATCCACCACTTCGTCGAGGCCAAGAAGCTCGCCTTCGAGGACCGCGCGCGCTTCGTCGCCGACCCCGCGTTCGCCAAGCTGCCGGTCGCCGGCCTGCTGACCGCCGGATACGCCGCTGCGCGCCGGGCGCTCGTCGACCCCGCCAAGGCCGGTCGCGCCTACCCGCCCGGCAACCCCGCGCTCGAAGAGGGCGATACCGTCTACCTCGCCACCGCCGACCGCGAAGGGCGCATGGTCTCGTTGATCCAGAGCAACTTCCGCGGCATGGGCTCGGGCGTCTGCCCGCCGGGCCTCGGTTTCGGTCTGCAGGACCGCGGCGAACTCTTCGACCTGCAGCCCGGCCGCCCCAACAGCTACGCGCCCGGCAAGCGGCCGTTCCACACCATCATTCCCGGCTTCGTCACCCGCGCGGGCGAACCCTGGCTGGCCTTCGGCGTGATGGGGGGCGCCACCCAGCCGCAAGGCCACGCCTGGGTGCTGATGAACCTGATCGACTTCGGCATGAATCTGCAGGAAGCCGGCGACGCACCGCGGGCGGTGCACGTCGGCTCCTCCCAGCCGACCGGCGAGCGCATGCACGACGGCGGCCGGGTCGGCCTGGAGTCGGGCTTCGCCGCCGAAGTGGTCGCCGAGCTGCGCCGCCGCGGCCACCGCTTCGTGGACGACGCCTTCTTCGGCGGCTACCAGGCGATCCTGCGCGACCCGGCCACCGGCACCTACCGGGGCGCATCGGAATCCCGCAAAGACGGCCAGGCCGCGGGATACTAGACTCTCCGCACCCCTTCTCTCGGCCCGCATCGGCAGGCCACCGTGGTTCCGGTGATCTCGTGCCTCGACATGGAATACCTGAACCTCTTCTGTGCTTCCGGCGGAGGCTCCAAGGGAGCCTTCCAAGGCGGCGTCCTTGAATCCCTCTGCAATCGAGGCATCCACCTCGATGGGCTCGTCGGCGTTTCGACCGGCAGCATCCAAGCGGGTTTCCTTTCGACTGCGGCTCCGGGTCTCGATGCGCAGCGCAAGAAACTTCAAGAGCTGAAGGACTACTGGTTCAGCCTGCGCAAGGCCGGCGACGTCTATCGCAAGCCGCTGCTAGGCGACGGCACGCTCGGCATCCTGTGCCGGCTCGCGTTCGGCAAGTCCTCGCTCTACGACTTCGCGCCCCTGCGCGAGAAACTGGACAAGGCGCTCGCCGAACGACCGCAGCGCCCGGTGCGGCTGGGAGTGGTCGAACTCGGCACGGGCGATTTCGTCGTGGAACGGCCGGTCGACCGGCAAGGCCTGCGCGATGCGATTCTCGCGAGTTCGTCGATCCCGTTCTTCTTTCCGCCGGTGAAGCCCGACCTGGTCGACGGCGGCGTGCGGGACATCGCCCCGGTCGCCGCGGCCTTCCGGCTTGCCGCGGAAATGATCGACGACGATCCGGACTTGCGCGGCCGCCGGCTGAGGATCTTCGTGGCGCTGGCCTCACCGCTCGCCGCCGCCGAAGACCAGCGCAGCCACTGGGACTCCGCCAAGGCCTTGAGCGTCGCCCAACGGTCGATCGACCTGCTCGCCGCCGAGAACTATTTGTGGGACATGCGGGGCGCCAAGTCGCTCAACAGCATCCTCGAGTATCTCGACGCCCAGACCTGCCCGCGGCCGCCGGAGCTGCGTGACAAGCTGGTGGCCGAGATCCTCTGCATCGAACCCACGCACCGGCCGTATTCCTCGCTCGAGTTCAACCCCGAAAAGATCCGCGCCTTCTGGAGTCACGGGCGCGCCCAGGCCGAAGCGGCGCTGGACGCCGAACCCACATGATTCGCGCGTAGACTGGCCGCGTGCGATCCGTCCCCACGCTGCACGCGCCGGCCTGGGCGCAACTCTGCGGCATCGTGGCGCTGTCTGCGGCTTGCACCGTGGCGCCGAACGCCATGTCTTCGGGCTCGCTCGGCGCCGACTGGGAATACACCGCCGTCCTGGATGCGACGGCGACCCATCTGGAAGTGGAAGCGCGCCTCGGCGAGCCGCTCGGGCGTGAATTGGTGGTGCGCGAACGCGCGGCCCCGTTCGTGGCCGGCGCGGAATGGTGGGATGGCCGCCGCTGGCGCACGCTGCCCGGAGCCGGCGGCATCTGGCAGCTCCCTGCCGCCGCGCGCGCGCCCTTGCAAGTTCGCTACCGCTACGCGCTGCAGGCCGCTGCGGAAGCACTCGAGCCGCGCAGCTTGCGCGAAGGCGTCGTTGCCGCGCCGCCGTCGCAATGGACGATGCGGCCGCGGGGCTTCGACGGGGCTTCGATTCTCTACCGCGTGCGCGACCGTGCTTCCATGCGCTTCGTCACCGGTATGTTCGACGACCCGGCGAGCGGCGCGAGTGCGTTCCGCTTGCGCGCCGGCGACCTCGCCCGCGATCCATACTGCGCCTTCGGCGACTTCGAGCTCCACGCGCTCGAAGTCGGCGGCGCGCGCATTCAGGTGGCTATGATGCCTGGCTTCCGCGGAGTCGGCAGCGAAGCCCTGCTCGACTGGGTCGAAGAAGCGGCGGAGCAAGTGAGCGATTACTACTCCGGTTTCCCGGTGCCGCGCCTGCTCGTGCAGGTGCGCGCATCGGGCTGGCGCGGCGGCACTTTCGGACGCACCTTCGGACGGGGCGGCGCCTGGATCGAAGGCTACGTGGGCCGCCGCACCGACGCCGCCGGCCTCGCCGACGACTGGATCATGGCGCACGAGATGTCCCACCTGGGCCTGCCGATGCTGGATCGGCGCCATCACTGGATGGAAGAAGGCGTCGCCACGTATCTCGAATCGGTGGTGCGCGCGCGGGCGGGCAACAAGAGCGCGGAGGACTTCTGGGTGAAGATGGCCGAGGGCCTGCCGAACGGACAGCCGGGGCCCGACGATCGTGGTCTGGACCGCACCGCGACCTGGGGGCGCACCTACTGGGGCGGCGCCTTGTTCTGGTTCACCGCCGATCTGGAGATCCGCCGCCGCACACGCGGCGCCCGCGGACTCGAGGAGGCCTTGCGCGGAATCGTCGCCGCGGGCGGCGACATGAGCGTGCACTGGCCGGTCCAGCGAGTGCTCGCGACCGGCGACGGCGCGACCGGAACGCAGGTCCTGACCGAACTCTACGCAGCGTGGCGTGAAACGCCGGTCACCGTGGACCTCGAGGCCGTGTTCGCAGGACTTGGAGTGAACGTCGAGCGGGACCGCGTCCGCTGGGACGACGACGCGCCCGAAGCCTGGCTGCGAAACGCGTTGACCACGCCTGGGTCACCCGAGTGAGGCGACGAGCTGCGCCGCGATTTCCGCATCCGCTGGACCAGGCGCACGCATCCATGCCGGCGCAGTAGCCGGATCGACGGCTGTGCCGAGCACGTGCTCGAGGAGGCGCGCCAGCCGGACGCCGGCCATTTGCCAACGAGCGCGCACGACAGGGAGGTTGATCGCCACGAAGCCCTCGGTGATCTCTTCCTTGCCGGGATAGCCGTGCGCCAGGAGCAGCGCGCGGGACTCTTCGGCCCAAGCCGCCGGATCGAGTTCGCTCCCCCACGCCGCGATCTGGCCCGCCGAAACCGCCAGGCCGAGCCGCACCGCCGCGGCGGGCCAGTCGCCGCGCGTCTCGAGCGCGGGAAGTCCGCTGTCCCACACCGCATGGAGCCGCCAGCCGGGCGTCCCATCGAACGCCACGCGCACCTGGTTGCCGCCCTGGTCGTCCGGATATCCGGCGTGCAGGGGCTGGTGGAGATCGGCGGCCAGGTGGACCAGGAAGCTCAAGGCCGCGTGCCGGACCGCGCGTGGCTGCTCCGGATCGGCCGCGAGCCGGACGAAGCTGCGCAAGGCCTCGACCGCGCACGCGTCTAGCGGGCAATCGCGCGCGCGCCGGTAACGCCGCTTGCCGCGCGGGAGGTTCACGTAGTGCAGGGGCCGCGCCCACTCCCAGCGCCGCTGGTCCTTGATCGCATCGGGCCAGATCGCGACCTGGGCGAGGGATTCGCCGTCGAGCAAAGCGGCGACTCGGGCGGCGCCGGCCGTGGACAGCCAGCCGCCGGCGAGTGCCGCCACCACCTGGTGCCCTTGGTCGCTCCAAGTGACGGCACGGACCGAAGGCGACGCCGCCGGGGATGCCGAGCCCAGGCACGCGAGGATCAGGAGGGGCCAGCGCATCGCTCGTCCATGACGACGCGGAAGAACCGGAAAGTTACGCGCCCGCGCCTCCGAACAAGCGGAGGCGCGGGCGGCCGAGCCCGAGGGCTCGGAGTCGTGGATCGGAGCGGCTACCTAGAAGGTGTGGGCAACCAGATTGCTGACCTTGCAAGTACGGAAGACCTGCACAGCCTGCATGTAGATGGTGGTGCCGATGAAGCGCACCCCGACCTGGCCCAAGGCCGTGGCATTGCCGTTCTGGTCGGCGAAGATGCCCGCCACCTGATCCGGATTCGAGATGTCGACCGTGAATCCAGGGCACTCGGGGAAGCTCGTCGATCCCGGCGCGAAGCCGATCACGAAGTACACGCGGAGGTTCGGTTCGGCACCCGAGGCGGTGATGCTGTTGACCATCCCCGCCACGCCCGGGGTCACCGGGCCAAGGGTCAGGGCCGCGGCGGCGTGGGAACCGCCGGACATGCCGGTCGCGGTAGCCTGCCCGGTGCCAGGGGCCTGGGCGTAGGCCATCGCCGCAAGTACGGCGAAGACTAGGAACAAAAATACGGCTTTGGTGGTCATGGGTCCGCGGGTGGGAGGCACTCAGCGAGCCACTGGTTCCACCGAATTTGGCCGGCTTCCGGCCGAGGAAGCGCAATTTGAGATTCGTCGAGATCCAGAATCGAGAATATTGCCGTTATCCTCGGATGCCTGGCGCCCCACTTAGTCACCAGCCCCCCGGCGGCTACGCATGTCCCCCATTTTTTCTCCTCGGGCGGCCTTCGCCTGCCTGGCCTGCGTGGTCTGCCACCTGGGCCAGGCCCGAGCGGTCGGCCCGGCGCCCCACGACGGCCTCCACGACTTGATCGTTCGGGCGGATGCCCGGATCGACGCCGACCCCGAGAACGCCGCCGCCCTTCTCGAGCGGGCCGCCCTGCAGCGCATCCACAAGGCTTGGACAGCGGCTCTGGCAGACCTCGACCGCGCGGCCGCCGTGCAGCCGGAACTCCCCGGCCTGGCCGCCGAACGCGGCCGCCTGTTGCTCGACGTCGGCCACCTCCAGGGCGCGCTGGCGCACCTGACGGCCGAATTGCTTGCCACCCCGGCCGACCCCGTGCTCCTGCAACTGCGCGGCGAGTGCAACCAACGGCTGGGCCGCAGCGAAGCGGCACTCGCCGATTTCGACGCGGCGATCGCCGCCGCGCCGGCCTGCGATCCCGACCTCTACCTGCGCCGCGCGCGTCTGGCCGCCAGCACGGGCGAGGCGGGCCTGGTACGCGCCCTTGCCGGGCTCGATGCCGGCCTGGAGCGGTGCGGCGCGGTTCCCGCACTCCTCTTCGAAGCCATCGAACTGGAAGCCGCGCTCGGCCGACGGGACGCCGCGCTCGCGCGGGTCGACGCCTTGCTCGCCACGGCCCCCAAGAGCGCCGAGCCCCACGCCCGGCGCGCCGCGTTGTGCGAGCAGTTCGGGCGCCTCGACGACGCAGCGGGTGCCTGGCGCGCCTGCCTTGCGGCGCTGGACGCGCTGCCCGAGCGGCGGGCGAACGCACCGGCGGCTCGCCGGCTGCGCGACCTCGCCGGAGAACGCATCGCAACCCTGACCGTTGCCTCCGAACCCCGCCGCCGATGAAACGCTCGTTGCTTTCGCACTGGTTCGTCGTGGCCGCCGTGGCCGCATTCGCGGCGCCGGTTCCCGCACAGCTGATCGCCGCCGGGGCCACGTGGAAGTACCTCGACGACGGTTCGGACCAAGGCACGGCCTGGCGCGACCTCGTGTTCCACGACCTGTCCTGGGCTGCCGGCCCGGCGCAGCTCGGCTACGGCGACGGCGATGAAGCCACCGTGGTCTCGTACGGCGGCAACGCCAACAACAAGTTCACCACCACCTACTTCCGCCACGGATTCGACGTCGCGGCTCCCGCCTCGGTGACCACGCTCGATCTGGGGCTGGTACGCGACGACGGCGCGGTGGTCTACCTGAACGGGACCGAGGTCGCGCGCTCCAACATGCCGGGCGGCGCGGTCGATTACCTCACTTTCGCGTCCTCCACGATCGGCGGAGCGGACGAATCGGCCGTCACCTGGTTCGTGATCGATCCGGCGCTGCTCTTGCCAGGTCGGAACGTCGTCGCGGTCGAGATCCACCAGCGCAACCTCACCAGTTCGGACATTTCCTTCGACCTCGAGCTCACCGACCAAGGCTTGCCCGAACTCGAACGCGGCCCCTACCTGCAGCTAGGCACGCCCGATTCGGTGTGGGTCCGCTGGCGGACGCGCAACGCCGCCGATTCCGTCGTCCGCTACGGCGCGGCGCCCGGCAGCCTCAACCAGACCGCCAGCAATCCAGCGCTCACGCTGAATCACAAAGTGCAGCTCACCGGGTTGCAGCCCGGCACGGTCCACTACTACGCTTTCGGCGACGCGAGCGGCGATCTCGGCGGCGACGACCTGGAGCACGTGTTCCGCACCGCGCCTGCGGTCGGCAGCGAGCGTCCTTCCCGCGTCTGGGTCGTCGGTGATTCGGGCACCGGCAACGCGAACGCGCGCGCGGTGCGCGACGGCTTCTACGCGTTTCACGGCGGCACCGACCCCGACCTGTGGTTGCTGCTCGGCGACAACGCCTACGACTCCGGCTCGGACCTCGAGTACCAGGCGGGCCTGTTCGACATGTACCCCGGGACCTTGCGCAAGTGCGTGGCCTGGCCGACCCGCGGCAACCACGAGACGTCGCTGCCGACCTACGAAGCGGTCTTCACGCTGCCGACCCAGGGCGAAGCCGGCGGCGTGCCGTCGGGCACCGAGTCGTACTATTCCTTCGACTACGGCAACGCGCACTTCGTGGTGCTCGACTCGGAAGGCAGCCTGCGCACCGCGGCCGGCCCCATGATGACCTGGCTGCGGACGGATCTGGCCGCGACCACCCAGACCTGGGTCATCGCCTTCTGGCACCATCCGCCCTACACCAAGGGCTCGCACGATTCGGACAACGACGCCGACAGCGGCGGCCGCATGCGCGACATGCGCGAGGTCGCCCTGCCGATCCTGGAGGACTACGGCGTCGACCTGGTATTCAACGGCCACAGCCACTCCTACGAGCGCTCCTTCTTGATCGACGGCCACTACGGAAAGTCGAGCACTTGGGATCCGGCGACGATGCTCATCGACGGCGGCGACGGGAATCCGGCCGGCGGCGGCGCCTACGACAAGACGGTCGCTCCCGACGCGGGAACCGTCTACACCGTCGCCGGTTCGAGCGGCCTGACCGGCGGCGGCTCGCACGACCATCCGGTGATGTTCACCTCGCAGAACCGGCTTGGTTCGGTCGTGCTCGACCTGAGCGGCGAGCGCATCGACGTGAGCTTCCTCGACGTCAACGGTCAGGTGCAGGACACCTTCGCGGTGCTGACCCGCGAGGACCGGCTCACCTTGACGGCCCCCGCGCTCGTCGCCGGCCAGCTCGCCACCGTGACCGTGAGCGACGCGCAGGCGGGCAGTTCGGTCTGGGTGGGAAGATCGATCACCGGCGGCGGACCCTTCTTCACGCCGTGGGGCGTCGCGGACCTCACGCCGCCGATCACGAGCGCCGGACCGGTGGTCGCCGATGCGAGCGGCATCGCTACGTTCACGGACGTCGTGCCCCTCGTCGCGCGTGGCCGCAGCGTCTGGTTCCAGGCCCTGGAGATCCGCGCCGGCGGCGCGAGCGTCTGGTCGAATTCCCTGCTGGCAGTCGTCCAGTAGCCCCGCCGCCCGCGCGGCCGCACCTACTTGGGAGGCGCGATGCCGATCACGCCCACGGCGACGCGGGCGCCGGCGTTGCCGGTCGGCTGGCTGGTGTTGTCGTCGGCGTCGGCGTGCACCGTGATCGCGCGCCCGATCACCGAATTGGCTCCGGTCAGCTTTACCATGGTGTCGACGAAGTCGAGCGTGCCTTTGCCGTCGGCAGCGGCTTGGATGTTGCCGAGGTCGCCGACGTGGCGGACCTTGGCGTCGCGGCCGGCGTGGGCGGCGCCCGCGGGGTTGAAGTGGCCGCCGGTGCACTTGCCGTCGCTGCAGTCGCAGTCGCCCCACTCGTGGATGTGGAAGCCGTGCGCGCCCGGAGCCAAACCGGTGAGGGTGGCGCGGATCCGCACGCCGGCGCCTTCTTGGACGAATTCGACGGAACCCTGGACCGCACTGCCGGCGGTCGGCTTGAGCACGCAGACGGCGCGGGAAACTTCGGGGCCGGCCCCGCCGCCGCAAGCGGCGAGGGCGAATGCGCAGAGCGCGGGAAGGGAAAGAGAGAGGATCTGACGCATGAAGATTGTGGGAGTTCGATTTGCGCGGAACGACCGGCCGGGCCGGCTGGACTGGGGATTGTAGGCTGGGCGCGGAACATGCGGTTGCCCATCAAAGTTGCTTTGTCCGCCGTGGCGCTCCTCGCCTTCGGCGCGTGCCAGCAGGACTCGGCGCGGCGCGACGACTTCGATCGCGAGCGCGACCGCATCCTGCGCGCGGCGCGGCGCGCCGAGCTGCCGCCCGGAAACGTGCGCATCCGCGTGGAGCGCTTCGAGACCGATTCGAGCGACGCGCGCACGTTCGAGCTCGCCCTCCGTTACCGCAGCGGCGGCCTCGAAATCGGCGCCGGCGGCACGACGCCCGGCGGCCTGCAGGTCCACGTCGCCGACGGCGGTCTTGCCGCGGCGCTCTCGGCCCGCTCCGGCTCGAGCCGTGCGCTGGTCCGTTCCGAGTCCTTCTTGATGGTCGTGCCCGGTTATGCCGCAGACCTCCAACTCGTCGGGGAGCGACCGCAGCCCTGGATCGTGGTGCTGCCTGGAATCGGCACCGCGGCCGGCGTGCGGACCGAAGTCACGGGCTCGGGCCTCGGAGTCTTCGTCCACGCCGCGAGCGCGGACACGGTCGATCTGGAATTGCGGCCGTGGTTCCGCCGCGCCACCGGCGCGACCGTGCAGGCCGATTCCATGCGGACCCGCTTGCGCGTGCCGACCGGCGCGCCGGTGGTGGTGATGGCCGACCGCTCGCGCCGCGACACCATCGCGCGCGGACTCCTGAGCTGGCGCGACGAGGCCAACGAGCGCGAAGTGCTGCTGGTGCTGACCGCCGAGTTCGGCGGCTAGCGCGCCGGAACGGCCGCCATCCGCACCGCGAGATCGTCCTGGTTGGCCAGGTAGTCGATCAAGTCGATCTTGGAGAGCACCGCGGTCACGCGTTCGCCTTCGACCACCAGCGCGACTTCGCCGCGGTCGAAGCAGGCGCGCAACACGCTCGCCGAGTCGTGCGGCGCGACCGTCGAGACCTTGCGCACCATCACCTCGACGAGCGAGCTGTCCATCGTCGCGCGGCCGTCGACCAGCGCGTCGAGCAGATCCGACTCGGTGACGATTCCCGCAAGCCGGCCGCCGTCCACCACCGGGATCTGCGAGATCGAATGTTCCTTCATGGTGGTGACCGCAAGGCGCACGCGCTCTCCGAGTTCGACGTCGATCACCGGGCGCGGACCCAGGCCGCGGACGATGTCGGCCACCACGCCGAGCTCCCACTCCGCTTCGAGGAAGCGGTTTTCCTTCATCCACCGGTCGTCGGCGAACTTGGACAAGTAGTTGCGGATCGAATCGGGCAGGATCGCGAGCACGCGCTTGCCCTTGCCGAATCGGCGGCCGACCTGCATCGCCGCCCATGCAGCGGCGCCGGAGCTGCCGCCGCACAGCAGGCCTTCTTGGCGGATCAGATGCCGCGCGGTCAAGAACGAGTCCTTGTCGTTCGACTTGACCCATTCGTCGACCAGGCCGACGTCGAGGACTTCGGGAATGAAGTCGTAGCCGATGCCTTCGACCTTGTAGGGCTTGAGTTCGCCGCGCCCGGCCAGGATCGAGCCTTCGGGGTCGACGCCGACCACGTGCAGGCCGGGGATCTCCTCCTTGAGCCGCCGCGCCACGCCGGTGATCGTGCCACCGGTGCCGGCGGTCATCACGATCACGTCGAGCTTGCCGTCGAGATCGTGCAGGATCTCCTCGGCGGTGCCATCGGCGTGCGCGTCCGGGTTGGACGGATTCGAGTACTGGTCGAGGATGTGCGCGTCGGGGAGCAGGCCGCGCAGCCGCTGCGCCACGCCGATGTGGCTCTCGGGCGAGTCCCACGCGGCTTCGCTCGGCGTGCGGATGATCTCGGCGCCGAGCGCTTCCATCACCACCTGCTTCTCGTGCGACATCTTCTCGGGCAGCGTGATGATCACACGATAGCCCTTGACCGCCGCCGCCAGACAGATGCCGATGCCCGTGTTGCCCGAAGTCGGCTCAATGAGCGTGTCGCCGGGCTTGATCCGGCCTTGCAGCTCGGCGTCGGCCACCATGCGCACGCCGATCCGGTCCTTGACCGAACCGCCGGGGTTCAGGAACTCGCACTTGCCGAGCAGCTCGCAGTCGAGCTCGCGGCCGAGGCGCGAGAGGCGCACGATCGGCGTGCCGCCGACCGTCTGGAGGATGTCGTCGTGGATGCGGGACATGGCGGCGCGGCGAAGTCTACTGCCGCGCGGGTTCCAGCCGGCCCGCCGAACCCTCGCCCCCCACCGCGAACGCCAGCGGGGCGCCGGTCCCATGGGCCGGCGCGAACGCCACGGCGTGGAAACCGCGCGCGCCGAGCGGCCGCCAGGTACGGCCGCCGTCGGCGCTCCAGTCGCTGCCGCTCGTCCCCACCGCCACGACGATCGAAGTGCCGGGCAGAAAAGCCACCGCGCTGCGATATCCGCGCGGGCTCTGTTCCGTCGGCACCGCGTGCCAGGTGCGGCCGCCGTCGTCGGTCCAGGCGGCAGTGGCGTGCGCCGAATCGGGACGCTCGTAGTTGCCGCCGACGACCACGCCGTTGTGCGCGTCGCGGAACGCGACCGAGAAGGCTCCGGCGCCGGGCAGGCCCTGGCCGAGCGGGTTCTCGGCGGCGGTCCAGCTCGCGCCGCGATCATCGCTGCGGAACACGCGCGACACGCTGCCGCCGGTGACGAACCACGCGCGCTCGCCACTCCACACCGCAATGCCGGTGCCGCTGGCGGCGAACGCGTGTTCGCCTTCGAGCGCCCTGGGCATGGCCGGTGCGGGCGCGGGCGCCCAGCGGCGGCCGCCGTCGGCCGTGCGCATCACCTGGAACTCGCCGTCGACCGGATCCCCGAACAACAGGCCGTTGTCGTCGTCCCAGAACGCCATGCCGTCGTAGAAGCCCTCCGCTTGCGGATTGCGCCAGTGCAGTTTCCAGCTCGCGCCGCCGTCTTCAGTGCGCCAGATTCCGGACGCATCGCCGGGACCCGCGGCCATCAGCCAGGCGGTGTCGGCGTCGATCGCGTGCACGTCGCGGAAATCGAGGTGCTTCGCCTCGGCCACGTGGCCGCGCGACCAGGTGCGCCCGCCGTCGAGAGTGCGCAGCCATCGGCCGCCGGTGCCCGACGCCCACACCACGTCCGCATCGACCACGCAGATGCCGCGCAAGGAGGAACCAGCGTCGGTCTGAAGCGGCTGCCAATTGGCGGCTTCCATCCAGGTCGCCGCAGCGAGCTCCGCGCCGGATTCGGTGACGCCGGCCATCGGCCGCGGCGCTTGACAGGCGGAAGCGAGCAGGACGGCGGCCAGCGCGCCGGGGAGGATCGAGGAGCGGGCGGGCGAGGCAAGCATCGCTCCGCATCGTAGGTCCGGCCGCATGGCATGATGGACCCGGATGTGGGCACTCCTCCTGGTTGCGCTCGGTTCGGCTCCGGCCCAGGAGGCGACGCAGCCGCTGGACGCCGAGCGCCGTGCCGCAATGGAAAGCGTGCTGGCGGCGGCGGTCGACCTGCCCGACGCCCGCGCCCGCCGCAAGGCCGCGCTGGAACTCGCCAAGGGTGAGGAGAGCTTGGCGGATTGGCTGGCCGTCATGGCTGGTTTCGGCGGCTTTGCACCGGCACAGCCCGGGCTGCTGGAACTGCAAGTGGAGCTGCCGGTGCTCGGAGAACTCGAGAGCACCACGCTGCACCTGTTCGTACCCGAGAGCTACGACCCCGCACGCCCGGCACCCCTGGTCGTGGCTCTGCACGGCGCCGGCGGCAACGGACGCGGAATCGCGTCGATGTGGGCCGGCCCCGCGGCGAGCGCGGGCGCGCTGGTGCTCGCCCCCACCGAGGCCGGACCGAATGAGGGCTTCTCCGGCCGCCCTCGCGAACGCGAGGCGGTGCTCGCGGCCCTGCGCTGGATGCGCCGGCGCTACAACGTCGACGAGAACCGCATCCACCTGACCGGAGTCAGCCGCGGCGGGCACCTGGCCTGGGAACTCGGCACGCGCCACTCCGACTTGTGGGCGTCGTGTGCGCCGATGATCGGAGGCCCGCAGCTCGCGCTTGCTGAAGGCCGCAACACCATCCGGCTGGCCGGAAACCTGGCCGGCATGCCGGTGCGCTGCCTGCAAGGGATGCAGGACTCGGCCAAACTGATCCTCAACCAGGAACTCGCCTTCGAGCGTCTCCATGCCGCCGGCGCAAGCGATGCTCAGTTCTTGCGCTTCGAAGAACTGGGCCACGACTTCGAGTTCGGCGCGGTCGACTGGGCCGCGCTGCTCGACACGGTGCGCCGCGACCCGCACGCAAGCCGCGTGACCCGCTACTCGGTCCGCGCCGAAGAAGGCCGCGCCGCATGGATCGAGCTGCAATCGCTCGACCGCGCGGTCGCCGCCGAGTTCCGGCCGGTGGTCGAAGACGCGGAAGCGTGGAACTCCTGGGACCACGAACGCCGGGCGCGCTTCATCCAGGAACGAGCCGACGAGCGCACCGCCCGGCTGACGGTCGTTCGCACCGCACCCGGCGAGTTCCACGCCGAGGGCGCCGGCGTGAAGAGTTTCCGCCTGCTGCTCGACGCCGCCATGTACGACCCCGAAGTGGCCGTCGTCCTGACTTGGCAAGGCAAGCCGGTCCGCAAGGCCTTGCGCAGTTCCAAGAAGCTGCTGCTGCTCGACTTCGTGGAGCGTTTCGACCGTCGCTTCCTGCCGGTCGCCGAGCTGGCGGTGCGCTGACGAGCGCTAACCGCGTGTTTCAGCGGCCTTTTCGCGCTCGTACCAGCGCAGCCACTCGGCTGCGGTCCATTCCGCGCCATCGCTGGTGCGCGCCCGCAGCGCGCGGACGATCGCTTCGGTGATGGCCTCGGAAGTCCTGGCGACCTTGATCACCGAGACGTGCTCGAAACGGTTGTTGTCGGGAGTGATCCCGAACAAGG
>DASWJW010000127.1:0-11584 GCA_036396955.1 Planctomycetota bacterium
CTGCACGGTCAAGGCCGTGCCGCAGACGGCTTGGACGTAGAACTGGGTCGGAGCGTTGTTCGGCAGGACGACCGTCCGGGTGCCGCCCGGCATCGGCAGCGGAGTCGGCGGCAGGATCTGGTTCGGGTCGATCAGGATCACGCAGCCGCTCGGCAGCTTGATCTCGCCCGGAGCGCGCGAAGCGATCAGCCAGTAGTTCAAGGCCGGGTCGGCGCCGGGAATCGTGAAGGTGCGTTGGGCACCGCTCCTCATCGGTCCATCGGACATCAGCTGCAGACTGTTCTGCCCCGGGAAGTTCTTGCTGTCGTACGCCTTGCAGCCCGCCGGCGGGCCCCAGATCTTCATGGCGAAGTTGGCGAACGGGAAGCCACCGAACCAGAAGCAGCCCGCGAGGGTGCCGGTGTTGGTGTCGAACCAGGTGAAGCTGTTGTCGCGACGGTAGCCGCCACGCATGATCCACGGACCGGTGTTGTTGACGTCCCAGGTGCCGCCCCAGCTGAAGTAGCGGGGAGCGCCGTTGATGTCGGGCACGCCTTCCGTGGGGAAACTCGTGTTGAGGTTCGGCGGGCATTCGAAACCGCCCATCAAGTCGACGGTCACGATCCAGCAGCCCAGGTTGCCGTCGGGAGAGAGGGGCAGGCCAGCGAGACCGTACGCACAAACGGCGTTCGGCCACGTGGAGGGGCCGGCGCACCAGATGTTGTCGTCGTAGAACGTGGCGATGTAGGTGCCGCCGATCCCGTTCGGGTCGAACTCCGATGTGCAGTAGATGAATTGGAAGCCATTGATCTGGTCTTCGAGCTTGAGGCTGTCACGGTCGTACAGACCGCCTTCGTCGATCCACTCCTGGAACGCACCGGGCACGCTGTAGTAGCCAGACGCGATGGTGTTGTTGAAGATGACGTCCGGGCCGCTGCGGGCGGCAGCTGCCGAGGGGTCGAGGCCGGTGTCCATGCGGTACACGCCGGCGAACTTGGGGTTCGTGGCCTTGTAAACGGGCAGTTGCGACTGCGCGACGAGGCTGCCTGCGAACAGGGCGAACGCCGTCAGAATGAGAAGGAAACGCGACATTCGATCGTTGCTCCGATTTCGATGGGGAAAGTTGGTTGGGAGGAAACCTCGAGGCGGGCCGCACGCGGGGTGCGCCGGGCGGGGGAGCCCGTTCCTCGAGATTCCTTGTAGCCCGAAAAATCCAATCTGGCTCCGGAAATCCACCGGTTCTCGACGAGCTTTCCGCAGCGTTCCAACAAGTTTTCCACGAAAACTCATGGGACGTCCGCAACGGATTGTGGAGCCGGGACTTGCGTTCGCAGTCGGCGAGCCGGGATGTCCTCCTCCGCGCGTCGTCCGCGCCTTCCGCAAGGAAAGTGCAGAGCACCCGGGAGGCGGTCCGCGCTAGCTTTCCATTCCCAAGGCGCGGATCAAGAAGGCCCAGCGGTCGGCCTGCTCCTCGACGCGTTTGGACACCGGCATGCCCGCGCCGTGGCCGGCGCGCGTTTCGATGCGGATCAGCACCGGCGCGGGCCCCGCCTGCGCGGCCTGCAAGGCCGCCGCGAATTTGAACGAATGGCTCGGCACCACGCGGTCGTCGTGGTCGCCGGTGGTCACCAGCGTGGCGGGATAGGCGACGCCGGGATGCAGGTTGTGCAAGGGCGAGTACGCGCGCAGCGCGGCGAACTGCGCGGGGTCCGCGCTGCTGCCGTAGTCGCTCACCCAGGCCCAGCCGATCGTGAACAAGTGGAAACGCAGCATGTCCATCACGCCGACCGCCGGCAGGCAGGCGCCGAAGAGTCCGGGGCGCTGGGTCATGCACGCACCGACCAGCAGGCCGCCGTTGCTGCCGCCGCCGATGGCGAGCCGGCCGGTGCGGGTGTAGTCCTGTTCGATCAGCCACTCCGCCGCGGCGATGAAATCGTCGAACACGTTCTGTTTGTTCAGGATCATGCCGGCTTCGTGCCACTCGCGGCCGAATTCGCCGCCGCCGCGCAGGTTGGCGACCGCGAGGACTCCGCCGCGCTCGAGCCACGCGAGATCGGTCGCGCGGAAGCGCGGCGTGATCGAGACGTCGAAACCGCCGTATCCGTACAGGTAGACCGGGTTGTCGCCGTCGCGCACCAGGTCCTTGCGGTGGGTCAGGAACATCGGCACCCGGGTGCCGTCCTTGCTCGGATACCAGACCTGGCGGGTGACGTAGGCGTCGAAATCGAAGTCGATCGCGGTGCGGTGGACTTCCCAGGAAGCGCCGGTTTCCAGGTTGTGGGCCACGACCGTCGGCGGCACGACGTACGAGGACATGGCGTAGTAGGCGATCGGCTCGTCGGGCGAGCCCGAGAATCCCGAGACCGTGGCCGGACCCGAAAACGTGAGCTGGGTGGGTGTGCCGCCGTCGAGGGGCTTGATGAAGATCCGGCTGGAGGCGTCGTGCAGGTACTCGAGCACGAGCCGGCCGCCCATCAGGCTCGCCGTGATCAGCGCGTCGCCGTCTTCGGCGACCACCTCGCGCCAACGGGCCGGCCCGCTGCCGGCCTCCGTGGCGACCACGCGCGCGCGTGGCGCGCCGAGGTCGGTCCGGAAGTAGAACGTCGACCCCACGCTGCCGGCGAATTCGTAGGCCGCGGCGAAGTCGTCCACCAGCGGCCGTACCGGACCCTCTGTGGCGAGCTCCTTGACGAACACGCGGTTGCGGCGCGCGGTGCCTTCCGAAACCGAGATCAGCAGCCAGCGGCCGTCGTGGCTGACTTCCGGATCGAATCCCCACTTGGGATGATCGGGGCGCTCGTAGACCAGTGCGTCGGCTTCCTGCGCCGTGCCGCGCCGGTGGAAGTAGACCTTGGGATCGGTGTTGAGCGCCTCGCGTTCGGCGCCGGGCGGCGGTTCGGGGAAGCGCGTGTAATAGAAACCGCTCGAGTCGCCGGCCCAGCTCACCGTGCCGAATTTGCACCACTGCAGCACGTCGTCGGTGTCGCCGGCGCTCGCGACGTCGCGCACGTGCCAGGTCTTCCAGTCGGAGCCGCCGCCCGAGAGCGCGTAGGCGAACCAGCGGCCGTCCGGACTGGCTTCCCAGCCCGACACGGCGACCGTGCCGTCCGCGGAGAGGCCGTTGGGGTCGAGCAGCACGCGCGCGGCGCCCTGCTCGCCCTGCTGCACCCAGAACACGGACTGGTCTTGAAGGCCTTCGTTCCGGGTGTAGAACAGCCGTCCGCCACGCGCGACCGGCACGTCGCGGCGCTCGTGGTCGGTGAGCACCGCGAGCCGCTCGCGCAGCTCCGCTCGCGCCGGGATCGCGTGCAGGAACGCTTGCGTCACGGCGTTTTCGGCGGCGACCCAGGTGGCCGTCTCGGGAGCGTCGAGGTCCTCGAGCCAGCGGTACGGGTCGGCGACGAGCGTGCCGTGGTAGTCGTCGACCTGGTCGACGGTCCGCGTGGCCGGATATGCGGGCGGCGTGCCGGCCGGCGCGACGCAGCCGGGTTGGAGAAGAGCGCCTGCGATCACGGTGCACAGGACGACGCGGGCGAGGGCGGGGAAGCGGAGCATGGGGCGCTTGCAAGCCTAGGAGCGCGGGTCGCCGGGGCGGGGCGGCTAGCCTGGGGCCGTGCGTCGTGCCGCGTTCCTGTCTCTGTTTCTGACCCTCCCGCTCACCGCCTGCCGGATGCCCCAGCTCCCGCCCCCGCCGCAGACCGTGCCGGAAGCGTCCGGCCATCTCCACACTTCCAGCCACGCCGAAGTGATCGCGTTCCTCGACGCGGTCGACGCCGCAGCCGATCCGCGCGTGCAGCGCCGCGTCTTCGGCGTCACCCCGGAAGGCCGGGAGCTGCCGTTGCTCGTGATCGCCGATCCGCCGGTGCGGTCCCCGGAGGAAGCGCGCGCGAGCGGGTTGCCGGTCGTTCTGGTGATGGCGAACATCCACGCCGGCGAAGTCGAAGGCAAGGAGGCCTGCTTGCAGCTCCTGCGCGAAGTCGTCTGGGACGAAACCGCGCCGTGGCCGCTGGCCGGGGTGGTGACGCTGATCGCGCCGATCTACAACGCCGACGGCAACGACGCCTTCGGCCCCGGCCAGCGGCCGCTGCAGAACGGTCCGGCGCCGGTGGGGCGTCGCGAGACCGCCAAGGGCCTCGATCTCAATCGCGACTACTTGAAGCTCGAGAACGTGGAGGCCCGCCACCTGGTCCGCCTGATCGCGGAATGGGATCCGCACGTGGTCGTCGATCTGCACACGACCAACGGCAGCGCGCACGGCTACGAGCTGACCTACGCGCCGCCGCTCACGCCCTCGGCGCACCCCGAGCTGCTGCGCACCCTCGCCGCCGACTGGCTGCCGCTGCTGCGCGCGCGGATGCGCGAGCGGCACGGTTTCGAGACCTTCGACTACGGCAATTTCCTGACCGAACGCGGCGCGTTCCAGGACGAGCCCGACCGCGTCACCGGCTGGCAGACTTTCGACCACCGGCCGCGCTTTGGCAACAACTACGCGGGTTTGCGCAACCGCCTGGGGATCTTGAGCGAAGCCTACGCCTACGCCGACTTCCCCGTGCGCATCGCCGCCACCCGGGCGTTCGTGGTCGAGATCCTGCAGCTGGTCGCCGAGCGCGGCGCACAGGTGCCCGCGCTCTGCCAGCGGCTCGACGTGGAGACCGCCGAAGCCGCCGCGGCGGGGCGGCTGGAGCAAGCGCTCGGCGCCAAGGCGGTCCCTCGCGGCGCGCCCGAAGAGCTGCTGCTGCGCGGCTTCGAGCTGGTGACCGACCCCGCTTCCGGCGAGAAGCGGCGGGTCGCGGCCGGCCCGCTCACGCGCATCGAAGTGCCGTGCTCGGTGGTGTTCGCGGCGACCGCCACGCGGTCTGCGGCGCGCGCCTACTTGCTGCCGCCCGGCCGCGTCGATCTGCTCGAACTGCTCGACGCGCACGGCGTCCGCTACGAGATCCTGACCGAAGCCCGGCCGGAACTGGTGCGCATCTGGACGGTCGCGGCGACTTCACAGGCGAGCCGGCCATTCCAGGGCCACCGGCAGCGGACCACGAGCTGGGAGACCGCCGACGCCGAACGGCTGCTGCAGCCAGGCAGCGTGCGCGTGTCCACCGCCCAGCCGCTCGGCCGGCTGGTTTTCGAACTGCTCGACCCCGAGGCCGAAGACGGGTTGTTCGCCTGGAATTTCTTCGACGAGTCGATCGCGGCGGGCACGGGCAGCGCCGCGCCGGTCTGGGGCCTTTTCCGCCCGGAATGAAGCGCCCGGCGGTGGCTGGAGCGGCGAGAATCGTCCCATGCGACCGCTCGGGCTCCTGACGATTGCGCTTCTCACCAGCACGACTTCTGCGCAGCAGTCCGCGGAGATCGTGTTCCACGGCGGAGTGGTCCGCACGCTCGAAGCGGCGCGGCCGCGCGCCAGCGCGGTGGCCGTCGCCGACGGCCGGATCCTCTTCGTCGGATCCGACGCCGAAGCGCTGGCGCTCGCCGGCCCGGAAACGCGCCGCGTCGATCTCCGCGGCCGCGCGCTCTACCCGGGCTTCATCGATGCGCACGGCCACCTCGAGGGCTACGCCCAGGCGCTGCTCACCGTCGACTTGATGGGCACCACGAGCTACGCACAGGTCGTGGAGCGCATCCGCGAGCGCGCCGCGACGCTGCCGGCCGGGGAGTGGGTGCTCGGCCGCGGCTGGGACCAGAACGACTGGGAAATCGCCGAGTTTCCCCACCACGGCGCCTTGAGCGCCGCGGTGCCCGATCATCCGGTCGCCGTGCGGCGCGTCGACGGGCACGCGCTGCTCGCCAACGCCGAGGCCCTGCGGCGGTCGGGAATCGATCACGACACTCCGGATCCGCCGGGCGGGCGCGTCCTCCGCGACGCCGAGGGCCGGCCGACCGGCGTGCTGGTCGACCGCGCGATGGGCCTCTTGAACACTGCCGGCGCGGAAACCGGCCGCGAGGCGTTGCGGAGCGGAGTGCGCCGCGCGATTGCGCGCTTGCACGAACGCGGGATCACGGGGATCCACGACGCCGGCGTCGGCAGCGGCACGATCCGCCTGTTCGAAGAGATGGCGCGCGCCGGCCAATTCGACCTGCGCGACTACGTCATGGTCTCCGGCGACCCGCGGACGCTCGCCGAGTGGCTGCCACGCGGCCCGGTCAAGGATCTGGACGGCGGGGGCCGCATCAAGGTGCGCGCGATCAAGCTGTCGGCCGACGGTGCGCTGGGCTCGCGCGGCGCCGCGCTGCTCGCCGACTACGCCGACGAACCCGGAGTGCGCGGCCTGGTGACCACGCCGCGCGAGCGCGTCGAGGCCGTGGCGCGCCAGGCGCTCGCGGCGGGCTTCCAGCTCTGCGTGCACGCGATCGGCGACCGCGCCAACCGCGAGGTCCTGGACGCATTCGAAGCGGCGCTGCGCGCCCACCCGAGTCCCGACCACCGTTTCCGCGTCGAACACGCGCAAGTGCTCGCGCCCGCCGAGATCGGCCGCTTCGCGCAACTCGGCGTGGTGCCGTCGATGCAGGCCCAGCACCAGACCAGCGACATGTACTGGGCCGAGACGCGGCTGGGCCCCACGCGGGTGCGCGGCGCCTACGCCTGGCGCGCGCTGCTCGACAGCGGCGTGGTCATCCCCGGCGGCAGCGATTTCCCGGTCGAAGATCCCGATCCGATCGCCGCATACCGGGCCGCGGTGGCGCGCGTCGACGCGGCGCTCTGGCCCGTCGGCGGCTGGTACGTCGACCAGCGCATGCGGCCCGGCGAAGCCCTGGCCCACCTGACTCTCTGGCCCGCTTGGGCGGCCTTCGACGAAGACCGCCTGGGCTCGATCCGGGCCGGCAAGCTCGCCGATCTGGTGGTCCTGACCCACGACCTCGTGGACTGTCCGGTCGCCGAGCTGGCCGCAGTGCGGGTCGAAATGACGGTTTTCGCCGGCCGCGTGGTCTACGAACGCGGCTTGGCGGAGCGCTGAGGCGCGGGGACAATGCCGGCGCTATGCCTACCGCTACCGCCAGCGCCACCATCGATCGCATCGTCCAGCAATTGGGCGACGCGGCCGCCGCCGATCTGCTCGAGCACCGTTGCGCGACGATTCCGAGTGAGCGGCTGCACCTGCCCGGCCCCGATTTCATCGATCGCGTGACTTCGCACAGCGACCGGCCGATCGGCGTGCTGCGCAACTTGCAGGCGATCTTCGACCACGGCCGCCTGGGCGGCACGGGCTACGTGTCGATCCTGCCGGTCGACCAGGGGATCGAGCACACCGCGGGCTCTTCGTTCGCGCCGAACCCGGCGTATTTCGATCCGGCCAACATCGTCGAACTCGCGCTCGACGGCGGCTGCAACGCGGTGGCGTCGACGCTCGGCGTTCTCGGCTCGGTGGGGCGGCGCTATGCGCACCGCATCCCGTTCGTGGTCAAGATCAACCACAACGAATTGCTGAGCTACCCGAACATGCACGACCAGACCCTGTTCGCCAACGTCGAACAGGCCTTCGACATGGGGGCGGCGGCGATCGGCGCGACCATCTACTTCGGTAGCGAGGAGTCGCGGCGGCAGATCCTGGAGATCAGCGACGCGTTTTCCCGCGCCCACCAGCTCGGCATGGCGACCATCCTGTGGTGCTATCTGCGCAACTCCGGGTTCAAGAAGGACGGCCAGGACTACCACGCCGCGGCGGACCTCACCGGGCAGGCCAACCACCTCGGCGCGACGATCGAGGCCGACATCGTCAAACAGAAGCTGCCGGAAACCAACAAGCCGGGCTTCACCGACCTCGGATTCGGCAAGACCAGCTCCAAGGTCACGACCGAGCTTTCCAGCGACCATCCGATCGACATGACCCGCTACCAGGTGGCCTGCGGCTACATGGGCCGCGCGGGCCTGATCAACTCGGGCGGCGCCAGCGGCGCGAACGACTTGCAGCAGGCGGTGGCCACGGCGGTCATCAACAAGCGCGCCGGAGGCATGGGCTTGATCAGCGGCCGCAAGGCCTTCCAGAAGCCCGTGGCGCAAGGCGTCGAACTCCTGCACGCGATCCAGGACGTCTACTTGTGCGCCGACGTCACGATCGCTTGACGGGCCCGGGCGGCTAGTCCTCGGCCAAGGCCGCCGCGTGGGCCCGCCACGCGGCCCCGAAGGCCGGCGCGTCGTCGCCGGCGAGCAATCGTTCGTCCGCTTGCGCCGTCGAACGCCGCAAGTGGCTCGCCGCGAGGATCTGCAAGAAGGCGGCTTCGAGTTCGGGCCGGCCGCCGTGCTGCAGGAAGTGGACCAGGCTGTAGGCCTGGCCGTACTTCTCGTGCTGCCGCGTCGAGGCCGCAAAATCGCCGCTCTCGTACCGCAGCACGCGCCCAAGCGATGCGGGACGCACGGCTTCGGCATGCGCGCGCATGAGCATGCGGTCGGGGCGCCCGGCTTCGAAGCGCGGCGCACCCGGGGCGTCGTCGAACGAAGCCGCCATGTAGCAAGCGAGACCTTCGACCAGCCAGCCAGGCATGGAAGGGTCGCCGCGCAGCATCTGCCGCGCGCCGCGGTCCTGGATGGCGTGCATGGCTTCGTGCAGCAACTGGCTGGCGCGCCCGCCGAAGAAGTAGCTGTGCACGGTCGCGGTGGCGGGGGAGTAGTAGGCATCGACCGTGCCGGACAAGCGCGGGAAACTGTCCGCGCTGGCGTGGATTTCGACGGCGATCGGCGCGAGGAGTTCCGGAAAGCCGGCGCCGAGCTGGTAACGGTCGTAGTACGCCGCGTAGAGCAATTCGAGCTCGGCGCTCGCGGCCAGCAGATCTTCGAGCTCGCCGGAACCGCGCACGCGGAAGTGGGCGCTTGGAATCCCCCAGGGCCGGTTCTCTTCGCGGTGCAGGGCGCGGGCTTCCTCGAAGCTGCGCCAACCGCGGCCCTCGACGGGCAGCAGCCATTCTTCGCCCTGGGGGCGGTGGCCGAGCGCGCGATGCGCCGCCGCGGACCGGGGGTCGGCGAGCAGCGCGCGCCACCAGTGGACGCGCGCATCGCGCAACAGGCCGTTCGCCGTGCACCAGGCGGCGAGCTTCCGATCCAGGCCGGCGTCGGGAGGGCGCCGGAACGCCGCGTGCAGCCGCGGCAGGTAGTCGCGCCGGCTACGGCGCGGGCCGCTCCAGGTGCGCACTTCCTCGATCGGGATCTCGAGATCCCGACGCTCGAAACGCAGCGCGAGCGTGCTCGAGGTCTCCCGCAGGACCACACCCTGCAGTTCCTTGCCGCCGACCAGCAGCACGGTGTCGGGCGGATCCTCGGGCTCGCCGCCGGACAGCACGGCGAGGGCTGCGAAGAGGAGCGGCGCCAGCGCCATGGAACCAGCATAGACCGTGGTGCGCCTGCGGTATCGGAGCGCGCACTGCGGGGAAAAAGGCAGCGCCGGCGATCCGAAGATCGCCGGCGCTTTGGGTCAGGTCGTCGAGCTGGTTGCTCAGGTCGACCCGATCTCCTTGTCCTGGACTTGCCTAGAAGGCGACAGCGCCCGGGGTGTACACCGCCCACGAGGTCGCGGCGCGAGCCGGATCTGCGAACGGGTTGCCGGTCGGGAAGTTGTCCGGGGTGCCCAGAGCGATGAACTTGTAGTTGTCACCCGTGGCGTCCGAGATGTAGGCGTAGCCCCAGCCGTTGGTCGCGTCGGGGTAACGGCTGTCCGGGTCCTTCGGCAGCGACTGCATGTAGGTCGGGACGAGGCCCGGGATGTAGTCGGTCGCAGCACCGGTGTTGTAGGTCTTGCCCGCCGTGTAGTCGCCCGCGAGGGTCGACTGGATCGGGAAGGTGCCGTTGACGCGGCGATAAGCTTCGAGCGAAGCTTGGACGGCCTTGAGGTCGGCAGCGCGACGAGCGTCACGTGCGGAAGCAGCGGCGTCCTCGAGGACCGGCACCAGGATTCCAGCGAGCATCGCCAGAATCGCGGCAACGATCAACATTTCAATGATCGTGAAACCAGCTTGACGTTTCATTTCTTCTCCGTGTGTGTGTTCGGGGTCAGGATGCGCCGTAAGAGCGATTCCTTACAGCGTGTTTATCGGGCCTGGCCAGCCGGACCTTGAGAGTTTCCCGCGGGAAATCCGGTGTGTGCCGCTCGTCCGGACTGGTGCTGGAAAACCGCATAAGTTTGCCCTTTAAAAAGACTTGGCTCATTTTCCGCACGGAGTCTATTGCCCGGAATTGCGGCAGGGACTCCGCGGAGCGGAGTCCCTGCTTGGAAAGGCGCACGCCTGCGCGGCGAGATATGGTCGAAAGTTGTGGCTCGTGAACTGAAAGCAAGTGCGGCGTACCCTTGGTGCTGACAAACGCTCAAATCCGTCAGCGCCCCTTGCGGGGAAGGATACGCCACATGTCCGAGTCTAGGTCTTTTCGCCCTTCCGTTCCAATCGTCAGCTCCCGTGACGCCCTGACGGAGGTGCTGCAGCATGGCGCTCGCGAGCTTCTCGCCGTCGCCTTGCAGGTCGAAGTCCAAGCCTACCTCGACGACCACGCCGAGATCTGCGACGCCACCGGCCGCCGCCTGGTCACGCGGAACGGCTATCTGCCCGAGCGCGAGATCCAAACCGGCATCGGGCCGGTCCCGGTCCATCAGCCGCGGCTCCGCGACCGTCGTGCTCAGGCCGAAGACCGCTTCCGCAGCAAGCTGCTGCCGCCGTACCTGCGGCGGACCAAGAGCATGGAGGAGTTGCTGCCGTGGCTCTATCTCAAGGGCGTCTCGACTGGCGACTTCGGCGACGCGCTCCACTCTCTGCTCGGTCCCGATGCTCCCGGCCTCTCCGCCAGCACCATCGTGCGGCTGAAGAAGGTCTGGGAGAAGGACTACGAGACCTGGAGCCGGCGCAGCTTGGCCGACAAGCGCTACGTCTACTTCTGGGTCGATGGCATCCACTTCAACATCCGGCTCGAGGACCACCGCAGCTGCATCCTGGTGGTGATGGGCGCGACCGCCGACGGCCGCAAGGAGCTGGTGGCGGTCGAGGACGGCTTCCGCGAGAGCGAGCAGTCATGGCGCGAGATCCTGCTGGACCTGAAGGCGCGTGGCCTGAAGACCGCGCCCGAGCTCGCGGTCGGGGACGGCGCACTCGGCTTCTGGAAGGCCTTGGCCAAGGAGTTTCCGGCGACGCGGGCGCAGCGCTGCTGGGTGCACAAGACCGCCAACATCCTCAACAAGCTGCCAAAGAGCCTGCAGGCCAAGGCCAAGGCTGGGCTGCACGAGATCTGGATGGCGCCGGCGCGGCAGGCCGCGGAGCGCGCCTTCGACCTCTTCGTGGCCAGCTACGAGGCCAAGTACCCGAAGGCGACGGCCTGCCTGGCGAAGGACCGGGAGCCGCTGCTGGCCTTCTATGACTTCCCCGCGGAGCACTGGAAGCATCTGCGGACGACGAACCCGATCGAATCGACCTTCGCCACGGTCCGGCTGCGGACCGCGAAGACCAAGGGGGCCGGCTCGCGGCTGGCCTGCTTGACCATGGTGTTTCAGCTCGCCCTGTCGGCGCAGAAGCGCTGGCGCAAGCTGAACGGCCACGCCCTGCTCGCCGAGGTGATCCGCGGCGTGCGATTCCAGGACGGCATCAGGAGCATCGCCGCGTGAGCTTCAGGCCCCGATACACAACTCTTGACCATTCCTCC
>DASWJW010000128.1:0-19898 GCA_036396955.1 Planctomycetota bacterium
GAAGGACTCCGCGCGCGGCGTGGCCGCGGACCAGGCCGCTCCACAAGCGCGCGCCCGTCTTGAAGATCCCGGCTTTCTCGACCGCGATCGCGCACGGGTCGCTGCCGAAGACGTCGACGTGTTCGGCCTCGATCGACACGACCGCCGCGGCGAGCGGCTGCAGCAGGTTGGTGCTGTCGAAGCGGCCGCCGAGCCCCACTTCGACCACCCACGCCGCGCAGTCCCGCTCGGCGAAGGCCACGAAGGCGGTGGCGGTGAGCAGGTCGAAGAAAGTCTCGTTCCCGCGGCTCGCCGCGAGCACTTTCTCGAGCGCGCCCGCCACGGTGGCGTCGTCGGCTTCATCGCCCCCGATGCAGATCCGTTCCCGCCAGCTCGTGAGGTGCGGCGAAGTGTAGAGCCCGGTCCGCAGACCGGCGGCGCGCAGGCCCTTCTCGAGGTAGTGGCAGGTCGTGCCCTTGCCTTTGGAGCCGGCGACGTGGATTGCCGGCGCCGCCGCCTGGGGGTCGCCGAGCCGGGCGAGGAGGCTGCGCATCCCCTCCAGGTCGAAACGCGCCCCCCGAGGCCGGCGGCAGCTCTCGTAGTCGGTCCGCCTGTCGAGCTCGGCCCAGAGCTCATCGAGCCCGTGCATGGCCGCATTGTAGGAAGGGCCGAAAAAAGGTTCACCCGACCGACCCGCGGTCGATATGGAACGTAGGGCGTTACTGGAAAGCGACTTGAAGGATCCCTACACCCTGCCCGATCTCGGCGACGCCGGCACGCGGCATGAAGTCAACGTCTTCGTGTTCCGGAGGGGGTCCCAGGGTGTCCGCTACCTGCTGGTGCAGTCGGCGCCGCGGATCGAGTCCTTCTGGCGTCCCTTGGTGCGCACGGTGGGTCTCGACGAGGACCTGTTTGTCGCCTCGTTGAACGCCGTCCGCTTCGAGACCGGGCTCGACCGATCGTTCGACCTGCGGACCCCCGCAGTCGGCGTCGTGCGCGACCTCGGCGACCTGCGCTTGATCGACTGGCCGGTCGGCATGGAATTGCACGACCCGGACGTCCGCGTCCGCAGCAGCGGCCGGCTCGCCGCCGCCTGGCGCAGCTTCGACGAAGCGCTGCGCACTCTCGGCGACCCGACGCACCGCCAGAATCTGCTGCAGGTCCACTGGAGCGTCGCCGCCGCCTAGGCGGCCGGCGGGCAAGCCTACTCGCCGGTCACGCCGCCGCCGCGGCTCCGGGCAAGCCGGCGCAGCGCGGCGCGCGCGCGCATTTCGCTGCGCGCGTCCCATGCCGGCACGCCGGCGACCACGGCGCCGTCCGGAACGTCGCGGCTCACGCCGCTCGCCGCTCCGACCCGCGCGCCCCGCCCGATCCGCACGTGGCCGGCGGTCGCGGCCATGCCGCCCATCACAGCGCCGTCCCCCACGATGCTGCTGCCCGCGAGCGCGACCATGCCGCAGAGCACCACGTTTCGGCCGACGTCGCAGTTGTGCGCGATCTGCACCAGGTTGTCGATCTTGGTTCCGGAACCGATGCGCGTGACTCCGTAGGTCGCTCGGTCGATCGCCGAGTTGGCGCCGATCTCGACCTCGTCCTCGATCACCACCGTGCCGGTCTGCGGCACCTTGAGGTGGCGTTCGCCGTCCCAGACGTAGCCGAAGCCGTCCGAGCCCACCACCACGTTGGCGTGCAGCACGCAGCCGCTGCCGATCCGCACCCGGTGATAGACGACCACGCCCGGATACAGGTAGCTGCCGGAGCCGATTTCGGCATTGGCGCCCACGTGGACCCCTGCGGCGAGGGTCGCCCGGGCGCCGAGCCGCGCGTTGGGCCCCACGCTGCAGTGCGGACCGATCGAGGCTCCCGCGCCGATCGCCGCGCTCGGGTCGACGCTCGCCGTGGGATGCACTCCCGCGGGCTGCGGCGGCGGTCCTGGATGAAAATGCAGCGCGAGCTGCGCGGCAGCCAGCGCGGGATCGGCGACGCACACGCACGGCCGCGCGCCGACCTCGGTGCCTTCGGCGACCAGGAGCAGGCCGGCCTTCGACGCCGCAATGTTCGCGTCGTCGGGCCGCTTGCGCGTGCGGCCACCGCCGTCGGTTCCGGCCGCGACGAAGGCCGCTTGCGCGGGGCCGGCGAGATCGAGCGCCGTCACGCCCACCACATTGACGTCCGCGGCAGGCGAGGACCCGGAATAACGGCCGTGCACGAGCGCCGCCACGGCCGCGCCGTCGAGCGGCGCGCCGGCGGGAATGGGCGGTCCGGAAGCGCTCACGGCCTCCAGCTTAGGCCAAGCCGACTTGCCAAGAAGCCAGCAACCACGCCAGCAGGAGGACCACGCCGAGTGCGCGTCCAAAGCGGACGGGAATGCGGGCCGGCAGACGCAGGAGGCCCGGCAGCGCCACGAGGAGGCAGGCGGCGAAGTTCACGACCAGTTGCGGCTGGAGGTGCGCCGGATCGATCGGCGCCCCGGCGAGCACGGCGACCACCCCGCCCGAGATCAGCAGGTTGAAAGCGTTCGAGCCGAAGACGTTGCCGAGCACCGCGCCGGAATGGCCGTGCCGTGCCGCGTTCCAGGACGTCAATAGCTCGGGAGCCGAGGTCCCGACTGCTGCGATCAGATAGCCGACGAAGCCCTCGTTCCAGCCGAGGGCCTCGGACGCGCCCAGCGCACCGCGCAGGAAGGCGTCCGACCCCAGCGCGAGAATCGCGAAGCCCACGGCCATCACCCCGAGACTCCACGCCATCGACCGCCCGGGCGCGGCGGCGACGCCTCCGGGCAGGATGTCGGCTTCGTCGACCCTCGGCGTCGTGCCGCTGCGCACGCTGGAGATCAGCAGCAGCGCGTAGCCCAAGAGCAACGCAGGCGCCGCCCAGCCGGGGATTTCGGCGGCGCCGAAAGCGAGGAACGCAAGCGCCGATCCGCCGACGAGCAGCACCGCCGGAAGCCTGCCGACGCCCTCGGCCGGCATGGGCCTGCGCGCGACGAGAAGCAGCGCGCCGAACACCACCGTCGAATTGAAGACGTTGGACCCGAACAGGGTGCCCAAGCCCAGGTCGGGGTGTTCCGGCGCCGCGAATCCGGCGACGAAGAGTTCGGGCAACGACGTCCCGGTGGCCAGGAGCACGAGACCGGTGAGCCACGCCGGCCAGCCCAGGCGGCGCGCGACGCCGAGCGCGCCCTTGACGGCGAATTCGGCGCCGGCAAGCAGGCCGACCAAGCCGAGCGCTAGCTGCAGAATGGGCACGAGCGGGCCTAGTATAGGCGTGCATGTTCGCCGCGGAGAACGCGCCGCTGATCGGCCTCACCATCGAGGTGCTCGAACCTCCCGTCTATGCGGGGAGGCGCCGCTACCAGCTCTTCACCGACTACCTCGACTGTCTGCGCGACGCCGGCGCCGTGCCCATCCTGCTGCCGGCCGATGCGCACGCCGACGAAATGGCGCGCTGGCTCGACGTGATCGACGGCCTGCTGCTCACCGGCGGCGACGACGTCGACTTGCGACCGCTCGGTGGTCCCGCCCCCACGACCGACTGCAAACCGGTTCCCGCATCCAAGCAGGAGACCGATCTCGATCTGGTCCGCGCGGCCCTGGAGCGGAAGATGCCGCTGTTCGGCGTCTGCCTCGGCATGCAGATGCTCGGCCTTGCGCACGGAGCGGCCTACGAACAGCACCTCGCCGGCGCAGCGGCCCACACCAAGGGCGTGGAGCACACCGTGCAGGCCGTCGCCGGCAGCCGGCTGGCCGGTCTCGTCGGGGCCGAACCCTTCGCCGTGCCCTCCTTCCACCATCAGGCCCTGGTTTCCGCGGGTCCCGGGCTCGCGGCCGGAGCTTTCGCCGCCGACGGCGTGCTCGAAGCCGTCGAAGTCCCCGACCGCAGCTTCGCCATCGGCGTGCAATGGCACCCGGAGCGCCACAAGGACAGCACGGCGACGCGCGCGCTCTTTTCGAGTTTCGTGGCTGCGGCGCGCGCCTACCGTGAGTCGTCCCGGTGAGTTCCCCGTCCCGCGAAGAACGCCGTAGTCGGCTCGACGATGCCCGCGCCCTTGCGCAGCGGGACAAGCGGCGCCTGATGCTCCTGGTCGCCGGCCTGGCGGCGATCTTGTTCCTCTACTGGCAGGCCAAGCGCGTCGCCGACAACCGCAGCGAGCCCCTCGAGCCGCAGCCTGAGCAGATCGAATCGCTGGTCCAGCTGCCGCCGGTCGACAAGGAAGCGCTGCAGGGCGTGCGCGACGCCACTCCGACCGAACGCGCGATCCTCGAGTCGGAGGCCTTCGCCGACCTGGCGCGGATGGCGCTCGCCCTGCTCCCCGCGCACTTGCGCCTGCTGGGCGAACCCGCGCTGCCTTTCGACACCATCGAAGCGGACGCCGCGGGCTTGCGCGGCGATCCGGTGCGCGTGCGCGGCACGATCGAATCGGCGCGGCCGGTGCGGCGCAGCCCCGATGCACCGGAGGAGTATTGGAGCCTGCTGCGGACCGACGACGGGCACGAAGTCCATTTCGTTTCGCTGCAGATTCCCGAGGACCTGTTCCGTTCCGAGAACTACGTCCTTGCCGACGGCTATTTCTTCAAGCTGTACACGACCAACGTCGAGGACCGCGTGGTCACGGCGCCGTTGATCGTGGGCCGCGCGCTGGTCCCTTCCTACCATCGGGCGGCACCGGTGGAGCAACTGGACGCCGCGCTCCTGGCCGGCATCCGGGACGCCTCCTTGAGTTCGGCGCGGCCGATCGCGGAAGACGGGTACTGGCACTTGCTCAACTACGCCGGCCAGGTCGCTGCCGACCCCGCCCGGCTGGAGGCCGAGTTCGCCGGCGCGCCGGAGTTCAAGTTCGACATGCTGCAGGCGCTGCTCGAAGAGCCGGCGCTCTACCGCGGCCGGCCGTTCCTGATCCCCGGCCGCGTGGTGCGCAGCTACCACGGCTGGGAGCGCGCGCCGGAAAACCCGATGCGGCTCGACTACACGAGCTGGGGCTACCTGGGCAGCGACTCGCTCGGCATGCACGCGGTGCACTTGATGGCGGCCGGCCGCTTCCCCATGCAGGGCACGCGCAGCGACGTGTCGCGGATCTTCCGCGGCTGGTTCCTGCAGTGGGAGTCCTATCAGGACAAGGAGAGCACCATGCGGCTGGCGCCGGTCTTCGTGGTCGCGGACGTCGTCGAGGTGCCACTCGAGACGCCGCCGCTGTTCAACACCTTGAGTTTCGCTTTCCTCGGCCTGGCTCTCCTGCTCGGCGGCTTGATGCTCGTACTGCTGCGCAAGGACCGTGCGCGCGCCGTCGCTGCCGCCAAGGAACTGCAGGAGAGACGCCGGAACCGGCGTGGCGAGGCGGGCGCGGCATGAACCCGCCGCGATACGGGCACGGCGATGCCCGCTCGCGCTTGTGTGAAGCGTTCGCCGAGCTGCAGCCGCTGCCGAGTTCCGTCTGCGTGTTGTTCGACGTGCACGCGACCGCCGCGCGCGGTCCGCTGGTCACGGCGCTCGAAGAGCTCGACGCCCCGCTGCACTTCGTCGAGTGGGAGGCCGGCGAGAGCCGCAAGACGCTCGCCGAAGTCGAAGCCTTCGCGCGCGAGTTCGTGCGCCGCGGGGTCGACCGGCGCTCCGTCGTGCTGGCGGTCGGCGGCGGCACCACCACCGATCTCGGCGGATTTCTCGCCGCGGTGCTGCTCCGAGGCCTGCGCTGGGGCGCGATCCCGACCACGCTGCTCGGCATGGTCGACGCGGCCGTCGGCGGCAAGACCGCCGTCGACCTGCCCGAAGGCAAGAACCTGGTCGGCGCTTTCCACATGCCGGAGTTCGTGGTCGGCGACGTGGACTTCCTCGCCAGCCTGCCCGAGCGCGAGTGGAGTTGCGGCCTGGGCGAAGTGCTCAAGACCGCCCTGCTCGGCGACGCGGCGCTGCTCTCCGGCCTCGAAACCGCGCCGGCCGCGGAACTGCGCCGGCCCGGCGAGGTCGCGCTGGGCCTGGCGCTGGATTGCGCCGCGCTCAAGACCGCCATCGTCGAAGAAGACCCCTTCGAGCACGGCCGCCGCAAAATGCTGAATCTCGGGCACACCTTCGGCCACGCACTGGAAACGGGCGGCGGGCACGCCGTGCTCGCCCACGGCGAAGCGATCGCGCTCGGCCTACTCTGCGCCGTGCGCATGGCCGAGGAAATGGGCGTCGCCCGGAAGGGAATCGGCGCGCGGATGCGCGCGCGGGTCCCGAAACTGGGCCTGCCCGCCCGCTTTCCGGGCGCTCTTCCCGCCGAAGCCGAATTGGTCCGCTTGCTCCGGCGCGACAAGAAGGCCGACTCGGGCTTGCTCGACCTGATCCTGCCGGTGGAGCCCGGCGAGTGCCTGCTGCTAAAGGGCATCGAGCCCGCCGTGGCGGCTGTGGTGATCCAGCGCGAGCTGGGCGGCTGACGACGCCCGCTGCTGGCGGCCGAGGGGCCGCAACGGTGTAATCAAGCGGCTGGAATCCCCACATGCCGCGGCGGGAAGACCTCGAAAGCATTCTCCTCATCGGCTCTGGCCCCATCGTCATCGGCCAGGCCTGTGAGTTCGACTATTCCGGCACCCAGGCCGTCAAGGCGCTGAAGGAAGAGGGCTACCGGGTCCTGCTGGTCAACAGCAACCCGGCGACGATCATGACCGATCCCGAGCTCGCGGATCGGACCTACGTCGAGCCGATCACGCCCGAATTCGTCGAGAAGATCCTGGAGAAGGAGCGGCCGGACGCCATCCTGCCGACCATGGGCGGCCAGACGGCGCTCAACACGGCGGTGGCCTTGCACGAGGCCGGCGTGCTGCAACGGCTGGGCGTGGAGATGATCGGCGCGCGCTACGACGTGATCCGCAAGGCCGAGGACCGCGAGGCCTTCCGCGACGCGATGACCCGCATCGGCCTGAAGAGCGCCACGTCGGAGATCGCGCACACCATGGAAGCGGCGCTGGCCGCCGTCGAATCGGTCGGCTTGCCCTGCGTGGTGCGGCCGGGGTTCACCATGGGCGGCAGCGGCGGCGGTATCGCCTACAACCTGCCCGAATTCCGCGAAATCGTGGCGCGCGGCCTGCACCTTTCCCCCAAGAGCGAGGTGCTGATCGAACGCTCGCTGATCGGGTGGAAGGAGTTCGAGCTCGAAGTGATGCGCGACCGCAAGGACAACTGCGTGATCGTGTGCTCGATCGAGAACCTCGATCCCATGGGAGTGCACACGGGCGACTCGATCACGGTCGCGCCCGCGCAGACGCTGTCCGACCCCGAGTACCAGCACATGCGCAATTCCGCCATGGCGATCATGCGCGAGATCGGCGTGGAGACCGGCGGCTCGAACGTGCAGTTCGCCGTGAACCCCGAGAACGGCGACCAGATCGTCATCGAGATGAATCCGCGCGTCTCGCGGTCGTCGGCGCTCGCCAGCAAGGCCACCGGCTTTCCGATCGCCAAGTTCGCCGCCAAGCTCGCGGTCGGCTACACGCTCGACGAGATCCGCAACGACATCACCGAAGTGACGCCCGCCTGTTTCGAGCCGGTGCTCGACTACGTGGTGGTCAAGATGCCGCGCTTCGCCTTCGAGAAGTTCCCCAACGCCGACAGCACCCTCGGCACGCAGATGAAGAGCGTGGGCGAGACGATGGCGATCGGACGGACTTTCCAGGAAGCTTTCCAGAAAGCCGTGCGCGGCCTCGAAGTCGGCCGCGACGGCTTTTCCGGCAAGCGCACCCGCTACGGGCCCGAGGAATTGCGCCAGAAGCTCGCGCGGCCCGCCCCGGGACGCATCTTCGCGGTGCACGACGCCTTCGAGGCCGGCTACTCGATCGACGAAATCGCGCGGCTGACCGCGATCGACCCCTGGTTCCTCGCCTACCTCGAAGAACTCGTGCAGGTGCAGGATGCGCTCGAAGACCGCGCGCTCCAGTCCATCGCGGCGCCCGAGCTGAAGCACCTCAAGTCGCTGGGCTTCAGCGACGGCCAGATCGCGCGGCAGTGCGGCGTGACGGAGGCCGCGGTGCGCGAGTACCGCAAGCTCATCGGAGTCGCACCGGGCTTCCGCGTGGTCGACACTTGCGCGGGTGAATTCGCAGCCGCCACGCCGTACTTCTACTCGACCTACGACTGCGACGGCGAAGAACACCCGACCTCGCCCGCGCGCCGCATCGCCATCCTCGGCGGCGGCCCCAACCGCATCGGCCAGGGCATCGAATTCGACTATTGCTGCGTGCGCGCCTCGATGGCGCTGCGCGAAATCGGCGTCGAGTCGGTGATGGTCAACTCGAACCCGGAAACGGTCAGCACCGATTTCGACATCAGCGACCGGCTGTACTTCGAACCGCTGACGCTCGAGGACGTGCTGGCGGTCTGCGAACGCGAGCGGCCCGAAGGCGTGATCGTCCAGTTCGGCGGGCAGACGCCGCTCAACCTCGCCCACGGCCTGGAGCAGGCGGGCGTGCGGATCCTCGGCACGCCGGTCGACGCCATCGACCGCGCCGAGGATCGCGGCCGCTTCTCGACGATGATCGACAAGCTGGAGCTGCGCCAGCCGCCCAATGGCATCGCGACGAGCCCCGAACAGGCCGAATTGATCGCCGATCGCATCGGTTACCCGGTGCTCATGCGGCCGTCGTACGTGCTCGGCGGCCGCGCGATGGAGATCGTGTACGACAAGCGCGACCTCGCCCGCTACATGGCCGAAGCGGTCATGGCTTCGCCCGAGCGCCCGGTGCTGATCGACCGTTTCCTCGAAGAGGCCGTCGAAGTCGACGTCGACTGCGTGGCCGACGGCCACCGCGTGGTGATCGGCGCGGTGATGGAGCACGTCGAGGAAGCCGGCATCCACTCCGGGGACTCGACCTGCGTGATTCCGCCGATCGGCCTCGGCCGCGGCGTGATCGAGGAGATCCGCACCGCGACGCGCGCGCTCGCGCTGGAACTCGGCGTGGTCGGTCTGATGAACGTGCAGTTCGCCGTGCGCGGCGACACCGTCTACGTGCTCGAAGTCAACCCGCGCGCTTCGCGTACCGTGCCCTACGTCGCCAAGGCGACCGGCCTGCCGCTCGCCCAGCTCGCGACCAAGGTGATCGCCGGCATGACGCTCGACGAACTCGGGGTCGAAGAACCGCGCCTCACCGAGCACATCGCGGTGAAGGCGCCGGCGTTCCCCTTCGCCAAGTTTCCAGGCGCGCGCGCCGACCTCGGCCCCGAGATGCGGAGCACCGGCGAAGTCATGGGCATTGACCGCAGTTTCGGCATGGCCTACGCGAAGGCCCTCGACGGCGCTGGACGGACGCTGCCGACCTCGGGCCGCGTGTTCCTGTCGGTGAAGGACTCCGACAAGCGCCGCATCGTGCCGGTCGCGCGCGCGCTGCACGAACTCGACTTCGGCCTGGTCGCCACCGATGGCACCTGGCAGGTCCTGCGCCGCCACGGCATTCCCGCGCAGCGGATCAACAAGGTGCACGAAGGCCGGCCGCACGTCGGCGACCTGATGAAGAACCGCGAAGTGGCGCTGATCCTCAACACGCCGCTCGGCAAGGTCACGCGCTACGACGACGGCATGATCCGCACCGAGGCCTATCAGGCGAATATTCCGTGCATCACCACGATGAGCGCCGCCATGGCCGCGATCGAGGGGATCCAGGCCTTGCTCGCCGGCCGCGCCGAAGTGACGGCCCTGCAGGATTACTTCGCCCCGGCGACGGTGCCCGCGGCGGGCGCGGAGACCTGAGGCGCAGTCCGAGGCAGTGACGGAAAATCCGTGCGGGCGTGAGCCGGACCGCACGGTTTTTTCGCAATCCAGGTCAACTGGGCCCGACTACTCTCGGTCCCAACTCCTGGGCCCTTCCCCTTCGGTTCATGCGTCCGGTATCCGGCCCGACGCGCGTCGCCAGATGCCTGATCGCAACCGGCATCTGCAGCGCGCTGCTCCTCCCTTCGCCCGTCCACGCCGCCCAAGACGTGGCTGCAGAGCAGGGTCCGGTCGAAGACCGCGCGCTGCCTCCTGCGCCGCTCCGGGAATTTCCGAGCTTCCACGGGCGCTTGTCGCTGCGCTACCAGTGGCGGGATTCCGACCGGGAGCAGTCGGACCAGGACCTGTTCCAGTACCTGTCGCTCGATTTCGGCCGCGCCGGACGCGACGCCGTCACCGGGGCGCTGCTCGCGCGCGGGGTCTGGGACCTCGACGGCGACGGGCTCGGCACCTTCGGCCGCAGCTTGACCAGTCTCGAGGATGCGCGCGGCAGTTCCTACGACGTCCGCTTGCAGACGGCGTGGCTCGGCTTCCACGAACTCATCCCCGCAACCGAATTGCGCGTGGGCCGCCAGCCGCTCTTCGACACGCCGATCCTGCTGCACCTCGACGGCCTGCTCGCCAGCGTCGCGGCGGGCGAGCGCGTCGAGCTGATCGCCTACGGCGGCCGGCCCTACCATTACTGGAGCGCGGGTCACGGCGGCGAAGCCGCGGGCGGCGTGGCGGCCGAAGTCCTGCCGTGGCGCGGCGCACGCGCACGGGTCGACTGGATGCATTTGCGCGACGCCACCTTGTTCGGCGACCGCCGCGACAGCCTCGCCGGCGCCCGCTTCGACCAGGCCACAGCCGACGGCCGTTTGCGCGGCAGCGCCGCCGCGACCTGGTTGGACGGCGAAACCCGCGACCTCGACCTCGGCGGCTTCTGGACCGAAGCCGACGGCAGCTGGACCGTGGACCTGCAACTGCACGCGCTGATGTCGCGGCAGTCGGCGAACACCCTCGAGTTCGACTCCTTCACCGCGATCCTCCTCGACGAACTCCCCTATCGAGAGGGCCGCATGAGCGTCGCGCGCCGTTTTGCGGATTTGGTCGGCGACGCGCTGGTGGTGAACGCCGGCGCTTACGGCCGGGTGCTCCGCGACCCCGCCGCGGCGTCCGAATTCAACCGGGAATACCAGCGCTATTGGGCCGGAACGACCTTCGAAGGATTCCCCGTTGCGGACACTTCGCTGGCATTGACCGCCGATTGGTGGGATTCTGGCACCGACAGCATTCTCACGAGCGCCGCCGAATTCGAGTGGCGCGCGACCTCCGCCACGCGGTTTTCGGTCGGCAGCGGCTGGTCGCTCTACCGCTACGACTTCTTTTCGCGCTTCGAGCGCACCGGCGTCCGCGACCATTATCTGCGCCTGCACACCGAGTTGAGCGCAGCCCTGCGGTTGCGGGCCGAAGTCTCCTACGAAGAGGACGATCTGGAGACCTGGACCACCGCCGCGCTCCAGCTGGAGATCTCTTTCTGACCCGCCCCTGCAGACCATGCGCCACCTGATCATGCTCGCCGCCGGAACCGGCGCCCTCGTGGCCGCCTGCTCGCTCGTCACGCCCGCCGTGAGTTTCCAGGCCGTGCCGGGGCGCGACGCCGAGTTCCCCCACGCGATCCACCTGTCGGTCGACGTCAACCTCGGCTGCCTCGACTGCCACGTCGACGCGACTGCGGCCGCGGTCGCCACCATGCCGCCGTTCCAGCTGTGCATGCTGTGCCACGCGAATCCGGGCGCCGAGAGACCGGGTGACGGCGCGGACGAATTGGACGAACTCGGCGGACTCGACGAATTCGACCAGCCTGCCCCAGGGGACGAACCCGACGCTCAGGCCGAGATGGATGAGCTCGATTTCCTCGACGACCCGGGAATCTTCGACGAGCCGACCGAAGCCGCAACGGATCCGGTGGAGACGCCCGTCGCGGCCGCGGATCAGGAACCGGCGGAGGAAGCAGCGATTCCTGAAGTCCTCGCCGGGTTCCTCGGCGCCGACGGCTTGCCGCGCTGGAGCGCCGTGACCCGCGCGCGCATCGAGTTGGCCTTCGATCACTCCGTGCACGCGCGCGGCGGCGTCGACTGCAGCAGTTGTCACACCGGCCTCGAGGAGAGCCAGGCGGTCGGCCCCGGTCTGGCCGTCCCGATGACGTCTTGCCTGAGCTGCCACGACTCACGCGCGGTGGCCGACGGCGGTTGTCTGGGCTGCCACGCAGGAGTGGACGAGAGCTGGCAGCCGCCCAGCCACGACGGCAATTGGACCCTGGTCCACGGCGCGCATTCGCGCATGGGGGCTTCGGTGGCCGCGCAGGACTGCTCGCTCTGCCACTTCGAAGGCGGACCGACGATCTCCTGCGCCGAGTGCCACTTGTCGGTCCAGCCCGCCGACCACTCGCTGTTCTTCCGCAACGAAGGGCACGGTCCGATGGCGCTCTTCGACCGCAGCCGCTGCCAGGCCTGCCACCAGGAGGACACCTGCCTGGAATGCCACCTGTCGGTCATGCCGCGCAGCCACGCGCCCGGCTTCGGCGAACCCCGCAACCAGCACTGCCTGGGCTGTCACCTGGGCAGCGGCAGCCGGATGCGCGAGTGCTCGGTCTGCCACCTCGGCGGTACGCCGAGCCACGCCGCCGCGGGCACGCCGCCGCCCTCGGTCCCGGCCCACGCCACGGCGACTTCGTGCATGACCTGCCACGCCACGGTCAAACCCCCGCGCCACCCGTTCACCGGCGACGGCGCCTACTGCCGCAAGTGCCACCGATGATCCGCACCGCCCGCGCCATCTTGCTGATCCTGCTCGCCGTCGGAGCCTCCATGGGGACAGTGGGTGCGTGCCGCAAGGGCGATGGCGGCCGCACCCGCCCGCCGGCGGTCCGCAGCGCGCATCCCAGCGTGTTCACGGGAATGCCGTCGCGGCCGGTGGTGTCCACGCTGCAAGCGCAGATGGCTTACGAGCCCGGCAGCGGCTTGTTTTTCGCGCGCTTCACCTGGACCGGGGAGCGCGGCCACCTCGACGGCTACTGGGTGTTCGAAGACGGCGTATGGATCGCGCGCGGAACGCCGGCGCGCGACGCCTTGCAGGCCGGGGACCTGGTGCAGGCCGAAGCCCGCTTGTCGCTGGCGTGGAACGACCCGGGAGCCGCGTCGGGGCTCCCCAATTTCGGCCTGCTGGGCTGCGCGCTGGCTTGTCACGACAGCGGCACGGCGATGCCGTCTTGGACGGAGACCGGAACCGCGGCGCCACAGACGATGCGGCCGCCCTCGACGTTCTACTACTCGGGCAAGGGACTCGACGTCTGGACCTGGCGCGCGCACACCTCGTCGCCCAACGGCCGGTGGATCGACGAGTTGCTCGCCGATCCAATGGGCGGCGACGGCTTGCGGGCCGACAACCCGGCGAACGGCGTGACCCCAAACGCGCTCGTGAACGACGAGCCGGCGTTCGTCTTCGACCCGGCGACCACGGCGGGCGGGGGCTTTGCGACCGCGGAGTCGGCGCTGTCGACCAGCCCCGACTACTTCTTCGAGGATCCGGCTGCCGCTGCGGCAATCGCCGGCCTGACCACTCCAAAGACCCTCGACATGGCGGCCGCCGCGCTGGCCGGCTACGTGCCGGCGGAAGGCGACACGGTGCCGCGCTGGATCCTGTCGGCACCGGGCAACGACGCCGACGACATCCTCGCCGTGATCACTCCCGACGGCGGCGCGACCGTCGCTGCTGTCTCCGATTGGGACGCCGCAACCGGGACCTGGCGCGTGCACACCACGCGCGCGATGGCCACCGGCAGCGTGCGCGACGCCGCGTTCGCGACCGGCGGCATCTACGAGCTCACTTTCGCGCGGCACGCCGACCAGACCGCGGGACGCGACCACCACGTCTCGCTGCCATTCGTCGTGTGGTTCGAGGACCCGCTGAACCCGGGGGCCGGAGCCGGCGCCGACCTCGTGGTCCACCAGCTCCCGGGACTCGGCGACCTGCCCGACTTCGACGACGAGAACGCTTTTCCCCCGGTGCCGGTCGATCTGTTCCTGCCGGGCGTGATGAGCTGGGAGTACCTGACCGACACGCGCACGGCGGCGTACTCCTTCGGCGAGGTCCATGGCGGCGCCGGCTCGCTGGTGAGCGCGCTCGCCGGTCCGGCCTTCATCGGCTGCGCCGACTGCCACGTGGTGCGCGCCGACGACCCGCAGATGGGAGCTGCCTGCGGCGGCCCGCTCGAGTGGCGCACGCCGCGCCGCGGCGGCTTGTTCGAGGCGACGCCGGCTTCGCTGCGCTTCAGCGCCCAAGCGGCGCTCGATGCGCGTTGCACTCCCTGCCATGCTCACGGCGGAACGGCCGCCAGGATTCCGTTCTCCGGCGCCGGCGCCGACGAGGTGTTCCGGCAGCTTGTTGCGCCTGGACGAGTGGACTGGCAGCAGCCTGCGCTCTCCAGGCTCCTGCGGCTGCCGAGCGAGGACACCGACGGCAACCACCCCCCCGCGGGCGCGCTCGCGGGTTTCGGCGGCAGTTCCGACCAGCTCCGCATCCTGTACTGGTTGCTCTTCGACGCGCCCAATAATTGAGGAATCGCCGCCGGTCGGAAAATCGTCGCGCCAAGGCCAGCCCCGCCCGTAGCTCCCCAAGCCCACCTCCCCCGAATTCAATGCAGCGCATTCCCACCCTGATTTCCACCGGTCTCGCCGTCGTCGTGGCCGCGGCCCCCGTCCTCTGGCCCCAGCAGGCGGCGGCCGCGCAGGATCCCCTGGTCGAGGAGAAGAAGACGCCGCAAGAGACCGCGCAATTCGTGGGGGCCGCGATCTGCCGCAACTGCCACCGCTCGCCGGACAAGGGCAATCAGTACGTGCACTGGAAAGACAAGACCTTGCACGCCAAGGCTTTTGCCAGGCTCGGCACCGAGGCCGCCAAGGAAATCGCGGGACAGCAAGGCCTCGGCGATCCCCGCGAAGCGCCCGAGTGCTTGCGCTGCCACGTGACCGCGCACGATGCCGCGCCCGAACGGCTCGCCCGCACCTTCAAGCATGCGTGGGGCGTGCAATGCGAGAGCTGCCACGGACCGGGCAGCTATCACAAGGAACAGCGGGTGCGCGATCCGCGCTTGCGCGATCTGAGCGCGGCGGAGGCCGGCCGCACCACGCTCGGGATTCCCGCCGACGAGATCCTCATCCCGACCGAGGCGGTGTGCCGGTCCTGCCACAATCCCGGCTCCCCGACCTATCGCGAGTACGACCACAGGACCTTCCTCCCCAAGGTGGCGCACGTGAATCCGCAGCGGCCCGAGCCTTGGCTGCCGGAATCCCTGCCGCCGAAGAAATCGGCGGAAGGCGGCGGAAAAGACGCTTCCTCAAACGGGAGCTGAGTCGGCGGCGGAGCCGTTCGGACCCCTGATAGACTTGCTTGTCCCCTTGCTGGCCGATTGTGGCCCCGAACCCCAGTCCTTCACGCCATGAGATTCCGACCCTTCTTCCTGCTCGCCGCCTCCGCGGCGGTGACCGCTCTCGTTGCTTCCGACGCAGGTGCATTCCTGATCGCCTCGTCGGGCCCGGTGAATGGCGTCGCCGCCAGCCCTCCCGGCTTCAGCAACTGCACGGCCTGCCACGCCGGCACGGCGAATTCCGGAGCGGGTTCGATGGCGATCAGCGGCGTGCCGGCCACTTACCTCCCCGGCCAGACCTACACGGTCACGGTCACCGTCGATGATCCTTCGGCCTCGCGCTGGGGCTTCGAAATGACCGCCATCGACGACTTCGGCGCTCAAGGCGGCTCGTTCTCGGCCGCTGGCCAGAACACGCTGCAAGTCAGCAGTTCGGGCGGGTTCCAGTACATCAAGCACACCACCGCCGGCACGTTCCCCGGCACCGCTGGACCGCGCTCCTGGACTTTCGAATGGACTGCGCCGGTCACCGGCCGCGAAGCCGTGAATTTCTACGCCGCCGGCAACGCCGCCAACAACAACAGCAACATCACCGGCGACGAGATCTACACCGCCTCGACGGCGAGCGCGGAGAGCGGTTCCGGCATCAACGTGACGATGAACCCGCAGCCCGACACGATCCTGCCGCGCCGCAGCACCAACTGGACGATTCCAGTCCGGGTCCGCAACCACACTTCGAGCCCGGTGACCAACTTGGTGGTGGTTTCGCGGGTCAAGCTCCCCAACGGCAGCTTCTTTCCGGGCAGCGGCTTCTTGACGTCCCCGGTGTCGTTGAGCCTGCCCGCCGAAGGCCAGGACGAGTTCACGTTCACGCACGCGATCCCCGCCGGTGCGCCGTTGATCACGGCGACCTACGAATTGTTCGTGGGTGTGCCGCCTTCCACCCTGGTCGGCATGGAGAAATTCGTCTTCACGGTGCAGCCCTGAGCGCCCCGAGCTGAATCGCACGGGCAGCGGGGCACCATCGCGGTGCCCCGCCGTCGTTCCTGCCGCCATGATCCCTTCGATTCTCCGTCCCATGCTCTGCGGCGCCGGCGCCTTGGCCCTCGCGCTACTGGCCGTGGCGCCCCTGCCGGCAGGGAGCTGGCTCTCCGCCGGCCCGCCCGACGACAAGGCCGCGGCGCCGCCGGAGTTCGGCCAGTGCTACGACTGTCACACCACGCTCGGGCAGCCGATCAACTCCGGGGACGGTGCGCTCGCGATCCTGGGAGTCCCGCCCGCGTACCAGCCGGGCGCCACCTACGCGCTGCAGGTGGTGCTCCAGGATCCCGGCCAGTCGCGCTGGGGCTTCGAGCTGACCGAGACCGACGCCGCCGGCGCGACGCGCGGCGCCTTCGTGCTGCAGGATCCCGCGGCGACCCAGCTTTCGGTTTCCGGCGCGCGGACTTTCGTCAAGCACCGCAGCGCGGGAACCCGGCGCGGCGTTCCCGACGGCCCGGTCGCGTGGAACGTCGACTGGACCGCACCCGCGGCCGGCGCCGGCACGCTCACGTTCTGGGCGGCTGGCAACGCCGCCAACAACCGCGGCAACGTTTCGGGCGACGCCATCTATTCCACGGCGGCCGCCAGCGCGGAAGCCGGCAGCGGCACGGCGATCAGCCTGCGGCTGCAGCCCGACACCTCGCGCCCGATCCGCGGGCGAGACTGGACGATCCGCGCGCATGTGCGCGAACACACGGGCTCCGGCGCCGCGGTCTGGCTCGCATCGCGCGTCCGCCTGCCCGATGGCCGGCCGTGGCCGCGATTCCGATCCTTGCTGCCGCCGGTACCGCTGCAGCTCGCGCCGCTCGGTTCGGCGACGGCGACGCTGGTGCACGCCTTGCCCTTGAGCGTGCCGCCGTTTGCCGGCCGCTACGAAGCCTTCCTCGGCACTCCGGGGCGCAGCGTGGTCGCGAGCGACTCGTTCGACTTCACCTTGCGCTGATGCTCGCTAGCGACGCCGCAGGTGGTTGCGCAGGTCGCGGAAGTCCTCCGGCAGCAGCACGGCCGTGAGCACCACCGCGAAGGCGACTCCGGAACTCACGGCAAGCGTCAGCCCCGCCACCGTTCCGGCCGCGTCGCCCAGCAAGTGACCGGCCAGGCCGCCGACCGCCCCCGCCGCGAGCCCTGGCGCCAGGATTCGGGGCAGGCGCACGAGCCGCAAGGGCGCCCCGATCTCGAGACCGCGCAGGCCGACTCCAAGCAGCAGCGCCTGCACGCTCAAGGCCGCGGCCGTCGCGTAGCCGGCGCCGACCACGCCGAAGCGCGGCAGCAGGAGCAGGTCGAGCACCAGGTTGATCGGGATCCCGGCGACCGCCGCCAGCGCGGGGCCGCGCAGATCCCCATGGCTCTGTCGCGCGCGGGTCAGGATCGAGGCCATCGATGCCGCCGGCAGGCACCACAAGTAGCCGCGGAGCGTGCTGGTGAGCATGGCGGTGTCTTCGGCCGTGAAGTTGCCGTGCTCGAACAGCACCTGGACCACGGGACGCGCCAGCGCATACAGGCCGGCCGCCGCCGCGACGGTCAACAGCAAGGTGGTCTCGCACGTGCGCTCGAGAACGCCGTCGAATTCGCGCCGCCGACGCTCGGCAGCGAGCCGCGCGAACAACGGCAGCGTGCCGGTCGCCGCCGCCATCGCGACCAGCGCGAGCGGCAGTTGCAGCAGCCGGTTGGCCAGATAGGTGTAGGTGTTGGCCGAATCGTCGACCAGCAGCCGCACCAGGAGCTGGTCGAGCGCGAAGTTGAGCTGCACCGCGGCCAGGCCGAGCAAAGCCGGCGCAAAGCCTTTCATGGTGCGCCGCACGCTGCCGTCGCCGGCGTGCAGCACCGGCGCCAAGGGATAGCCGGAAGCGCGCACGCCCGGCAGCTGCAGCAGCCACTGGCAGCCGCCTGCGATCAGGATCGTCAAACAGATCCAGCGCATGGCGACCACGCCGTCGAGGTCGCGGCCAAACACCTCCAGGCCGACGAGCGCCGCGATCAAGGCTCCGTTGAGCACCAGCGGCGCCATGGCCGGCAAGGCGTAGCGGCCGCGCATCTGCTGCGGAGCGGCCATCAGCGCGGTCAGGCAGATCGGCACCATGTACGGCACCAGGATCGCGGCGAATTCCAGCGCCATCCGGTCGGCCGGGTCGGCGCGCAGCAGCAAGACGAGGATCACGCCTTCGGTCGCGAGCGCCGCACCCACCAACATCAGCAGCAGGAAGCCGTGGAATCGCGCGTAGAGCGTGCGCGCGGCGTCCTCGCCGTGTTCGACGCGGGCGCGGGCGAGCGCCGGCTGGATCGCAGCTCCGACGGCGCCTTCGCCCAGCAGGCGGCGGAACAGGTTGGGAACCACCCAGGCGATCGCGAACGCGCCGGTCAGAGGGCCCACGCCGAAGTGGCTGGTGAGCAGCGCGTCACGCACGAAACCGAGACCGCGCGAGAGCAGCGTCCAGGCCGACGTGGTGACCGCGCCTCGCAACGCGAGGCGGCCGCCCCCATCGGGCCCGCCGGCGGCCGCGCCGTCCGTTTCGCGCTCGGCGTCGGCAGTCACACGGCGATTATGGCTCCCGGAGGGCTCGAGCACCAAGACCGCGGCGCTCGCCCGCGGCGCCTATGATTCGCGCCGTGCGACTGGCCTTCGATGCACGCTGCCTGGACCGGCCGCATTCCTCCTACGCAAGGACGCTCGAGCTCTGGCTCGCCAGTGCCCGCGAAGTGGCGCTCGAAACCGAGCTGTGGCGCGGAGGCCCGTGCCGCGCCGAAGTCCTTTGGAGCCCGAACGCCGAGCTGGCGCCGGTGAGAGGACCTCGGCTCGTGGCCACGGTCCACGACGTCAACCCATTGCTCGACGACGGCCGGCCCTTGTTCCTGCGGCTGCGCCGGGAGGTCGTCTTCCGGCGGCGCGTGCGGCGGCTGCTCCGTGATGCCTGGCGCCTGGCGACCGACAGCCTGGACGCGAGCCAGCGAATCCGCGAGGCCTTCGGTGCCGTCGCGGCCAAGGTGCAGGTGGTGCCGTTGCACGCCGCAGCCGCCATGCAGCCCGGTTCCGCGGACCCGGCGGTCCTCGCCGGTCTCGGACTCGAAACAGGCTATTTGCTGTTCGTCGGCGCGCTGCGCCGGCACAAGAACTGGGAGCGGCTGCTGCACGCCTGGGCGCTCGTGCCGGGCTCCTTGCGCGCGCGTCACCCCCTGTTGCTCGCCGGTGATGCGCACCGCGCTGGCCGCAAGCTCGATCGTCTGCTCGACCGCCTGCTGTTGCGCGACACCGTGCGCGTTGCGGGGCGGATCCCCGAAGCGGCGCTCCCCGATCTCTATCGCGGCGCCGCGCTGTTCGTGTTCCCGTCGCTGATGGAGGGCTTCGGCCTGCCGCCGCTCGAAGCGATGGCATGCGGTACGCCGGTCGCGGCGAGCGACCGCACGAGCATTCCCGAAGTGCTCGGCGAGGCGGCGCGCTTCTTCGACCCCACGGACATCGCGGCGATGGCGCGATGCCTGGAAGGACTGCTCGCCGACTCCGCGGCGAGGGACGACCTGCGCGGCCGCGGACTTGCGCAAGCGCGGAAGTTCACGCCGTTTCGCACCGGGCAGGCGCTGATTACGCTACTGCAGTCCTGAGAATCTGGCCCCTATCAATGGGTGCCTAATCCAAAGAAGTACTCGGCGCGCCAACGGAGGACATCGCTCCACTCGTATTTCCTCTGCGCGACTCCCAGCGCCATGGCCGAGGTCACTTCCGGCGCCTTTCGAGTGATTGCC
>DASWJW010000129.1:0-11883 GCA_036396955.1 Planctomycetota bacterium
GCAACGCTCGCCAGTCCGCATTCTGGCTCGGCGAGGCGATGATCGCCTATGGCTGCATGTCTCTCCGAGCCGGCCTCGAGCGCTTCGACGGCCTGCGCAACGAGTTGGCGGCCGACCTGCCCCTGTTCGGCACGCGCGTGAACGGCGCGCTGCTGGTCGCGTTCGCGATCTTCGTCGTTCTCACCGTGTCCTGGGTGCGCTGGCTTTCGAGAGCGCGCGCCGCCGACCGCCTCATCGAGGTCGAGTCGGAGATCCGCAAGGTGACCTGGCCCTCCTTCAAGGAGGCCAGCAACTCCTCGGTGGTCGTCATCGTAGCCGTGCTCATTCTCATGGGCTTCCTGGCGCTTTCCGACTTCCTGCTCGGCGGGTTCTTCAACGTGGTGCTCTGGCAGTTCGTGGAGAAGACGTCGTGAGTCTCGAGTGGTATGTGGTGCGCGTCCCCTCCAACCAGGAGGACAAGGTGCGCGAGAAGCTCCTCCGCCGGATCAAGGCGGACGGGCTCGAAGGCCGCATACCCGAAGTGCTGGTGCCCGTCGAACGCGTGACCGAGATCAAGGCCGGCAAGAAGCGCGTGCGCACGAACAAGATCTACCCCGGCTACCTGATGGTCCAGGCCGACCTGGGCGAGGAGGGTTCGGAAGATCCCCAGGACCAGCGGGTCTGGTTCGCGCTGCACGAGACGCCCGGCTTCCAGGACTTCGTCGGCGGCGGGTCGCACCCCACGCCGATGAGCACGGACGAAGTCGAGTCGATCCTCGCGCGCATGGTGGAAAGCGAGTCGGCGCCGCGGCTGGCCGTGCGCATCAAGCGCGGCGACGTGGTGCGCATCAAGGAGGGGCCTTTCGAAGGCTTCGACGGTTCGGTGGAGGAAGTGCTCGAGTCGCAGGGCAAACTGCGCATCTCGGTGACCATTTTCGGCCGCGCGACGAGCGTGGAGATCGAGCATTGGCTGGTTGAACCGGTTTGACCGGCCCGCGGCCGGCGCACTTCCGCGCCGCCCGCAACCCGTTGGAACCGCCTGTCCGGACTGCTAGCCCGGCGATCGGCGGGAGGGAGAGATGGCAAAAGAAATCACAGCGAAGATCAAACTCCAGTGCCCCGGCGGCGCGGCGACGCCCGCCCCGCCCGTCGGCCCCGCCCTGGGCTCGCACGGCGTCCCGATCGGTGAATTCGTCAGGCAATTCAACGACGCGACGGCCGACAAGAAGGGCTTGACGATCCCGGTGATCATCACGGTCTACAAGGACCGTTCGTTCACCTTCGAGCTCAAGTCGCCGCCCGCGGCGGTGCTGCTGATCAAGGCCGCAGGCCTCGAGAAGGGCGCCGGCAACGTCGGCACGGAAATCGTCGGCAAGGTGACCGCCGACCAGGTCCGCGAGATCGCGGAACTCAAGATGCCCGACCTCAACTCTTCGAGCGTCGAAGCCGCCATGCGCGTGATCGCAGGAACCGCCCGATCGATGGGCATCGTCGTGGAGGGGATGTGACCATGGTCAGCCGCCGCGTCAAGGAGAACACCGCCAAGGTCGACGTGGAGAAGGTCTACTCCATGGCGGAGGCCTTCGACCTGCTCAAGAGCTTGCGCACCGCCAAGTTCGACGAGACCGTCGAAGTCGTCGTGCGCCTCGGCGTCGATCCCAAGAAGTCCGACCAGATGGTGCGCGGAGCCGTCAGCCTTCCGCACGGCCTGGGCAAGACCGTCAGGGTGATCGCGTTCGCCGAAGGCAGCGCCGCCGACGACGCCCGCGAGGCGGGCGCCAGCGAAGTGGGCGGCGACGACCTCGCCGAACGCATCAACGGCGGCTGGACCGACTTCGACATCGTCGTGGCGCACCCCTCCATGATGCGCGTGGTCGGCAAGCTGGGCCGCGTGCTCGGCCCGCAAGGCAAGATGCCGAGCCCCAAGTCGGGCACGGTCACGCCCAACGTCGGCCAGGCGGTCCGCGAATTCCTGGCGGGCAAGATCGAGTTCCGCGTCGACGCCGGCAGCAACGTGCACGTGCCGGTCGGCAAGATCAGTTTCGGCAGCAACATGCTCGAAGACAACGCGCGGGCGTTCCTCGAGTACGTCCTCACCCTGCGCCCGGCGACCGCCAAGGGCCACTACCTCCGCCGCGTCAGCGTTTCCTCGACGATGGGCCCCGGCCTGCACGTCGAGTTCGCCTCCTAGGAGCCAGTCATGGTCAGCTTCCTCAACGAGTGGATGGTCGCCGAGTACGGCGAGCTCCTCAAGGACCAGGACGGCGTCGTCCTGCTGGACCTCCAGACGCTGTCGGTCGAAGAGACCCAGAACATGCGCAACACGGTGCGCGGCACCGGCGCCAAGCTGCGGCTCGCCAAGTCGCGCCTCGCCAAGGTCGCGTTCCGCGAGATCGGCATCGACATTCCCGACGGGGCGTTCGGCGGCACCTGCGCCATGCTCGTCGGCAGCGCCGAGGAGACGATCAGCGCCACCAAGGCGATGGAAGAGCTGTGGAAGAAGGCGAAGGAGCGGAAGTTCAACTACCGCGCCGCCTATCTCGACGGTTCCGTCCTCGACGCCACCGGCGCCGCCCGCATTCCTTCGATGCCCGACAAGCAGACCCTGCGCGGCATGCTCGCCGGCTGCATCATCGGCCCCGCGCGCATGCTCGCGCAGGTGCTCCAGGAGCTTCCCGCTTCTACCGCCCGGGTCATCAAGGCCCGGGCGGACGGGGGCGACGCCGCTTAGAGGCTCGCCCCGGTTCCCAGTTCACGCAGCCATCCGCCCCAGCCCCACTTTCGAAAGACAGGTAGTTCCGATGTCCGAGGAGTCCCAAGCCACCATCGAACTCGAGCCCGCGCTCGAGGAGATCTTCAAGAAGCTCGATGCCCTGCCGCTCGGCAAGGCCGCCGAGCTCGTCAAGGCGCTCGAAGAGCGTTGGGGAGTCAGTGCGGCCGCGCCCGTCGCGGTCGCTGCTGCCGGTCCCGCAGCCGCCGAGGAAGTCGAGGAGAAAACCTCTTTCGACGTCATCCTCGAGAGCATCGGCGACAAGAAGATCAATGTCATCAAGGCGGTCCGCGCCATCACCACCCTCGGCCTCAAGGAGGCCAAGGAATTGGTGGAAAGCGCACCCAAGACCGTCAAGGAGGGCGTCACGAAAGACGAAGCCGAAGCCCTCAAGAAGCAACTGGAAGAGGCCGGGGCCACCGCCAAGCTGGCCTGACCCGTTCTGTTGCTTCGCAACACCAGATCAAGACGCTGACCCCCGAGCACCCCGGACGCCGGTCCGGTGGTGCGTGGGGGTCGGGGCGCGTCCGCGCGCCCCGATGAACGAGCCCGTCTCCGGACGGGGTCGCGCGCGGGTTCTCGAAACCCGCTTCCACCGTTGTAACCGATCGCGTGGCTCCGCCGCGCGAACCGCCCTGGCACGAGGCCTGGCATGACCGTCGCCGCATCTCCGATCGACGCCTACGAAATCAGGGACTACCGGTCCTTCAAGTTCCGCGATCCCGCGCTCCTGCCGGGTCTCTCGGACCTGCAGGTCCGCGCGTACACCGAATTCCTCCAGGCGGACGTCGCTCCCAAGCGCCGCAAGGTGGTCGGCGTCGAACTGCTGTTCCAGAACCTGTTCCCAGTCGAGAGCCACGACAAGACCATGGCGCTCGAGTACCTGGGCTACGCACTCGGCCGTCCGCGCTACTCGCCGGAAGAGTGCCGGCAGCTCAAGTACACCTACGCCTACCCGCTGCGGGTGCGCGTGGCGCTGAAGCGCGGCGCGGAGAAGATCGAGGAAGACATCTACCTCGGCGAAGTGCCCATCATGATGGGCGGCGGAGAGTTCATCGTGAACGGTTCCGAGCGCGTGATCGTCTCGCAGCTCCACCGCTCGCCCGGCATCGACTTCGCGGTCGACCACCACAGCGGCGACAAGAAATTCCACTCGGCGCGGATCATCCCCGAACGCGGTTCCTGGATCGAGATGACCGTCTCGAGCAAGGGGACGCTGCAAGTGCGGATCGACCAGCAGGGCAAGTTCTCGGCGCTCACGCTGCTGCGCGCGCTGAACCCCGAATGGGGCACCGACGACGCCGTGCTGCGGCTCTTCTACCCGGTCTCGACGGTCGCGCGGGGCAAGCTGAGCAAGGCCAAGTACGCGCAAGCGCTCGAGACGCGCGTCGCGCTCGGGCAGATCCGCGACATGAAGACCGGCGAGGTCTGGGTCGAGGCGGGCCACGAGATCGGCGCCGAAGCCGCGGAACGCGTCGCCGCTTCGGACATCGCTTCCGTCGAGGTGCTCGACGGCGTGGAAGACGTCCTGATCCTCGAATCGCTCATCAAGGAAGACACGGCGAGCAGCCACGAGGAAGCGCTCGCGGCGATCTACGCCAAGCTGCGGCCGGGCAACCCGATCCAGCTCGAGAAGGCCCGCGAGCTGCTGCAGGACCGTTTCTTCGATCCGCAGCGCTACAGCCTGGGCCGCGTCGGCCGCTTCCGCATCTCGCGCAAGTTCCAGCGCCCGAGCGAGGCCGACCATGGACCCGTCACGCTCCAGCCCGACGACTTCCTCGACGCCGTGAAGTACCTGATCGGCCTGCGCGCCGGCCAAGGCGAAGTGGACGACATCGACCACTTGGGCATCCGCCGGGTCCGCACTATCGCCGAACTGGCCTTCGAGGAGTTCCGCAAGGGCCTCATGAAGGTCGCGCGCGCCGCGGTGGACCGGATGTCGCAGCAGGACGATTCCGAGACGCAGACGCCGCGCAGCCTGATCAACGCCAAGGCCTTTTCGACTTCGGTCGAGCAGTTCTTCGCGCGCGGCGAGCTCAGCCAGGTGGTCGACCAGACCAACCCGCTGAGCCAGCTCACCCACGAACGGCGCCTGTCGGCGCTCGGCCCGGGCGGCCTCAACCGCAAGCGCGCGGGCTTCCAGGAGCGCGACGTGCACATCAGCCACTACGGCCGCTTGTGCCCGATCGAAACGCCGGAAGGCGCGAACATCGGCCTGATCAGCTCCTTGTCGATGTTCGCGGTGGTCGACGACTACGGCTTCCTGGTGTCGCCTTACCGGATCGTGCGCAAGGGCAAGGTCACCGAGGACATCAAGTTCCTCCGCGCCGACGAAGAGTACGAGCGGGTGTTCGCGCCGGCCGACACGGCGGTGACCGACAAGAACCTCATCGAAAAGGACGAGGCCGGGCTGGTGATGTGCCGTTTCCACGGCGAATTCACCCGCAAGCCGCTCGACGAAATCGAGTACCTCGACATCGACCCCGCGCAGATCCTCGGCGTGTCGGCGGCGCTGATCCCGTTCCTGGAGCACGACGACGCGAACCGCGCGCTGATGGGCTCCAACATGCAGCGCCAGGCGGTGCCGCTGATCATCACCGAACCGCCTCTGGTGGGCACCGGCCTCGAACGCGTCATCGCCGAGAACTCGGGGATGGTCGTGCGTGCGCGCCGCGCCGGCACGGTCGAGTACGTCGACTCCAAGCAGATCATCCTCAAGGAGGACTCCGAGCCCTACGAACTGCGCAAGTTCCAGGGCCTCAACGAGCGCACCTGCCTCAACCAGCGCCCGCTGGTGAAGATGGGGGACAAGGTCAAGAGGGGCGACGTCATCGCGGACGGCGCCGCGACGCACCAGGGCGAACTGGCGCTGGGCAAGAACCTGCTCGTCGCCTTCATGTCCTGGGAAGGCTACAACTACGAAGACGCGATCATCGTGTCCGAGCGGCTGGTCAAGGACGACGTCTTCACTTCGATCCACATCGAGGAGTACGAGGCCGAGATCCGCGAGACCACTCTCGGCAAGGAGGAGTTCACGCGCGACATCCCCAACGCGGGCGAGCGCGCGCTGCGCAACCTCGACGAAGACGGCATCGTCCGCATCGGCACGCGGGTGGGTCCCAACGACATCCTGGTCGGCAAGATCGCGCCCAAGAGCAAGACCGAGCTGACGCCCGAAGAGCGGCTGCTGCACGCGATTTTCGGCCGCGCCGGCGAAGACGTGAAGAACGTCTCGCTCAAGCTTCCGGCCGGCGTGCACGGCATCGTGATCGGTGCGCAGAAGTTCACCCGCAAGGTGAACATGACGCCCGCCGAGCGGCGGGCCGCGCACGAGAAGATCCGCGAGATCGAGGCCGAGTACGACGCCGTGCTGCGCCGCGAGATTCCGGCTGCGGTCGCGGACCTGCAGGAATACCTGGAGGAGACGCTCAAGGATCCCAAGACCAAGAAGGCGATCCAGATCACCGAGGCGACGCTGTTCGGCGATTTGATCCGGATCCTGGACTTCCTAAAGACCTACGCCGAAGGCGTCGAGCATCCGTCGCGCCGCGCCAAGGCCGAGGAACTCGTCCGCGTCCACGCCGACCGCATCGAGGACAAGGAGGCCTGGAAGATCAAGATGTCCAGCCGCTTGTCTCGCGGCGACGACCTGCCGACGGGCGTGCTCGAGATGGTGAAGGTCTACATCGCCACCAAGCGCAACCTCTCGGTGGGCGACAAGATGGCGGGCCGCCACGGCAACAAGGGCGTGATCTCCAAGATCCTGCCGCAAGAAGACATGCCTTTCCTCGAGGACGGCACTCCGGTCGACATCGTCCTCAACCCGTTGGGCGTGCCCTCCCGGATGAACGTCGGCCAGATCCTCGAAGTGCACCTGGGCTGGGCGGCGAGCAAGCTCGGCTTCCGCGCGTTCACCGCGCCTTTCGACGGCGCCCGCGAAGCGGACATCGAGCAAGCCCTCGGCGAAGCGGGCCTGCCGCTCACCGGCACGCCGACGCTCTACGACGGCCGCAGCGGCTCGGCTTTCGAGCAGAAGGTCTGCACCGGCTTCATGTACATGATGAAGCTGCACCACCTGGTCGACGAGAAGGTGCACGCGCGTTCCACCGGGCCTTACAGCCTGATCACGCAGCAGCCGCTGGGCGGCAAGGCGCGCTTCGGCGGCCAGCGTTTCGGCGAAATGGAAGTGTGGGCGCTCGAGGCCTACGGCGCCGCCTACCTGTTGCAGGAACTGCTGACCGTCAAGTCCGACGACGTCGACGGCCGCACGAAGATCTACGAGTCCATGGTCAAGGGCAAGAACATCCTGGAGCCCGGCATGCCGGTCAGCTTCGAGGTGCTCATGAACGAGATCCGCGGCCTCGGCTTGAACATCCAGCTCGAGAAACACGCCCGCTAGGCGACAGGGGATCCGGGAAATGAGCGAACACACCTACCAGACCCGCGACCATTCGGTGCCGGACGCGCCCGCGCCGGCGCTGGCGATGGACGGCCAGGACTTCCTGGGCGTTTCCATCCGCCTGGCGTCCCCCGAGGACATCCGCGCCAACTCCTACGGCGAGGTCAAGAAGCCCGAGACCATCAACTACCGGACCTTCCGTCCCGAAAAGGACGGTCTGTTCTGCGAGCGCATCTTCGGCCCCGAACGCGACTACGAGTGCCACTGCGGCAAGTACCGCGGCCAGAAGCACATGGGCATCGTGTGCGACAAGTGCGGCGTGATGGTCACGACCTCGCGCGAACGCCGCAAGCGCATGGGCCACATCAACCTGGCCGCGCCCGCCGCGCACATCTGGTTCTTCAGCGTCACGCCGTCGCGGATCGGCAACCTGCTGGGGATGAAGAAGACCGAGCTCGAGCGGGTCATCTACTTCCAGGACTACGTGGTCATCAACCCCGGCGACTCGGACTACAAGCGCTGCAAGCTCGTCACCGAAGACGAGTACCGGCGCGCGCGGGCGCAGTTCGGCAGCTCCTTCGAAGCCGCCATGGGCGCCGAAGCGGTCGCCGAACTGCTCAAGGGCCTCAACCTGGAGGCGACCGCGATCCAGCTCCGCGAAGAGATGAAAGTCTGCACCTCGCGGCAGCGGATGGCGGACATCATCAAGCGGCTGCGCACGGTCGAGATGCTCAAGGACTCGCCCAACGACCCGGGGTGGATGATCCTGGACGTGGTGCCGGTCATTCCGCCGGAGCTGCGGCCGCTGGTGCGGCTCGACTCGGGCAACTTCGCGAGCTCCGACCTCAACGACCTCTACCGGCGCCTGATCAACCGCAACAACCGCCTCAAGCGGCTGATCGAGCTCAACGCGCCCGAAGTCATCATCCGCAACGAGAAGCGGATGCTGCAGCAGTCGGTGGACGCGCTGTTCGACAACGGCCGCTGCAAGCGGCAGGTGATGTCCACCAGCAACCAGCCGCTCAAGTCGCTGACCGACATGATCAAGGGCAAGCAGGGCCGTTTCCGGCTCAACCTGCTCGGCAAGCGCGTCGACTACTCGGCGCGTTCGGTGATCGTGGTCGGCCCGGAGCTCAAGCTGCACCAGTGCGGCCTGCCCAAGGTGATCGCGCTGGAGCTGTTCCAGCCGTTCATCATCCGCCGCCTTAAGGAGCTCAAGCTCGCCGAGACCATCAAGGCCGCCAAGAAGATGCTCGAGCGCCGCGACGAGCAGGTCTGGGACATCCTCGAAGAGGTCATCCAGGGCCACCCGGTGCTGCTCAACCGCGCGCCGACGCTGCACCGCGTGGGCATCCAGGCCTTCGAGCCGGTGCTGATCGAGGGCAACGCCATCCAGATCCACCCGCTGGTCTGCCAGGGCTTCAACGCCGACTTCGACGGCGACCAGATGGCGGTGCACCTGCCGCTGTCCTTCGAAGCGCAAGTCGAGGCGAGCACGCTGATGCTCTCGCCGAACAACGTCTTCTCGCCGTCCAACGGCGGTCCGATCATCTCGCCGCACCAGGACATCATCCTGGGCCTGTTCTACATGACGGCGAACCGGAAGGAGAGCCTCAACGAGTGGAAGGAGGGCGGCCTGCGCGGGATCTACTCCTCGCTGTCCGAACTGCTGCTCGCCTACGCCCACGGCCACATCGAGACCCACTCGCGGGTGAAAGTGCTGCTGCCCAAGGGCACCGCGGTGATGCAGGAGTACGGCGGCAAGCTCGAGGTCCCCGACTCCGAATTCCCGGTGATCACCACTCCCGGCCGCGCGATCGTCAACGACGCGCTTCCGGAGGCGATGACTTTCTACAACTACCCTCTCGACAAGAAGGCGTTGTACGACCTCATCCACGACTGCCACCGCATCTGCGGCCGCGGCGCGACGCTCGACCTGCTGGACGATCTCAAGGCGCTCGGTTTCAAGGGCGCCACGCGTTCCGGCTTGTCGTTCGCCAAGGACGACATGCGGATTCCCAAGCGCAAGTGGGAGATCATCGGCGACAGCCAGACGCTGGTCGACCAGATCCAGAAGGACTTCGAAGAAGGCGCGATCACGGACAACGAGCGGAACTCCAAGGTCATCGACCTCTGGACTTCGGCCCGCGAACAGATCTCCAACGAGCTGCTCCAGGAGCTCAAGGACGACCGCCGCGACAACAAGCCCTACTTGAACCCGATTTTCGTCATGGCGAACTCGGGCGCGCGCGGCGGCGTCGACCAGATCCGCCAGCTCTCGGGCATGCGTGGCTTGATGGCCAAGCCGAGCGGCGAGATCATCGAGACGCCGATCCGCGCGAACTTCCGCGAGGGCCTGCGCGTGCTGGAGTACTTCTCCTCGACGCACGGCGCGCGGAAGGGCCTGGCCGACACGGCGCTCAAGACTGCCGACTCGGGCTACCTGACCCGCAAGCTCGCCGACGTGGCGCAGAACGTGGTGGTCGGAATCCACGACTGCGGCACGCCCGACGGCCTGAGCAAGAGCGCGGTCTTCCAGGGCGAGAAGCTCGTGGTGCCGCTCGCCAAGGTGATCCGCGGCCGCGTGGCGCGCGACACCATCCGCGACCGCATCACCGACGAACTGGTGGTGGAGGAAGGGCAGCTGATCACGGCCAAGACCGCCGCGAGGATCGCGGACATGGGTTTCGCCAAGATCCGCGTGCGCAGTCCGCTCAGTTGCGAAGCCGGCAACGGCGTGTGCGCGCTCTGCTACGGCGAGGACCTTTCGCGCGGCCGACTGGTCGAACGCGGCCTCGCCGGCGGCATCATCGCCGCGCAGTCGATCGGCGAGCCGGGCACCCAGCTCACCATGCGGACCTTCCACATCGGCGGCACGGCGAGCCGCGCGGTCGAATCGGCGGAGACCCGCGCGCGGCGCGGCGGCACGGCCGAGTACCACGAACTCCGCGTGGTCATGAGCCCGCAGAAGGAGATGGTGGCGCTGTCGCGCACCGGCGACATCCTGATCCGCGACGAAAAGGGCCGCGAACTCGACCGTTACGCCATCGCGGTCGGCGCGCGCGTGCACGTCGAGAACGGCAAGAAGATCCGCAAGGGCGACCGGATCTGCGAGTGGGATCCCCACTTCCTGCCCATCCTGGCCGAATTCGGCGGCAAGGTGCGTTTCGAGGACATCGTCGAAGGCCGCACCATGGCGGTCGAAGAAGACGTCAAGACCGGCATCAAGCGCCAGAAGATCATCGAGTCCAAGGGCGACCTGCATCCGCAGATCCTCCTGGTCGGCAAGGCGGACGAGGTGCTGCACTACACCTCGATTCCGGAAAACGCCTACCTCGAGGTCAAGGACGGCTCGACGGTGACCGCGGGCACGCTGCTCGCAAAGTCGCCGCGGGCGGTCGGCGGCACGCAGGACATCACCGGCGGCCTGCCGCGCGTCACCGAGCTTTTCGAGGCGCGCGTGCCCAAGGATCCGGCCGTGATGGCGGAAATCGACGGTCTGGTCGAGCTGGGCGAGAAGCGCCGCGGCAAGCGGATCATCATCGTCCGCGACGAAGTGACCAACGAGATCCGCGAGCACGCCGTCGCGCAGTCCAAGCACTTGCGCGTGCACACGGGCGACCGCGTGCGCGCCGGCCAGCCGCTGGTCGACGGCCCGCTGCCGCCCAACGAGATCCTCTCGATCCAGGGCGAGGAGAAGGTCCAGACCTACCTGGTCGACGAGATCCAGAAGGTCTACCGCGCGCAGGGCGTGACGATCGACGACAAGCACGTCGAAATCATCGTCGCGCAGATGATGCGCAAGGTGCAGGTCGACACCGCCGGGGATTCGCGCATGCTGCCCAACTCCTTGATCGACAAGTGGGCATTCCGCCGCGCCGCCGAGGAGCTGATCGACAAGGGCAAGGCGCCGCCTACGGCGCTGCCGATGATCATGGGCATCACCAAGGCGTCGGTGCAGTCCGATTCCTTCATCTCGGCGGCCTCCTTCCAAGAGACCACCAAGGTGCTCACCGAGGCGGCGCTGCGCGGCAAGATCGACCGCCTGCAAGGCCTCAAGGAGAACGTGATCCTGGGCAACCTGATCCCGGCCGGCACCGGGTTCCGCGAGTACCTCAAGACGCGGGTCCGCAAGAAGGTCGACTTCAGCCAATTCGAGGAGCGCGAAGCTCCCGCCAGTTCCCCGGCCGAAATGGAGGCCGCCAGCTAGTCCGGAGCGGGGCGGTCCCGCTTGACCGCGTTTCGCCCCGCGATAGACTGTTCCACCCGATTTCCGGCTTCGGCCGGTCCGGGAAACCAGAGAAGCATGCCGACCATCAACCAACTCGTTCGCAAGGGCCGCAGGCCCGTGCGGCGCAAGTCGAAGAGCCCGGTCCTCGAGGCTTGCCCCCAGAAGCGCGGCGTCTGCGTCCAGGTCAAGACCATGACCCCGAAGAAGCCGAACTCGGCGCTCCGGAAGGTCGCGCGGGTGCGCTTGTCGAACGGCAAGGAGATCACGGCCTACATTCCCGGCGAAGGCCACAACCTGCAGGAGCACAGCATCGTGCTGGTGCGGGGCGGCCGGGTCCGCGACTTGCCGGGCGTGCGTTACCACATCATTCGCGGCACGCTCGACGCTTCGGGCGTCGACGACCGCAAGCGCAGCCGTTCCAAGTACGGCGCGCGGCGCAGCAAGTGAGCTGAGCGACCATGCCCCGCAGTTACAAGTCGACTTCCAAGTTCCTTCAGCCCGATC
>DASWJW010000130.1:0-13154 GCA_036396955.1 Planctomycetota bacterium
CGGTACTGCCGGTCTTGAGGATCAGGAGCGGCGGTTCGTCGCTGCGTTCGGTCAATTGGGCTCCACCTGGATCCACCAGCCCCGTTCGGACTCCAGGAGTCCGCGCGGGTCCAGCAGCACCCAAGGCACTTTCTCCCCCGCGGGAAGGACTTGGTCGCGCACGCGGACCACCAGGCGCCAGAGGCCGGGCTCGAGGTCGTCGGGATCGACCTTGAAGCGGTGCATGCCGCGAGCGTTGGGGTGGGTGACCGCGGCGGCTTCGGCGTCGATCGGCGGCAATGGTCCGCGCGCGCGCCGGTCGCCGCTGCGGTCGCGGACGGCATCCGGCGGGACCGGCGCTTCTTCGGCCCGGAACAGGTACCACGCAACGTCCAGGGCATGCGAAGCGGGCTGCAGCACGGTCAGCTCGAACTCATGCGGCAAGGCGCCGGCGAGCGCGAGCGCGCGGTCCGCCGCGTCGAAACCGTGCGCCTCCGGCGCCGCGGCATCGATCGGGTCGACCAAGGAGTAGACGCGCAGCACCATGACCTCTCGGCACACCGGGCAGAAGAGGGAACCGTGGTCCATCATGCAGCCGCGGACGGTCGGCTTGTACGCGTTCTTGGCACGGCCGGCGGCGCCCTCGTGGACGCCGACGCCCTTCACGCCGGCGTCGAGCCAGTGGCGCCAGGGCGCTTCCGCCGGATCGGGGCTGTCGCTCAGGTTCGGAGCCACCCCCACGTCGCCCTTGTAGCCGACGTCGTCCGAATACTCGTCGGCGAGGCCGCCGAAGGCGTGGCCGAACTCGTGCAGCACCAGTTCGCGGCTGGGGCGGCCGCCGACCGCCGCAATACCCCCTCCGCCGGTGCCGTGGGAACCGGACTTGACGAACACCAGCGCCAGACCGTCGTGTTCCGGCAATTCGCCGAGCGCGGCGCGCACGCGGCCGTGGTCGACCCTGACCTGGCCGCCTGACAGACCCGAGGCCCCGCCTCGGAAGGCCGTGTCGGCTTCGCGGCCGAAGCCGCCGACCTGGTCGTCGGCGCTCTTCACGTTCGCGCGCCGCACGTTGAGGAAATTCCAGTACTCGCGGAACACCGGATCGCGCTCGAAGAACTTGGGGATCGATTCCATCAGCCGGTCGAAGGACTCCTGCTTCTTGAGCAAGTAGCCGTCGCCCATCAACACCACGTCGACGCGATTGGCGCTCGGGCCGTGGTCGACCACGAGCTTGCTCCCCAGAAAACCGTTGGGCTGCGCGCGGCGCAAGGCAACGGCGCCGGGCTCGCTGCCCTTGTAGCGGCGCGCGATGTTGCGGTAGCGCTGGTCGGCCGTCGCGTACTCGCCCTTTTCCGCGTTCTGCTCGGCCTTCTCGATCTCCGTCCAGCCCTTCTCTTCGTCGGGGCCGGACTGGCCGGCGGCTGGCGCGCCGAAGATCGCGGTGGCGGCCAGCACCGCGAGAATACGGTGACGGTTGGTCATGGCAGTTCCATTCTCGTCGCCAGGAATTCCACGAGGTCGCGCAACTCGCGCAGGTCCAGGAATTCGATCAGATTGGTCGGCATCGCGCTGCCGCCTTCGATCCGGTCGGCGATGCTGTCCTTGGCGACTTCGACGCGTTCGCTCTGGCCTTCGCGGTCGACGAGCAGGACGACGCGAGCCTCGTCTTCTTCGACCACCCGGCCGAGCAGGTCCGGCGCCCCGGTGAGATCCAGCAGCACGCTCCCGAAGCCTTCGGAAATGCTGGCTCCCGGCAAGACCACCGCTTCGAGGAACTGACGGCGGGTCAAGCGCGTGGCCACTCCGGTGAGGTCGGGGCCGATCGCGGCGGCTCCCGCGCCGGCTCCGCGACCTTCGATCGCGTGGCAGCGCTGGCACGCGACCTCCGTCTTGCCGAAGAACAGCGCCTCGCCGGCCGCCGCGTCGCCGCCCTCTAGCGCGGGCGCGTAGGCGGCCAATGGGTCGTCGGGATCGCGCGCCGACTCCCATGCCGCGATCCGCTCGGGGAAGGGTTGCGCGCCGGCGACGGCCCTCTGCCGGGCTGCTTCAAGCAGTTCGAGCGCGGTGCCGGCCGGCGCGGTGCCAGCGAGCCATTCGTCGAAACACCGCACCAGGAGCGCGTCGGCCTCGGGGCTCGCGATATCCGCCAGCGCGCGCACGCCGATCTGGCGCTGCCGGAGTTCGCCGTCGACCCAGGCGCGCTCGATTACCGCGATGGCTTGAGCCGGCTCGATGCCGGCGAGCGCTTCGGTCGCCTCGGCGCGCAGGCCGTCGTCGTCGGCGAGGAGGGCGGCTTCGACGGCATTCGCGAGCGAGGGCGCTTCGAGATCCTGCAGCGCGCGCAAGGCGGCGACGCGGTCCGGAGGGGTGGCGTCGGCGGCGACGGCGATCGCGAACAGGGCCGCTTCGCAAGCGGACACCCGGTGTCGGCCGGCGGCCTGGGCCGCGACGAGGCGCAGCGCTTGGGGAGCGCCGGCGAGCAGCTCCGGGAGAGCGGCCGTCAGCACGGCGTGCAGCGATGTGGCGTCGCGTGGCGGACGCGGCGTCCAGCGGTTGAGCACGCGGTCGGTGGGGGGAGAGGGGAGCCAGTCGCGGAGGACTTCGAGCGCCGCGCGGCGCCAGGGGGTCGGTGCATCGGTCCGCCGCGCGTAGGCGGCAAGAGCCTGCAGGTTTCCGTCGGCCCCGAGCAGGTCGTGCGCGGCGATCGCGCGCCGCATGGCGGGGTCCTCCGCCGCCACGGCCTGCTCCAGGAGCGCGGCCACCGCGGGCAGCGCCGCGACGATCGGTTCGTCATAGATCGCCCGCGCGGCCGAGGTGACCACGGTGGCGGTGGCGTCGGCGAGGAACGCCGCGACGCCGGGATCCCGCAAACGCCGCAGTGCGAGCACGGCGCCGAGCCGGACCGATGCGGAAGGATCGTCGTGAAGTGCGAGAAGCGCAGCCCGGTCGCCGATCCAGGCAAGGCCGGTCACGCCGGCGTGGCGCAAGAATCGGTCCCGGTCCGCGTTCTCGCGCAGCAGCTCCGCAAGCGGTTCGACGGCCGTGCGGTCGCCCAGACGGCCGAGCGCGAGCGCGGCGAAGTACCGCACGCGCGGCTGCTCGTCCGCAAGCAGAGCGTGCAGCGCCGCGGCGCCCTGCTCTGCCCGGGTCTCACCGAGCAGCTTGGCCGCCTGCGCCCTCACTTCGCCGTCGGGATCGGTGAGCAGCAATTCCAGCGCCTGGTCGCGCGCCGGAATGCGGCCTTCGAGCTGGCCGAGTCCCCAGATCGCGTGGACGCGCGCCAGCGTGGTCCCGGGGCCGGTCGCCCGCGCGAGGAGCACGGGCAGCGCCCGCTCGGGGCCGCGCTCGGTGAGCGCGAATTGCGCACCCTGCCGCACGCGCTGGTCGCGGTGGCCGAGCAGGGAATCGAGGACTTCGTCGCCCATCCGCTCGAAGCCGCCTTCGAGGAGACTGCGCGTCGCTTCGACGAGCGCGTCCGCCGCGGCGGCCTGGTGTTCGAGCGTGTAGAGCCGGCCCTTTCCGGAACCCGTCCAGCCTTCCACCCAATCGCTGACGAACAGCCGGCCGTCGGGGCCGAACGCGACGTCGGTGGCGAGAATTCCGCCGAAGAACTCCTCTTCGCGTTCGAGTCGGAAGCCCGCGCCTTCGGGCTCGAGCCAGAAAGCCCTTACGCCGCTGCGTTCGCGGCCGCCCAGGAAATCGCACACGAAAAACGCTTCCGCGTACTCGGGGGGGAGCCCGGTCCCCGGCGCGTGGGCGAGCCCGGAAGGGCCGCTGCAGATGTTGGCCAGCGGCGGATTCAGGAACGGCGCCTGTCCGGCGTGCGAAGGCTGCCACCAGCGCTCCGGCATCCAGGGGCCGCGGTCGCCGACGTACTGGTACTCCATGTTCCAGCCGCAATCGCCGTCTTCCATCACGTAGACCAGCCGCGCCTGGTCCCCGGCATCACTGTTGTTGTCGACGGTGAAGAGGTTGCCGTATGCGTCGAAAGCGAGTTCTTGAGGATTGCGCAGTCCGCGCGCGAAGACTTCCAGGCCACTGCCGTCCGGTTCGCAGCGGAACACCGCCCCGCGTCCCGGAGCAGCGAGCACGCGCCCTTCCGAAGTCTCCACGTGGTAACCGCGGTCGCCAATCGAAAAGTAGAGCTTGCCGTCAGGTCCGAACACGAGTCCGTGCAGATCATGGCCGCGCAAGGCCACGCGCACTCCGTAGCCGGTGTGCAGCACTTTCCGGATCTCGGCGACGCCGTCGTCGTCTGCGTCCTCGAGGCGCCAGAGGTTCGGAATGCACGTGTACCAGACCGTCCCGCCGCGGCTGACCAAGCCAGCGCCGGTGCCGTCGAGCAGTTCGGAGAAGCCGTCGGCGAAGACGTTCATATGATCGGCGTGGCCGTCGCGGTCCGAGTCGATCAGCAAGCGGACGAGGTCCGTCTGGTCCGTCCATTCCTCGGCATACTCGGGGTGGTGCGCGAGGTACATCGCGGCACGGTCTTCGACCGTGCGTGCCGCCAGATCGTCGAGCAGCCAGTAGGAATGGCTGCGGTTGTCGGGAACGCCTTCGGTCTCCTGGCGGTAGGTTTCGGCCACGAAGACCCGTCCGCGCTCATCGACGTGGAAGGCCACTGGATTGGCGAGGAGCGGTTCGGCCGCGAACAAGTCGACGGTGAAGCCGGGAGGGACCCGGAACGCGGCGATGGCGCGCTCGGCTTCGGTCGGTTCCTGGGCCGCCGCACCGGCCAGGCCGGCGAGGGCTGCGATGGCGAAGAAACTGCTCACGGTGCGAAGTCGTCGGCCTGGCGGTAGGCGGCGAGCACGGCTTCTTCGCCCTCCTTGCCGGGGAGCGAGTTGCCGTGTTCCATGCCGAGCAATCCTCGCCAGCCCTTGCGGTGCAGATACCGGAAGACGTTGCCGTACGCGATCTCGCCGGTGCCCGGCTCGTTGCGGCCCGGATTGTCGCCGATCTGGAAGTAGCCGATCTCGTCCCAGGCGCGATCGATGTTCGGGATCAGGTTTCCTTCGGTGATCTGCTGGTGGTAGATGTCGAAAAGGATCTTGCAGGACGGACTCGCCACCGCCTTGCACAGCATGAACGCCTGCGGGATCCGCTGCAGGAACATCCCCGGATGATCATGCCATGGATTGAGCGGTTCCATGACCATCACCAGGCCGTGCGGCTCACAGACCTCCGCGCCGCGCTTGAGCATTTCGATCGCATTGGCAGCCTGGAATTCCGGCGCCAAGCCCGGGTCCATATCGCCGAGGACGATCGTGCACCATTTGGCGTCGACGCGTTTGGCGACCTCGACCGCTTTGCGCATGTCGGCCAGAAAGCTCTCGAGCATGTCCGGAGATCCCGACGCAAAGCTCTTCTTGCCGAAGGCGGTGCCGAAGTTGGCCACGAAGACCCCCATGCTGATGCCGAGCCGCTGCATCACTGTGGCCAGTCGAGCTTGTTCCTCGACCGGCCGCCCCGCCATGGAATTGTCTTCCCAGGCGCGGAAGCCTTGCCCGGCGGCAAACTCGAGCTGCGCCACGAGGTCGTCCCCGGCAAGGTGGCGGAACATTCCGAAGTGGGGCGCGTAGCGCAAGTGGAACGGAGCAGCAACGGCATGACCGTCGCGATGTTCTTGCGGCTGCGAAAACGCCGGGGAGGCCAGCGCCGCCGCTGCGGCTCCGGCGGTCGCGCCGAGCCAGCCACGGCGGCTCGGTCCGGTGGGGGAGTCGGGATCGGAGGAGTGGGACACGGGGAGGGCGGCGTTCAGATGCCCATGTGATCGTAGTCGGACGCGATCTTGCCCAGCGCGAGCGCGAAGGCGGCGGTGCGGTAGTCCTGGATTCTCTCGTTGCCGTAGAAGGTCGCGCGGATCCCCCCCCAGGCGTTGCGCATGGTGTCGTCGAGGCCGGCGCGGACCAGTTCCAGCTCGTCGGCGCCGCTCGAGACCGCCTCGGCCATCGAGGCCGGCACCGGCTTGCCGACCATCGCCTCGACCATTTCCACGACCGCCCGCCCACGCGCCTCGTCGTCGCGCTGGGTCATCCGGCCGAAGCGGATGTGCTGGATGTTCTTGATCCACTCGAAGTAGGAGACCGTCACGCCGCCGGCGTTCAAGAAGACGTCGGGCAGGATCGTCTTGCCGCGCACGCGGAGGATTTCGTCCGCTTCGAAAGTCACGGGTCCGTTGGCGGCTTCCGCCACGATTCGCGCGCGGATCCGCGGCGCGTTCTCGTCGTTGATCTGCCCTTCGAGCGCGGCCGGAATCAAGATGTCGCAGTCCATTTCGAGCAGTGGGGCGCCGTCGGCTTGGAATTGAACGCCTGGAAATCCGCCCACGCCGCGGTGTTCGCGGATGTATGCCGCGACGGCTTCGACGTCGAGGCCGTTCTCATCGACGATGCCGCCATCGCGTTCGGCGATGCCGACGACGCGGACGCCGTCTTCTTCGCTCAGGAACTTGGCACAGTGATAACCCACGTTGCCGAGTCCCTGGACCACGATGCGCTTGCCGTCGAGCCCGCCCTGCAGCCCGGATTTCGCGACGCTTTCGGCATCGCGAAAGAACTCACGTAACGCGAATTGGATGCCGCGCCCCGTGGCTTCCTCGCGGCCGTGGATCCCGCCGTGCCCCGGCGGCTTGCCCGTCACGCACGCGATGGCGTTCAGTTCTTCGGGGCGCAGGTGCCGGTATTCGTTGGCGATCCAGGCCATCTCGCGCGCTCCGGTGCCCATGTCCGGCGCGGGGACGTTGAGGCTGGGGCTGATGAATCCCTTGCGGGCCAACTCACGCGTGAAGTAGCGCGTGATCTTCTCCAGTTCGTCGACTTCCCAGGCATGGGGGTCGATGCGCAAAGCTCCTTTCGAGCCACCGTAGGGGACATCGACGATCGCGTTTTTGATGGTCATGAGGCTCGCGAGGGCTTCGACTTCCTGCTGGTTCGCCAGCGGGGAATAGCGGATGCCGCCCTTCACCGGCAGTCGGTGCTCGCTGTGGATCGCCATCCAGCCCGTGAAAATCTCGTACTTGCCGCGGAGCCTCACCGGAAACTGGACCTGATACGTGGCGCTGCAGCGCTTGATCTGCTCCGCAAGACCTTCGTCGAGTCCGAGTGCGAGGGCCGCGCGATCGAACATGCGGCCGACGCCTTCCAAGAAAGCCGAATTGGTGTGCTTGCCCATCCTGAGGAGGAGCCCATCCTACGCTGGCGGTGGCCCCGCGCGCCGCCCCCGGCTAGCCCGGTCCGACAGTCATGGCCTGGATCGAGACCACGCCCGAATCCACAGCGCACGGCGAACTCGCCGAGCTCTACCGACTCCACGCCGACCCCCGGACCGGCGAGGTGGACAACATCTTGCGGGTCCACGGGCTCCACGCGGAGGGCCTCGCCGGGCACGTCGCTCTGTACCGCGCGGTGATGCACGGCCGTTCGGCCCTGGCGCCCGCCGACCGCGAATTGATCGCGGTCGTCGTCAGCGGACGCAACGGCTGCCACTACTGACTCGTGCACCACCGGCGCGGTCTGCGCCGGTACCTCGGCGACGTCGAGCTTGCCGACGCGGCGGCAGCCGACTGGCGGGCCGCCGCCCTGGGGCCTCGGCGCGAGGCCATGCTCGCCTTCGTGGAGAAGCTGACCGACCGCCCCGGTGAGATGGAACGCTCGGACGTCGAGTCCCTGCGGGCGGCTGGAATGGGCGACGCGGCCATCTTGGCTGTCGCCGAGGTGGCCGCGTACTTCGCGTTCGTGAATCGGATCGCCAGTGGTCTTGGCGTCTCCCTGGAGAGCGAGGAGCCCTAGGCTGCGTGCCGCCGGTCGCTGCCGGCCGAGTCTTGGGGCAGAGGTTCGTGCGGCCCGATTTCGCGCCGCAAGGGCTGCACCCGGGCGCCCCGTTCGGCCAGGGCGAGCAGGTCGAGGATTTCGCCTGCCGTTCCCGCGACCGCGCCCGGGAAGACGGCCCGGAAGCTGCCGTTCAGGTCCGCACGCGGCGAGTCGATCCAGACGCGGCATTCGAGACTGCTGGCATCGTCGCGCGGAGCGAGGAGCGCGATCCGCACCGCGGACCGGGGCGGCAAGGTGCCGAGGTCGCTCTGCACCGGTTCCATTGCGGCCGGCGATGCTTGCCAGACCAGGCCTTCGGTGGAGGCGTGGGCCTGCACCGGGAGATCCGTGGGATTGACCAGGTAGACGCTCGCGTCGACGCCGCTGGTGACGGCCAGCGACAGGCGGTCGTGCGGGATCCGTTGCGGCGGCAGCTGGGCGGCCAGGCGCGCGGCGGCCCGGCGTCTTACGGCGCGCGCGAGGTCGGTGAGCGGCGCGACGAGGCTTTCGTGCGCCATGGCGGTTTCCTCGGGGCCGAAGACGGCCCGGATGCACGACCAGGCGACTTCACGCGCGGCACCGCGCGAGGGCACCCGTTCGCTTTCGCGGAGGGTCGCATCGACGGCGGCCGCCAGCGCGGAGGCAGCCGGACTGCGGTCGACTTCGCCCGTGACGAGCGAGCAATGGTTCACTTCGACCGCGATCTCCTGCGGATGCCAGCCGGCTCCCGGCGCCAGCGGCAGCCCAGCGTGCCTGGCGACCTCGCCAGGGAGCTGTGGCGGGCGCGTCAGTCCTCGCGTCCGCGCCGAGAAGTCGATGCGCGCCCCGAGGAGTCCGGTCGCGCGCAGCCGGAACAAGGTGTCCGGCGGCACGTCGGCCGGGCCGCCGAGGTAGACCCAGGCCTCCGCTTCGGCGGCGATTTCGCCGAGACGGTGGCGCGAAACGCTGCCCTCGTCTTCCAAGGAGACGATGTCGAGAATCGCGTCGCGGAGCGCGGGCCCGCTGTTGTGGACGCGCAGACCCCAAACGACCGCGCCGGAACCGGTTTCCACGGGTCCGTCGCGACGATCCTCGGCGGTCAAGGCAAACCAAGCGCGCGGCTGGAAGTCCCGTGCCCGCGCGCCCGGCGGTATGAATGACTGTCTTCCCTTCATTCCTTTTTCCCCCTGTCTCCTTAGTCGTAGGAAACGCCCTTCCGGTGATCTATTTCCTGTGACTTTCTTGGGATCAGGAACGGAATATTCCGAAACCTTGAGCGCCTGCCGCTTCTCGACGTCCCCGGCCGCGATCAGGCCGGCGCCGACGCCACCTTGCCGAGATGCACGACGGCCTCACCGAGATTCACCAACGGATCCAAGGTGTGGCCGATCACCAGCCCGGGGGAGGGCGCCTTGACCATCACCGGATCGTCTCCGAACACGTCGGCGATCGTGGCAACCTCCGCGCCGCGCTCGATGTGCTGCCCCGATTTCACGTGCAGGCGCAGGATTCCGCCGCGCGGCGCGCGCAGCCACTTGCTCGACTCCAGCAACACGGTCTCCCTGGTCCGGGGCAGCCGCGAGGCCTTGACCATGCGCAGGTCGGCCAGCGTCCTCAGAGTCCCCGTGACGCCGCTCTGGATCGTTTCGGGATCGAAGCGCCGGGGCGCACCGCCTTCGAAGAGCAGCACGGGGATTCCGATCCGGCTCGCCGCCTCGCGGAGGGAGCCGTCGCGTTCGGTCGCGGGCAGGGCCGCGGGGGCGCGAAAGGCGAGCGCGAGGCGGCGCGTCTTGGGATGCCCGAGGTCGCCGCGCACCTGGGGGAGATTGGTGCGGCCGGCGCCCGCTGTGTGGAAGTCGAGGCCGAAACTGCAGCGGGCCACGATTTCGGTCATGAAGAGGTGGGCGAGCCGTCCGGCGAGCGAGCCGCGATTCGAACCCGGGAAAGAGCGGTTGAGGTCGCGCCGGTCGGGCAGATAGCGCGAGCCGGTCAGAAAACCGAACACGTTGACGACAGGGACCGCCAGGATCCGGCCGCGCAGGTCCTTGGGGTCGATCGCCTCGAGAACGTTGCGGATGATTTCGACGCCATTGATCTCGTCGCCGTGCAAGGCGGCGCTCAGCCAGATCGTCGGACCTGCGTGGGCGCCGTTCACGACCATCGTCGACAACTCGACCAGGGTCTGCGTCGGCAGCCGGGACACCGGAATATCGACCTTGCATTGCGTGCCCGGCGCGACCTTCCTGCCGCCGAACTCAAATTCCGCCGGAGTGCGGGAAGGGGTCAAGCCGCAGCCTCAGGCGCCGATCCGGTCGCGGGTTTGCCCAGGGGTCGCGTGCTTCTCGATGTACTCGATGACTTTGTCGCCGACGTCGACCCCCGAGTAGGTTTCGATGCCCTTGAGTCCGGGCGAGGAGTTGACCTCCATCACGAGCGGTCCCTCGTCGGAGCGGAGGATGTCCACGCCGGCGATCCGCAAGCCCATGCACTTGGCGGCGGCGATCGCGGTCCTGCGCTCTTCGGGGCTCAACTTGACCTTGGAGGCCGATCCGCCGCGGTGGAGGTTGGAGCGGAATTCTCCGTCCGCGGCCTTGCGCATCATCGACGCGACCACACGGTTGCCGACCACGAAAGCGCGGATGTCGCAACCCGCGGCCTCCGCGATGAATTCCTGCACGAGGATGTTCGCGTCCAGGCCCCGGAAAGCCTCGATCACCGACTCGGCCGCCTTGCGCGTTTCCGCCAGGACCACGCCGATGCCCTGCGTGCCCTCCAGCAGCTTGATCACCAGCGGGGCGCCGCCCACGATGTCGATCAAGCCGTCGATGTCCTTGGTCGAGTTGGCGAAGCCGGTCACCGGCATGCCGATCCCCGAGCGCGCCAGCAGCTGCAGGCAGCGCAACTTGTCGCGCGAACGCGTGATGGCCTGGGATTCGTTCACCGAAAACACTCCCATCATCTCGAATTGGCGCACGACAGCGGTGCCGTAGAAAGTCTGCGACGCACCGATGCGCGGAATGACCGCATCGAAACCCGACAGGTTGTGCCCTTGGTAGCGGATTCGCGGGTCGCGGCTGGCGATGTCCATGTAGCAGCGCAGGTAGTCGACGACTTCGACTTTGTGACCGCGCCGCTTGGCAGCATCCACGAGCCGGGAGGTGGAGTAGAGCGAACCTTTGCGGGAGAGGATGGCGATTTTCATTGGTGGAAAAGGTTCTAGGAATCGCCGAGTTGCGGTTCTCCGCTATAAAAGGACCGGCCGCTGTCCACAACGAATCGGCCACGGATCGCCTGCCTGCCGAGCAGCATGCGGAATCCCATGGAATCGCGCCGGGCGAGGTTCAATTCGACCGGCCAGCGGAGCCCCAGCAGCTCGACCTCGGTGATCACCACGATCCGCCGTTCCGACTGCCCGGAGGATGAGCGGACGAGGCGCTCGTCGTGGATCGCGGTTTCGCAGACGATCTCGGTCCGCGAGTCGCGCTGCAGCGGATGGATCGAGAAGCGGACCATCTCGACTCCCCGGCGGCGGAAGGTCTCCAGATCCCAGGCGTGCAGCGAACTGGAACGGGCGCCAGTGTCGACCTTGGCCTTGACGGCGCCGACGCCGAGGCGCGGCAGGGCGATCCATTCGCGCCAGCCGATCACGGGCAGTCGTGCGCGGGACTTCTGAGCGCTCATCGGATCATGTTAGGCCGGACGCGGCCGCTCAGACTACTCACGCCAGCGCAGGCGCCGCCAAACGTCGGGATGGAGAAGCGCGAGGACGGTTACCACTTCAAGCCGTCCGATCCACATTCCGAGCGTGAGCACGATCTTGCTGGCGGTCGGGAAGCCGGCGAAATTGCCCATGGGGCCGGCCGGACCGAAGCCCGGGCCGATGTTGCCGACGCAGGCGAGAGCCGCGGAGAATCCGGTCACCATGTCCGCGCCAAGCAGGACGACGGTCAGGCCGATGAACACGTACAGCAACAGGTAGAGCATCACCAGCGTGAATACCGCGCGCAGGATCTTGTTGGGGATCGCGCTGCCTTTGTAGCGGAGCGGGATCACCGCCCGCGGGTGGAGCACACTCGTGATCTCCCGTCGGAGGTACTTGAGGACCAGCAGGATCCGTACCGCCTTGGGCCCGCCCGAGGCCGATCCGGCGCAGCCCCCGACCAGCATCACCATGACCAGAACGACTCGCGAGGCGTCGCCCCAGAGGTTGTAGTCGGTACTCGCGCTGCCTGTGCTCGAGATCAGGCTCGCCGACTGGAAGGCGCCGGTCCGCAAGCGATCCAGGAACACCGGTCCTTCCTGGAGCAGCGCCACGCCCAGCGCGCCGGCCGCCGCGACTCCGATGTAGAAGAGAAACTCGCCGTCGCGGAACAACGCCAAGGGCCGGCGCGTGAGAGCCCGCCAGAGCAGCGGGAAGCTGGTGCCGCCGATCAACATGAAGAGCACGAAGATCCATTCGGCGGCCGGATTGTGATAGCCGCCGACCGATTCGGGGTTCGGCGAGAAGCCTCCGGTGGCCATGGTCGTCATCGAGTGGCAGATCGCGTCGTAGATCTTCATTCCGGCCACCTGGAAGAGCAGCAGGACCTGCAAGAGCGTCAGGGCCGTGTACAGCAGCCACAAACGCCGCGCAGCCACACGGACCTGCGGGCTGACCGCTTCGCTCGGAGCGCGGGACGCCTCGGCGAAGAACAGCTGCCGGCCAGCGATCCCCAGGCGCGGGAGGACGACCACGAACAGCGCGATGACGCCCATGCCGCCGAACCACTGGGTCATCGAACGCCACAAGTAGAACGCGCGGCCGTAGGCCGAAAAATCGGTCAAGATCGTCGCGCCGGTCGTGGTGAAGCCGGAAATCGACTCGAAAAAGGAGTCGACCGGCGAGATGCCGGCGAAGAGATAGGGGATCGAAGCGAACGCGCCCACGGCCAGCCAGGTCCCCGCCACCACGGACAAGGCTTCGCTGCGCCGGAAACTGCTGGTGCCGTCGCTGTTCGCCGAACTTCCGGCCAGCCGTCCGCACAAGTAGGTCGCGGCGAGCGCGATCGCGAAATGTCCGGCGACTTCGGTCTCGCCGTCGTAGAGCGCGAGCGAAAGGGGGGCCAGGAACGCCAGAGCGAACAGCCGCAGCAGTTCGCCGATCACCTCGAGAACGAGGGCGATACGCATCCAGCGCTATCCCGGCCGGCGCGTCGGGTTCTGGAAGAAGGACCGCACCTGGTTCTCGTCCTCGCGCTTGCAGAACACGAGCAGCTTGTCGCCGCCTTTGATGATGTCCTTGCCTTGCGGGATGATCACCTTCCTGCCACGGATGATCGAGCCGATGATCGCCGTCACCGGGCCGTCGAGGTCCATCACCGCCGTATCGGGAAAGCGTTCCGGCAC
>DASWJW010000131.1:0-38411 GCA_036396955.1 Planctomycetota bacterium
CTTCTGGCGCGCGCGCGCGAACTCGGCGGCGAGCTGCTGGAATTGCCCGACGCGGCACCCGGCCGCGCCGACCTGCCCCAGCCGCAGGCCCACTCGCGCCGGGATTTCGCGCTCGCTCGAGCGATGCTCGCCGATCTCGGCGCGCACGGTCACGACGCGTGCGTCGTTGCCGCGAAGGCCCTGGACACCTTGCCGGCCGGCGCGCTTCGGCTTCCCGGGCGGTGGGAGCTCGGGACCACGGAGGACGGCCGGCCCGTGGTTTTCGACGTCGCCCACACACCGGCATCGATCGCCGCCGTGCTCGGCGCTTTCCGCCGGGCCTGGCCGCAGGCGCGCCGTGGAATCGTCATGGGATTGCGGGCCGACAAGGACCTCGCGGCCGTGCGCGCCGCCATCGGTCCGCCCCAGGCGGGCGAAGCCTGGTTCGCGTGCCACGCCGGCGACCACCCCTTGTCGGCCGATCCCTTGGCGGTGGCCGCCGCCTTCGGAGCCCAGCCGCTCGCCCGTCCTGAACTGCCGCCGGGACCGGAAGTGCTCCTGGTGACCGGGTCTTCCTATCTTGTAGGGCTGCTGCGCGCCCGCCGCGCCGCTCCCGCACTGCAATGAGTGAAAGCTACGAAGACCCGGAGGCCCGCTACAGCTACCGATCGGCGCTGGTCGACGGCCTGCGCGCCGCCGGCAGCCTGCAGCTCGGCCGGCTGCGTTTGTTGCTGCCCGCCAAGTTCGGCTTCTGCTGGGGCGTGGACCGTGCCCTTGCCATGGTCCAGGACGCCCGCGAGTCTTTTCCCGGCCGGCCGCTCTGGCTGCTCAACTCGATCATCCACAACCCTCGCGTCAACTCGGACATGGACGCCATCGGCATCGGCTTTCTCAAGGGGCCGTTGTCCCGGGCCGGCGCCCTCGACCGGCTCGGCCCGCAGGACGTCGTGATCGTGCCGGCCTTCTCGGCCGAGGTCGAGGAAATGCAGCTGCTGCGCGAGCGGCAAGTCGAGATCGTCGACACGACCTGCCCCTGGGTCATCAAGCCGCACAAACGCGCGCTCAAGTACATCCGGGAAGGCTTCACCATCATCATCCATGGCACGGTCGGCCACGACGAGACGCGAGCGACGTGTTCGCTGGTGCGCCACCACAACGGCCAGTTCGTGGTCGTCCACGACCTGGAAGAAACCGAAACGCTCGCGCGCTACCTCGAGGGCGGGCTCGACGCGGAATGCCTGCGTGCCGGGCTCAACTCCTGCGCGGTGGCCGAAAACTTCGAGCCGGCCGAGCACTTGCGGCGCATCGGTCTCATCAACCAGACCACCATGCTGGCCAGCGAATCGCGCGCGGTCGCGGCGCGGCTCCGGCAGGCGCTGGTCGTGCGCGACGGCGAAGACTCCATGGAGCAGTTGTTCCGCGACTTCGACACGATCTGCGGCGCGACCCAGGAGAACCAGGATGCGGCGACCTCGGTCGTGGTCGACGATCCGGACCTGTTTCTGGTGGTCGGCGGCTTCGACAGCTCCAACACCAAGAACCTGGCGCGGGTCGGCGACGGCCGCAACGTGCCGACCTTCCACATCGAAGGTCCCGAGTCGATCGAGGACGAGCGGCTTTGGCACCGCGACCGCGACAGCGGCGAGATCCTCGAGATCGGCGGCTGGCTGCCTGCAGAGGGCCCGGTGGTCGTGGCGTTCACCGCCGGCGCGAGCACGCCCGACGCGATCCTCGGCCAAGTGATCGAGCGCGTGGTCGAATTGGCGGGCGAGCAGCTGCCGCGCGAGATCGCGTTCGCCGGCTGACCGCGTTCAGACCACGGCGTCGTCTTCGTTGCGGCCCGAGCCGCCGTAGACCCTTTCGAGTTCTTCGAGGATCTCCAGGTACGAGCGGTGGCGGCTCGCGGCGAGCGCGCCGTTCGCGAGCGCGGCCAGCACCGCGCAGCCGGGTTCGTCGCGGTGCTGGCAGGAAGGAAAGCGGCACAGCTTTCCGAGCGGCACGAACTCGGCGAAGTGCAGACGCAACTCGTACGGCGGGATGCCGAAGGGGCGGAACACCCGCACGCCCGGCGTGTCGATCACGGCGCCGCCGGCTTTCAAGAAGTACATCCGGGCATAGGTCGTGGTGTGTCGGCCCGAATTCAGCGACTTAGAGACCTGGCGCGTGCGGATCCCGAGGCCGTCCTCGATGCAATTGAGCAAGCTCGACTTGCCGACTCCGGACAGGCCGTAGAGGACGCTCGTCCTGCCGCGCAGGAGATCGCCGAAGGCCTCGACGCCTTCGCCGGTCTCGGCCGAAGTGGCGAGGACCGGATAGCCGGCCAGTTCGTAGGTGCGGCGCACGTCCTCCAGATGGCCACGCGCGTCCCTGTCGATCTTGTTGAGGATCAGGCGCGCCGGCACGCCGAGGAAACTCGCCGAGACGAGGATGCGGTCGGCGGTGACGCTGGAGAACGGCGGATTGCCGAACGAGCAGACCAGGACCACCTGGTCGACGTTGGCGGCGAGCAATTGACGCCGCACTTCTTCGCCGGAGGCCCGGCGGGCGAACACGTTGCGCCGCGGCAGGACTTCGTCGATCGCGAGCTCGCCGTCCTCGTCGGTCAGGCGCACGCGGTCGCCAACGGCCACCGGCGAGCGGTCGATGCTTTCGGCTTCGAAAAGCCGCCCGCGCAGCTGTGCTGGCGCCGTTTTCCCGTCGAAGCACACCTCGCACTGTCGCGCGTCGACGCGTGTGACCAGTCCTTCGGGGGCGGCGGCGGCGGGCATCGGAAGGATTCTAGGGTGTGGACGGCGCCTAGAATGGCTCCGAATGGAAGCGCAGCCGGTCCAGTCCGCTCGCAACCCGCGTCTCAAGGCCGTGCGGGCGGTGCGCGCGGGCCGCGACCATGAGCACTTGTTGCTCGAAGGCCCGCACCTGCTCGTCGAAGCCCTTGCGGCAGGGGCGAAGGTCGACTGGTTGCTGCACGGCGATGATCTGCCCCCGGATGCGCACGACGGCCTGCTCGAACTGGCCCGTGCGCGAGGCATCGAAACCGTGCCGTGTCCGGAATCGCTGCTCGACGCAGTGAGCGATCTCGACAGCCAGCGCGGCCTGCTCGCTTTCGGGCCGCGGCCGCTTGGCGACCTCGACACGCTGCTGGATCGGACGGCGCAGGACGCCGGTCTGGTCCTGGTCGCCGCCGGCGTGCAGGAACCCGGCAACGTCGGAGCCATCGCCAGGGTCGCGGCGGGCCTCGGCGCCAGCGGCTTGGTAACCTTGCACGGCGGCGCTTCGGCCTGGCACGCGCGCGCGTTGCGCGGCGCGAGCGGAACGACTTTTCGCGTGCCGGTCGCCGACCGGGTCGGGATCGAGGAATTGATCGCCGGCTGCGCGCGCGCAGGCGTGGCGCTGTGGAGCACGGCGGCGGATGGCGAAGATCTGCGCGGCCTGCGGCGCGAGAGCGCGGTGGCGCTGGTGCTGGGCGAGGAGGGCGGCGGCGTGCCCGCCCTGCTCCGGGCCGCCAGCGCGCGCACGCTCGGCATTCCCCTGCAAAGAGGAGTGGAGTCCTTGAACGTGGCGACTGCCGCCGCGGTGCTGACCTGGGCGCTCGGCGGAGATCTCGCTTGAACGGCGGCCTGTTCGACGATTCCGCGGCGCTGGGAACCCCCGCCGCGGACCTCCGCCGCAACCCTGCGAGCGACGCGCCGCTCGCCGAGCGCTTGCGGCCGGCATCGCTGGAGGAACTGCTCGGCCAGGACCACCTGGTCGGACCCGGCGCGCCGCTGCGCCGCGCGGTCGAGGCCGGCGACTTCGGGTCGATGGTGTTCTGGGGGCCGCCCGGCACCGGCAAGACCACGCTCGCGCTGTTGCTCGCGCGGGGCTCCGATCTCGAATTCCGGCCTTTCTCGGCGGTGCTGGCGGGAATCAAGGACGTGCGCGCGGCGATGCTCGAAGCCGAGCGGCTGCGCCGCCACGGCGGCCGCCGAACCCTGCTGTTCGTCGACGAGATCCACCGGTTCAACAAGGCGCAGCAGGACGCCTTCCTGCCCTTCGTCGAGCGCGGCGACGTGGTGCTGATCGGCGCGACCACCGAGAATCCTTCCTTCGAAGTGGTGGGACCGCTGCTCTCGAGGCTGTCGGTGCACGTTCTGAAGCCGTTGCGCGAGGAACACCTGATCGGCCTGCTCGAACGCGCGCTGGCCGACGTGCAGCGCGGCCTCGGCGCACGCCGGCTCACCGCCACCCCCGGGCAGTTGGAGGCGCTCGCGCGTTATGCCAGCGGCGACGCGCGGCGGGCGCTGGTCGCGCTCGAGACGGCGGCCCGTCAGCACGACGTCGGCGACGCCATCGGCGACGCATCGCTGGAGGCGGTCTTCCAAGGCCGCGCGCTGCTCTACGATAAGTCCGGCGAGCAGCACTACGACCTGGTCAGCGCGCTCCACAAGTCGATCCGCAGCAGCGACCCGGACGCCGCCCTCTACTGGCTGGTGCGGATGCTGCGCGGCGGCGAAGAGCCGCTGTACCTGGCGCGCCGGCTCGTGCGCATCGCGTCCGAAGACGTCGGCCTCGCCGATCCGAACGCCTTGCGCATGGCGATGGCCGCGCGCGACGCCTTCCATTTCCTCGGCAGTCCGGAAGGCGAATTGGCGCTCGCCGAGCTGGCGGTCTACCTGGCGGTCGCGCCCAAGTCCGATGCCGTGTACCGGGCGTTCGGCGAAGTCCAGGACCTGGTCGCGCGGGGTTACGCCGAACCGGTGCCGCTGCATCTGCGCAACGCGTCGACGGCGCTGATGAAGAACCTCGGCTACGGCAAGGACTACCAGCACGCGCACGACCAGGAACACGCCGTCTCGGAGATGGAGTGCCTGCCGGAACGACTGGCGGGACGGCGCTTCTACGAGCCGAGCGGGCGTGGCTGGGAAGCGCGCGTCCGGGAGCACCTGGACCGTTTGCGGGCCGAGGTCGAGAGCCGCCGCTCGAAACGGTGACATGTCGCCGGCTGCGGCGGCCTTCGCCGGCCGGGTGCATGCACGAACCGGCGTAGGTTCGGGGTGATGAACTGGAACACGCCCTCCAAGGGTGCCTTGGGCCTCGCCCTTCTCGCGCCCGTCCTTCTCGCTTCGCAGTGTGCGCCGGGCCACGGCGACGGCTACCGCCACCAAGTTCCGCCGCCCCCGGTCGCCGACTGGCACGCGGACATGGACGGACTCGCCTACGACGCTTGGGGCTGGCCCTTCCGCGACGAGATTTCCCAGGTCGCCGTCGTCCTGCATCCGCTCGGGCAGGGCAAGTACGCGGTCCAATTCGACGGCTTGGTCGACTTCGTGCTCTTCGATCCGTGGGACAACGCGCTCCTCGGCCGCGAATACTTCGATCTCGCCTGGCTCGACGGCCAGACCGGCGACTACTTCCCCGAGCCGTACAGCCACGCTTACGGCGAGTTCGACTTCTGGGGCGGCGGCCGCTGGTACCTCGACGGCCTCGGCTGGACCGACGTCGATTTCGGCTTCACCCTGCGGCCGCTCGACGGCGATCTCGTGTACGGCGGTCGCGCGGTGTTCGACTGGTGGGCCGAGTTCTACTCGGCCGGCGATTTCCACGGCGCGCTCGAGAGCTACGCCTACTACGAAGGCTACTCGACCACCGCGATCAACTTCGGCAACTAGACCGCTCCGGGCCGCCGGCCGCGCACCAGCAGCGCGCCGGTGGCCCGGTACTTCAGGTAGTCGGGGTAGTCGATGAAGTACTCGTCCGCCTGGAACTCGTTCTGTGACTTGGGCGCCCGCCGGTCGACGAGCCGTTCGCTGGACACCTCGTCGAAGCCGACGTCGCGGCACATCGATTCGTACTCGGCAGCCGAATGGCGGCGCAGATCGAGCCCCAGGTCGGCCGCCCAGCGTTCCGTGTAGGGGTTCTCGGCGAAATATTCGAACGCACACAGCCAGCTTCCGCCGGGGCGGAGCACGCGCCACACTTCGCGCAGGCCGGCGGGAATGTCGCTCCAGTAGTAGATCGATTCCATGCTCACCACGCGGTCGAGGCTCGCGTCCGCGTAGGGAAGCTGTTCGGCCGGAGCGGCCGTGAACGCCACGTGCGCCGGATTGCGGTGGCTGCGCGCGCGTTCGATCATCGCCTCGCTCGCATCCACGCCGAATGCGCGGCCGCGATGGGCCATGCCGGCGATCAACCGCACCGTCCAGCCAGCGCCGCAACCGACGTCGAGCACTTGGTGGTCCTCCTGGATGCCGGCGCGGTCGAGCATCTGCAGCACCACGTCGCGGTGCGGTTCCTCCATGCCTTCGCCGCGGCCGCGGCGGGCCCAGTCGTCGAAGACCGCGGTGACGGCCGCGCGCATGGGGTCGGGAACATTGGGCGTGGACATGGTGGCGCTGGCTTGCCGCGGTTCAAGCGGGCAGCACAGTGGGGTGTTCTTGCAGGCCGGCGAGATAGGCCAGGTCGCCGTGGAAACCACTGCCGCGCAGCGACAGGCCGTCGTGGGCCAGTTTCTCGAACACGCCGCGGACTTCGGCTGCCGGCAGGCCGAACAGCACGAGCTGGCCGTCGGGGCGCAGGAGCCGGCGCAAGGTCTCGATCGTTTCGGGCCGTGGTGCGATGCCCGCGCAGCCGAGCAAGGCGCGGTGGTGCGGTGGACGCGGCGGCGCATCGACGAGGGAATCGACCACCAGGGCCTCGCCCACGGGCCGGCTGGCGCGCACGCACGCAGCGAAAGCCTCACGGTCCTCGGGCGGGAGCGCGAGCACGACGCGGCCAAAGCCGTAGGCAAGCGCGCACAGGCCCGGCAAGGCGGCGGCCGGCCCGCCGGCGACCAGTGCGTGGTCGCGCAACTTTTCCAGCGGATGTTCGGCGAGCGGGCTGATTGCCTGGACGCCGAGCCGGCCGCCCGCCGCGAACCACGCCTCGAGACGCGTGCGTGCCGGACCGAGGTCGACCACGCGGTCGCCAGGTTCGGGGCGGTCCTCGCCTTCCCAGTGCAGGAAGCTGTGGCCGAGCCTCAGGAAGCCTTCGGCGGGAAGCACCATGTCGGCGCAGGATAACGGCCGCGCCGTCAGCGGCCGCCGTCGTCGTTCTTGTCGCCGTGCAGGTCGGCATAGCCCGTTGCGGCGAGCCCGGCAGCCTCTTCCGCAGTAAGCGGATTCTCGGGCAGCCGTCGGCCGCGATGTCGCTGATCTGCGGCGCGGGTGGCGTCGCGCCACTCCTGATAGTCGGCCAGGAGCGCGTCGAAGCGCGCGCGGCCTTCGACGGTGGGATGGAGGTCCTGCAATTCGCCGGGATCGGCTTCGAGGTCGAAGAGCGCGCGGTCGACGATTTCGCCCTTGCTGCGCCGGAAGTGCAGTTTCCACTTCCCGACCCGCACCGCCTCCAATCCCGACACCTTGGCGAGCCGCCGCGGCGGCCGCGTGCTCGCGAGGTCCACGGCGAGCAGGTCGCGGCCTTGCACGCCGGCGGGGACGGCTGTGCCCACCTGACGGAACACGGTGGGGAGGACGTCGACCAATTCGACCGGTTCGCGCACGGCGCCGGTGCGCGCGGCTCCCGGCAGCTTGACGATCAGCGGGACGCGTAGCTGTTCTTCCCACATGCCGTGGTGGCCGACCCAGTCGTGTTCGCCAAGGTTTTCACCGTGGTCGCTGGTGACGATGATCAGCGATTCTTCGTAGAGGCCTTTTTCCCGCAACAGGCCGAGGAAGCGTCCGATCGCCGCGTCGCCCGAGGCGACGCCGGCGTCGTAGAGGTCGTTGAGGTAGCGGCGCTCGTCGGCGCCGAACTCGCCGGCTTCGATCAAGGCGTTGAAGTCTTTGCGACCGCAGAGCTCGCGCGCGTCGAGCGCGCCGTCGTACCAGCCGGAATAGCGGCCGCGGAAGGGCTCGGGCGGCCAGTAGGGGCAGTGCGGGTCGTAGCCGTGCAGCAAGAAGAACAGCGGCCGGCCGGGCACGTCCTGCAACAGCGCCGCGGCCACGGCTTCGATCTCCGCGAGGCCGCGGATGAACGGCGTGCCGGAAGGTTCGAGAAAAGTGTCGAAGCCGTGGTCGAAGCCGTAGCGGTTGCGCAGGTAGCCGCCGCCCGTCACGGCGACCGAGGCATAGCCGGCATCGTGCAGGAGCTGCGCCATGCCGTCGGGCATCTCGATGCGGAACGGCTCGAACATGCCGTGGCGGTGCACGTACTGGCCGCTCAAGATCGAGCGGTGGCTCGGGCCGGTGTTGGTGCTGTTCGCCCAGCAGTCCGTGAAGACCAGGCTCTCGGCTGCCAGCGCGTCGAGCTCGGGCGTGAGTCCGCGCTCGTTGCCGTAGCAGCCCAGGCGGTCGGCGCGGCAAGTGTCCAGGCTGATCAAGAACACGTGCGGGCCTTTCGCGGTGGCGGCGTCGTCGCCACAGCCGGCGGCGGCGGCGAGCAGGGCGACCCACACCCGTGTGCGCAGGTTCACCGGTCGCCGTCCTGTTCCTGCCCGCTTTCCTGACCGCCGGCGATCTCGTCGTCGGCGTAGCCGAGCACCGCCAGTCCGGCGCGATCGGCCTCGTCGATCTTCACCGCGAGGATGGTCGCAGCGAACGCGGAATCCTCGGCCGCCTGGCTCGCCAGCCAGGCGCGGGCGCGGTCCAGGAGTTCGCTGGTCCGGCCGCGGCCTTCCTCGCCGCCTTCGAGGAACAAGTTGCGGGTCTCGCCGGGATCCTCGTGCAGGTCGTAGAGCTCGCGGTACATGCGCCGCTCCCGTTCTTGCAGGTAGACCAGTTTCCAGCGGCCGTCGAACAAGAAGGCGAAGTGGTTGCCGGTGCGCGAGAACCGAATGCGGTCGGCCGGCAGCTCGGTTTCGCCGCGCACGCTCGGCATCAAGTCGCGACCTTGCATTCCGGGAGGGGCGGCCACGCCCAAGGCCGCGAGCAGCGTGGGGGCCAGGTCGACTCCCATCACCGGATCTTTCCGCACTCCGCTCCAGGCGCCGCCGGGGAAACGCACGATCAGTGGCACGCGTAGCTCGAGTTCGGAAGACCGTCCGTGCCCGATCCAGGCATGCTCGCCGAGGCTTTCGCCGTGGTCGCTGACGAACACCACCACGGTGCGCTCCAGCAGCCCGCGCTCGCGGAGACCTGCAAGCAAGCGTCCGAAGGCCGCATCGGCGCTGTGCAACTCCTCGTCGTAGAGGTCGCGCAAGAAGCCGATTTCTTCCGTACCGACGGCGCCGCTCGCCTGCAGTTCGCCGAAACCCTCTTGCCCGCACCGACCGCTCGGGTCCAGCGTGCCGGCGTACGCGCCGCTCCAGAGGCCGCGGACCTCCGCGGGCGGCGTGTAGGGACAGTGCGGGTCGAATCCGTGCAGGAACAAGAAGAAGGGCTTGCCGTCCTGCGCGTCGATCCATTCGAGACCGGGGCCGAGCGAGCGCTCCAGATGGCCTTCGTGGGCTTCGGTGATCGCGGAACTCTCGACCCAGCGGTCGAAGCCCTGCGAAAGACCGAACTTGCCGGTCATCGGCCCGCCGCCGACAAAGCCTGCGGTCCGCCAGCCTGCCGCGCGCAGCAGTCCGGCGAGCGTGTAGGGCGAGCGCGAAGGGTGACCGTTCTTGAGGATGCCGTGCCGCGTGACGTGGTGGCTCGTGAACAAGCTGCGGTGGCTTGGCCCGGTCAGCGTGCTCGCGGCGCGGCAGTCCGCGAAGCGTGCCGCTTCGGCGGCGAAGGCGTCGATCTCCGGGGTCACGTCGCGGGGGTTGCCGTAGCAGCCCAGGCGATCGGCGCGCGTGGTGTCCAGCGAGACCACGACCAGGTTCCAGCGGGCTTCGCCGTCTCCGCCGCCGCACGCTGCGAGTGCGGCGAGGGCGACCGCCGTGAGGAACGCGCCCTTCACTTGCCGTCGTCGCCTTCCACGTAGCCGAGAGCTCCGAGGTCGGCGGCCACCCCGGGATCGAGTGGGCCCTGCTCCGCCGCCACCCCGGTCTGCGCGGCCTCCATCCAAGCGCGGTAGCGCGCGAGCAGTCCGCCGAGAGCCTCGCGGCCTTCCGGCGTGCCGGCCAGATTGTGCTCGAGTTCCGGATCGGCCGGAAAGTCGAAGAGCGTCGGCGGCACCTGGTTCTTCTCGCCGTGGTCCACCAGGACCAGCCAGCGTTCGTCGATCAGCGCGCCGGAGCGCCGCCCCGACCGGACCACGCGCATGCCAGCTTCCCGCGGCGGCAGCGCACCGCCGAGCACGGGCAGCAGGCTCCGCCCCTGCGATGCCGCCGGCGCTTCCCCGCCGAGCGCATCGAGCAGCGTCGGCAGCACGTCGACCGACGCGACGGGCGCGGCGTAGCGGCCGGCGAAGCGGCCGTCGGGAAACGCGAGCAGCAAGGGGATCCGCGTCTCTTCCGGCAGGATCCTCCCGTGGCCGACGCGCTGGTGCTCGCCAAGGCACTCGCCGTGGTCGCTCGAGAAGACCACCAGCGTGTCGTCCGCCAGGCCGCGTTCTTCGAGTCCGGCGATCAACCTGCCGATTTCGTGGTCGGCCGCGACGATCAGTTCGTCGTAGAGGTCGTTGACGTAGCGCAGGCCGTCGGCGTCGAGCTCGCCGGACCGGAACAACGGGCTGAACTGCTCCGGCCCGCACAAGCCGTCGAGCCCAAGCGGGTCCTGGTGCCACGAAGAGAGCGCGCCGCGGGCCTCGTGGCCCGGCGCGTAAGGGCAGTGCGGGTCGTAGCCGTGCACGAACACGAAGAACGGCTGGTCGGCGGCCTCCGCCTTCCAGGTCCCGTCGAGCCAGCCCAGCGCCTTGTCCACCGAAACCTTGATCATTCCCTTTGCCGTGCGCGCCGCCGAGGCCTCGCCGGGGGCGGGGAACTTCTGGCCTGGTTCGAGGACGACCAGGTTCGCCCACTGCCAGTAGGTGTCGAAACCGAGATCGAGTCCCGAACCGCGAAACAACGAGCCGCCGCCGACGAAGCTCGCCGTCGCGTAGCCGCGCGCCTTGAGGAGGCTCGCCAGGGAGTAGTCCAGTTTGCCGGTCGTGGCGTTGCCAGGCAGGCCGTGGCGCTCGACGTACTGGCCGGTGAACAGGCTCCGGTGGCTGGGACCGGTCAGGGTGCTCGCGGTCATGCAGTCCTCGAAGAGCGCCGCGCGAGCGGCGAGCGCGTCGAGGTTCGGGGTCAGGCCGCGCGCATTCCCGTACGCGCCCAGCCGATCGGCCCGCGTCGTATCGAGCGAAATCATCAGGACGTTGGGCGGCGTGGCGAACAACGGCCCTTGCAGGACCGGAGCCGCCGCCCCGGAGCCGCTCGCTGTGGCCGGCTCGCGGTCGCCGCAGCCGGTCATGGCCAGCAAGGCGAACGCCGCGGCCAGCCAGCTGGCGCCGCGCCGCATGCTTCGGTCGTTGTCCCTTCCGCCGGCGTGGTCCACGGTCCAAGTGTACCCAGCGAGGCGCCTCAGCCCGTCTGCGGCGAGGCGCGCCAGGCGGCGAAGTCCGCCGCAAGTCCGCGCCGGCGGATCGACTCGGTCAGGTACATGTGCCCGAAGACCGCCTGCAGGCAGGTGTCGGAGTCGGCGGCGAGGATCTCGGCCGTCTCGAAGTCCTCGATTCCGCCGGGCAGCTCCTTGAGGAAAGCGCCGTGGCGGCCTTCGAGCGCGCGCCGGTCCAGGACGATCACGGCGCCGCGGTCGTGTTCGCTGCGCAGCAGGCGTCCGCAGCCCTGGCGGAACATCGCAAGCGCGCGCGGCATGTACACGCGCGAGCGGTGCGGACCCTCGCCCATGCGCGCGCGCTGGGCGAAATGGTAGTCGTCGAGAACTCCGTAGGGGAGCTTGGTGACCACCACGTATTCGCAGGTCTCGCCGGGAAAGTCGACGCCGTACCAGAACGTGTCGAGCCCCAGCAGCACGCTGTCGACCCGGCTGCGGAAGCGCGCCGCGAGCTCCTCCTTGCCGATCCCCGGCATGCCTTGCCAGTAGAGCGGAATGCCGCGGCCGGCGAACGGCGCTTGCAGGCGCTCGGCGACCCTGCGCAGGACGAAGCGGTTGGTGAACAACGCCAGGATCCGGCCGCGCGTGCGCTCGGCGAGGAACAGGAGGAAGTCCTCCAGATACTGGCTCCAGGTCTCGAGCCCGGCCCCGAACTGCGCGTACGGCGGCGAGTCCTGCGGCACGCAGACCAGCGCCGCGCTCGAGTCGAACGTCGGCGGAGCTGCGAATTCGGCGACTTCGCGGCCCGGCCGCTCGAGCGTGTCCTCGGCGAGCAGATCCAGACCGAGATAGCCCTTCATGGCCTTGAATCCGCCGCGCAGCCGCGCCGTCGCGCTGACCATCGCCGCCGACTTCAACGAAGGAAAGTAGGTGCCGCCGAGCCAGACGTGCGGCAGCAGCCACTTGAGGGTCAGCATGGGCTGCTTGCGGCCTTCGAACACCGCGTCGAAATGGAAGTCCTCGCTGAAATCGGCGTTGCCTTCTTCACCGCCGAGCCAGCGCTCCAGACCTTCGCGCCAGTGCGCGAGCGCCTCGAGCGGCCGGCGCAGGCTCCAGCGGATCTTGCGCGCATCGCGGTAGGGGACGTCGCCGAGCTCCTCGAGTACGGTGCGCAGGCCGCCGTCGGTGAGGTCGACGGCCTCCTTGAGCGCTTGCAGAGCGGTGAGCAGCTTGTCGCCACGGCCGCTGCGCAGCCAGTCGTGGAGCAGGAAGGCCTTCTCCTCGCGCGTGAGCTTGTCGCCGGCTTCGCGCTGGTAGGCCTGGTATCCGCGCAGTTCGCGCGCCACTTCGAAGGCCGTGGCATCCAGTCGCCTGGCGCCTTCGCCGGCGGCGGCCGCCGCTTCGCGAAGGCGCGGACCGGCGTCTCCCGGCGCCAGGCGTGCGAGGAGCCGCGCCAGCCGCTCGAGCGGCGCCCGGTCGCGGCCGCGGCCGCGCAGCAAGCGCGAGGACAAGGCGCTGACGTCGTCGAGCGGCACGTCGAAGGACCGTGCCGAAACGGTGACTTCGTGCAAATGGTCGGATTCGTCGAACACCAGGTGGTGGAAGTCGTCGGGCTGCGCGAGCACGTAGGCGTGGTTGGTCACGATCAGGTGCGCGCGCTCGGCGCGGAGCCGCCTCACCCCGGCACCGCAGCGCAGCGCCGCCTGGCCTTCGCAGCAGCCGGGGACCGAGCGCACGGCGTCGACCTGGCGCGCCGCGGCCCGCGCGGCGCTGGCGCCGTTGGGGAACGGCAGCCCCGGGTGAAGGGGAAAGGCGTCGAGGTCGGCGAACGGGTCTTCGCAGTAGTGGAGCGCGAGCCGCAGCCAGGCGACCCGCGCCGCCGCGGAGCCTTCTCCGGCTTCGGGGGCGGAGTCGGAGATCGCGCGGCCGCAGAGGTAGTTGGCGCGTCCCTTGAGCATGCTGACGCGCGGTTCGCGATCCGCCGGCAGGCCGGCGCGGCGCAGCAATTCGACCGCGCGCGGCACCTCGCGCAGGAACGCCTGCTCCTGCAGCGCGCGGGTGTAGGTGCTTACGGCGGTGCGCACGCCGAAGCGCGTCGACCACAGCAGGAGGGGCGCGAGGTACGCAAGCGTCTTGCCGGTCCCGGTCGGCGCGTCGGCGATCAGAATGCCGGCTTCGGCAAGCGTGCGCTCCACCGCGTGGCCGAGCGCCCGCTGGCCGGGCCGTTCGGGCTGGAGCGGCGCGCCCTCGTCGGCGAACATCCCGGGCAGCGCGTCGAAATAGGCCTCGAGGATGCGGTGGTCCTCGTCGGGAAGTCCTTGCGCCTCTTCGAGCAGGGTCTCGGTCTCCGGGGCGTTGCCGAAGCCCTCGCGGTACTCGGCCGTGAAGCGCGGTTCCAGATCGCGCAGCAGCCGCTCGGGGTCGAGAGGGGAGTCTTCGAGGTCTTCGAGCAGCCCGCCGTCGGCGAGCGGCGGCGCGAGCCGGCCGCGCTCGGGGTCGGCGGAGAAACGGCTCGGAAGGTCGAGCAGGCGTTCGACCATCGCGAGGCCTTCGCGCAGGCTCTCTTCGTCGTCGCCGCAGTGCGGCGCGAGCTCTTGGAACGCGCGCGCGAACAGGCGGCGCAGGTCGAGCGGCCGGGCGCGGTGGACGCGCACCATGCCCTCGAGCAGGCGGCGCAGGCCGAGCGCGTCGGGCGGCAAACCTGGCGGGAGCGGGTCGCCGACGAAGCGGCGGTGAAGCTCCGCGATATCGTGGCCGCCACGGCCCGGATGCAAGAAGGCCGCGAGGCCTTCCAGATCGAGCACGACCGGCGTTTCCAGCGTGGGCTGGAGGTGGCGGAAACGGGTGAGGAACGATTCGCGGTCGCCGGCCAGCACCACTGGGCGTGCGGCGAGGGGGGCCAGCAAGGCGGGCAGGGCTTCCGTCCAGTCCGCCAGACCGTCGCCGTCCACCGGCCAGCCCGCGTCCTGGAGCGCCGGCGCCATGGCGGCGGCTTCGGCCGGGTCGGCGAAAGGTTGCAGCCAGGTCGCGGGAACGAGGTCCACCGCGCCGTTCTCGCCCGGGAAGGCCCTGGCTTCGAATTTCCACACCCCGTCACGGACGGGATCGGGGCCTGTGGTCCAGCACGCGACGAACACGGGATCCGTGGAAGCGTGCATCTGTTTGTTCTAGCTCATTGTGGCACAGGGGGTTAGGGCCAATCGCCGGGCCCTCGATTGCCGTCGCTGTGCGCTGCGCGATAATACAGTGGTCGGGACTCGTCTTCTCCTCCCCCGAGAGAGGCATGTTGGAAATCACGGACATCCCCATCGACGGTTACGAGGAGGTCAGGCGCTGCATCGATGCGGAGCGCGGGCTGCACGCCATCATCGCGGTCCACAGCACCACGCTCGGCCCGGCTCTGGGCGGCATGCGGATGTGGAACTACGGCTCCGAAGCCGAGGCCCTCACCGACGTCCTGCGCCTCTCCAAAGGGATGACCTACAAGGCCGCTTGCGCCGGTCTCGACCTGGGCGGCGGCAAGTCCGTCATCCTCGCCGACCCGGCCGCCAAGTCGGAAGACCTGTTCCTCGCCATGGGCGAATTCGTGGAGTCCTTCGGCGGCCGCTACATCACGGCGGAAGACGTCAACACCAAGCCCGCGGACCTGCAGATCGTCGCGCGTCGGACCAACCACGTGACCGGTCTGGCCGCGCGCAGCGGCAACCCTTCGCCGTACACGGCGCACGGCTGCTTCCTCGGCCTCAAGGCGACTGCGGCCGTGGCGCTGGGCAGCGAGGACCTCGAGGGGCTGACCGTCGCGCTCGAAGGCGCGGGTTCGGTGGGCAGTGCATACGCGCGCATGATCCACAAGGCCGGCGGCCGGCTGATCGTCGCCGACATCCGCGCCGAAGCCGCGGCGGAACTCGCGGCGGACACCGGCGCGACCGTGGTCGCGCCCAAGGACATCTACGACGCGGACTGCGACGTCTTCGCGCCGTGCGCGCTGGGCGGCAGCTTGAACGGCGAGACGATTCCGCGGCTGCGCTGCAAGGCGGTGGTCGGCTGCGCGAACAACCAGCTGCTCGAGCCCCGCCACGGCGAATTGCTGCGGGAACGCGGCATCCTCTACGCGCCGGACTTCGTGGTGAACGCGGGCGGGCTGATCAACGTCTACAACGAAGTCGGCACCAAGTACGACCAGGCCCGCGCGTTGCAGATGATGGACAAGATCTACGCCAACCTCACCGAGATCTACACCATCGCCTTCGACGAAGACTTGAGCACCGCGGCGGCCGCGGACCGCTTTGCGGAGCGGCGCCTGGCTGCTGCCGCGACCGCGAGCGCCTGAACGGCGCTCCGCCGCGGCAAGCGCGGGAACGGCGCTCTCTCGCCGTCAGGCCGTCATCGCTTCGACGCCGTTCTCGGTCACCATCAGCGTGTGCTCGTGCTGGCTGATCCGCACCGCAGGGTCGGGGTCGACCAGCGGCGGAAACGCGATCAGGCAGCCGATTCGCGTGAGCCGGGCGATCGTGGCTTCGACCAATTGTTCGGGCACGCGGCCTTCGAAGGTGCGGCGGGCGAACGGCAGGCCTTGCATGCCGGCGATGACCGCCCAGGCGCCGGGGTCGAGGCCTTTCAGCTTGCGCGGGTTGCGGTGCATCATGAAGACCTCGGCGCGGCCCTTTTCGTAGACCTGGCCCTTGCCCGTGGTCGCGAAGGGTTCGACCGCCACCATCATCCCGGGCGCCAGCACCGTGGCGTCGTGCGGGTCCGGGGTCGGCGGAACTTGCGGCGCCGTGTGCACTTTCCAGCGGTCGAGACCATGGCCGGTCAAGTTGTAGACCGGACGGAAGCCGTGCGCGTCGATGGTGCGTTCGATCGCGGCCGACAGCTCGCGGACCAGCACGCCCGGTCCGGCGACCGCGATGGCGGCTTCGAGCGCGGCCTTGGATGCGGCGACCAGCTTGTCGCCGACGCCGCCGGTCCCCAGATGCACCGTCTGCGCCGTGTCGGCGATGTAGCCGTCGACTTCGACTCCGACGTCGATCTTGACCACATCGCCGGCGCGGTACTCGGTGAGATCGTGCGGCGAAGGGCAGTAGTGCGCGGCGATCTCGTTGCGGCTGGTCTGGGCCGGAAAAGCCGGCCTTGCCCCGCAGGCACGGATGTGGGCTTCGACGGCTTCCATCACGTCGCGCAGCCGTGCGCCGGGCTGGATCAGGCCGGCCCCGAGGGTGCGGGCTTCGCGGGCAATTTCGCCGGCAGCGCGGAACTTCGCAGCCGCCTCGGGATCGAGGGCAGGTCGGGCCAGGGCGGGCATCGGGAAGCGGAGAAGGGCCTGGGCGAGGCGGGCGCCGGACGGGGGCTGCGCCGCTGCGGGAATCCGATCATAGGCTCTGGAGGCAGCCGGACCTGCCAGGAAACCGCATTCCGGAGCCAAGCTCCGGGCGGGCTTCAGTCCGGCGCGCGGACCGGCCGAAGAAGACACGTCCTCAGGACACTCGAATTCCCCGGATGATCCAAATCGCAGCCGGTCAGGCAATCGGCCCCTACGTTGTTCAGGCTTTCCTGGGACGTGGGGCCTTTGCCGAAGTCTTCCTCGCCACGGACAGCGAGGGGCGCCGCTTCGCGTTGAAGATCGGCGACAAGAGCGGCGGAGGTCGCTACCTCAAGCGTTTCGACGAGGTCACGGAGGAACGCGACCCGGGCCGGGTGAGCCCGGACGAGGCTCCGGCCGAAGCCTTGTTCCTCGACCCGCACGACGGAGCCCGCGCCGAACTCCTCGACACCCGCGAAGTCGACGAACTCCTCCTCGGCGAAATGGAGCTCCTGCGCGCGGCCGACCGGGCCGGCGTGGTCGGGCTGCACGACGTGGTCGAAGAGAAAGGCCGGCCCGTGCTGGTCCTCGACTTCGTTCCGGGCTGCACGATGCGCGAGCGCATCCGCGCCGGAAGAGGCGTCAAGCTCGTCTGGGTGGTCGAGGCCGCGCGAACGATCGAGAATCTGGTCGACGCGGGCATCTGGCGCTGCCACGGCGACGTGAAGCCGGAGAACCTGATGATCACGGAAGGCGAGAAAGTGGTGGTCATCGATCCCGCCTCGTCGACCGAGCGCGCCGACGAGATCATCGCGACGCCGGCCTACAACCCCTTCTTGCGCCGCGACAGCAAGGGCGACGCGCAGTCCTTCGCGATCCTGCTGTACGAGATCCTCTGCGGCGCGCTGCCCTTCGACGAGACGCCCTGGCCCCTGGCGGGGACCGATCCTTCGCTGTTTTCGGTCGACGAGCGGCGTTTGCACCGCTCCTTCTACCTCGGCTATCCGCGGCCGCGCGAACTCAACCCGCGCACGCCCACCGAGATCGAACGCGTCATCTACCGTGCGCTTTGCGACGAGAACTACCGCCTCGCCGACTTGCGCCAGGACCTGGAAGACTTCCTGCTCAGGGTCTAGGTCCTCTCCCGCCTTTTCTATTCAACGACCCACCTGACGAGGGCGGCTTCTCACGAGGCCGCCCTCGTATTGGTCCGCTACCAGTACTTCTCGTAAACCAGTGGCTCGTGCCATTCGCTGCCGCGGGCGCTCGCTTCGAAGGCCTGCACCATCTTCGGGTTGCCGCACAGGAAGACGCCGGTGCGTCCCGCCGGCAGCAGTCGCATGAGCGCCGCGACATCGATCGAAGGCGCCAGATGCGCGCCCGCGGCTTCGACGCCGAGCACCTGGAGCAGCAAGCGGTCGACGCGGCCCTGCGAGTGCGTTCCGGCGTCGAAGCCCGGGCTCTCGGCCGGGCGGCTCACCGTCGGCACGTACCGGAACGGGAACGGGGCTTCGCGCTGGAGGGCGGTCATTTCGGCGTGGTAGCCGAGGTCGGCGGCGTGGCGCACGCCGTGCCACAGGCTGACGCCCGCCGGCACGGGGCGGCCGGCCGCGGCTTCCGCGCGCAGATGGCGCAGTATGGAGACGTACGGTGCGAGGCCGGTGCCGGTCGCCACCAGCGCGAGATGCTCGCGATCGGTGCGCGCCAGGATGAAGCCGCCGCCCGGGGCGCCGAACCACAGCGGGTGGCCGGGTTCGAAATCGAAAAGATCGGCGCTGCTCGCACCCTTCTGCTCCACTCTCACCACGTAGAACTCGAAGGCCACGCGCTGTTCCGGCGCGGATGCGATCGAGTAGTAGCGGACGGCGACCGCCCCGCCGCTTTCGAAGGCAAGGGTCGCGTGCTGCCCGGCGGTGAACGCCGGAACCGCGCCGCCGTCGGCGGGGCGGACCCGCAGCACCGCCAGGCCAGGCGCGTTCGGGAGCCTGTGCAGCGACTCCAGGCACGCTTGCGTCATGCCCGCACGCGGATCGGTCTTGGCATCGCTCATCGCCGTCAAGAATAGGTGCGCGCGCGGCGCCGCCGAGCGGCCCGCCGCACCTGGAGCTATCCTGTGGGGCCGATCCCATGCCCGAAACCGCCACGCGCACTCTGATTCTGGGGCACAGCCCCGACCCCGACGACGCTTTCATGCACTGGGCGCTCGCCAAGGACATGATCGACACCGGCGAACTCAAGTTCGAGCACCGGCTCGAAGACATCGAGACGCTGAACCGGCGCGCGCGCAAGCGGGAATACGAGATCACGGCGCTCTCGATCCACGCCTACGCGTTCCTGTCCGAGGACTACGCGCTGCTCAACCACGGGGCGTCGATGGGCGAGGGCTACGGCCCGCGGATCGTCGCGCGCGCCGCAATGGCGCCCGCGGCGCTCGCCAAGGGCAAGGGCCTGCGCATGGCGATCCCCGGCGAATGGACCAGCGCGCACCTCGGCGCCCAGCTCGCGATCGGTCCGTACGACTACGGAATCGTCGAATTCGACAAGATTCCCGAGGCGGTGGCACGCGGCGAATACGACGCCGGGCTGCTGATCCACGAGGGCCAGCTGACTTTCCAGGACCTCGGGCTCGAGCTGATCCTGGATCTCGGCGTGTGGTGGAGCGAGCGTACCGGCGGCCTGCCCTTGCCGCTCGGCGGCAACGCGATCCGCCGCGACCTGGGCGGGCTGATCCCGCGCGTTTCGGGCTACTTGCGCGAGTCGATCCGCATGGGACTGGAGCACCGCGACGAAGCCGTGCGCTACGCGCTGCAGTTCGGCCGCGGCCTGGACCTGGCGCAGGCCGACGAGTTCATCGCCATGTACGTCAACGAACGCACGCTCGACTACGGCGAAGACGGTCGCGAAGCCGTGACCCGGTTTCTGCACGAAGCGCACGCGGCCGGGCTGCTGCCGGCGGCGCCGGAAGTCGAATTCGTCCAGTAGCCGTCAGGGCTTCCAAGCGCGGTGGTCGGCGTACAGGCAGCGTCCGACCACGGCGGTCATCCCGAGTTCCCGCACCCGCGCCGCGGCCGCTTCGTTCTCGGCGCCGGGCTGCATCCAGACCACCTTGGCGCCGGCGGCGGAGGCGGCTGCCACGACTTCGGGGACGAACTGCGGCGCGCGGAAGACGTCGACCACGTCGATCTCCGCGCCGATTTCGGCGAGCGTCGCCAGGACCGGCAAGGCCTCGGAACCGGGCGCCTCGACCGGGTTCACACGGTGCACCCGGTAGCCGGCTTCGGCGAGGTAGGCAGCGATCCAGTGGCTCGGCCGCTCGGCGCGCGCGGACCAGCCCACCACGGCGACGGTCCGCGCCGCGGCGAGGATGGCTTCGATCTCGGGCGGCGGCACGCGCGGGGTCAGCCGAGGTTGACCCACACCGATTTGGACTCGGTGTAGGCGTCGATGGCCGTGCGGCCCAGGTCGCGACCGAACCCCGACTCGCCGAAGCCGCCGAAGGGCAGCCCCGGATCGTAGAGGTTGTAGGCGTTGATCCAGATCGTCCCGGCGCGCAGGTCGCGCGCCATCGACAGCGCCTTGCCGACGTCGCGCGTCCAAACCGCTGCGGCGAGGCCGTAGCGCGAGTTGTGCGCGATCTCGAGCGCTTGCTCCGGACCGTCGAAGGGCGTGACGGCGAGCACCGGGCCGAAAATCTCTTCTTGCGCCAGGGTGCTGTCCGGATCGACGTCGGCGAACACGGTGGCTTCGATGAAGTAGCCCTTGCCGTGCGCTTCGCGCAAGGAGCGGCCGCCCGCCACCAGGCGCGCGCCGTCGGCCGTGCCCTTCGCGATGGAGTCGAGCACCGACTCGTACTGCGCCTCGTTGCACACCGGCCCCATGCGCACGCCTTCCGCGGTGGCCGGCCCGACCTTGGTCTTGGCCGCATAGCCCGCGAGCTGCTCGACGAAATCGGCGTAGATCTCGCGCTGCACCAGCACGCGCGAACCCGCCGCGCACACTTCGCCCTTGTTGTAGAAGATGCCGGTGGTCGCGCCGCGCAGCGCGGCCTTGAAGTCGGCGTCGGCGAACACGATGTTGGGCGACTTGCCGCCCAGTTCGAGCGTCACGCGCTTGAGCGTGGCGGCCGACTCGCGCTGCACCAGGCGGCCGATCTCGGTGCTCCCCGTGAACGAGATCTTGTCGACGCCGGGATGGCGGACCAGCGGAGTTCCGACCTTGGAGCCCGACCCGGTGACCACGTTGAACACGCCGGGAGGCAGGCCGGCTTCGGCGCCGAGCTTGGCCATCCACAGCGCGGTCAAGCTGGTCTGCTCGCTGGGCTTGAGCACGACGGTGTTGCCGCACGCGAGCGCCGGCGCGACTTTCCAGGTCGCCAGCAGCATGGGGAAGTTCCAGGGCGTGATCATGCCGCAGACTCCCACCGGGTCGCGCAGCACCAGGCCCATGGCGTCGCCGGGCAGCGGCACCACGCTGCCTTCGATCTTGTTGGCCCAGCCGGCGTAGTAGCGGAAGATCTCCGCCACCATCGGGATCTCGATCTTGCTCGAATCGAACAGGGTCTTCCCCGAGTCGCGGGTCTCCAGCAGCGCGAGGTTGTCGCGGTTGTGGTCGATCAGTTCCGCCATTCTCCAGAGGATCCGGCCGCGCTTGGAGGGCGTCATCCGCCGCCAGGCCGGATCGGCAAAGGCCGCCTGGGCCGCTTGGACCGCCCGGTCCACGTCGCGTTCGTCCCCGGCGGCGATCTCGCCGTGGGGCTCCTCCGTGGAGGGGTCCACGGTCGGCGTGGTCGCTCCCGAGGCCGGATCGACCCATTCGCCGCCAAGGAAGTGGCGGGCGGGAGGGTATTCCGGATTCCCGGTGGAGGCGGATTTTTCGGTCATGGGTGTTTGAACGGCCATGGCGGACTTGTTGAGATTGGGGCGGCACGAAAGCGTGGAGTCGATCCGCAGTGAGCGAAGAGAACGCGCCGCTTCCCGTAGTTTACGTCCTCGTCGCCGAACGCTTCTTCTGGGACAAGGTCGAAGGAACCCTTCGAGCCTTGGAACAGCGGCCGGTTCGGCCCGACTGGGCTACCGAGGTCTTCCAGCAGATGCTCGAAGCGGAACCGGCCGGCATGGTCGCCGACCTGGAAAACGACCGTGTGGACGTCCTGACGCTCATCGCGCAGATGCGCCAGAACGACGCGATGCGCGAGCTGCCGATCCTGGCGTACTGCTCGCACCAGTGCCACGACCTGATCGAAGCCGCCGATGGGCTCGGCGCCCACGTCGTGCCGCGCAGCACCTTCGCCGCCAATCTCGTGCGCCTGCTCATGGATCTTTGCCGGCGCGAAGGATCCGATGGAGCCACCGATGCGCACGCCGGCGGGTCCAGGGGCTGAGCGCATGCGCTGGAGCCGCCGTGGTTGGCTGACGGCGACGGCGGCGGCATTGCCGGCGGCGGCGTGCGCGAGCCCGCGGAGCCGGCCCGCCGCGGCCAGTCCCGTCGAGGGCGTGGTCGACTGGTCGCTCGCGCGCAGCCGCGCCTGGCTCGAGCAGCTCGACGGCGGCCCGCAGCGGCCCGGGGAGCCCGGGTGGGAGAGCTACTGGGCGCACGTGCGCGAGGCTTTCGCGTTCGGCGACCGCCGCTATTTGAACAACGGCTCGCTGGGGCCCAGTCCGGCCCCGGTGCGCGCCGCGCTGCTCGACGCGCATGCGCGCATCGACGCCGACCCCGAGCCGGTGCTGTGGGGCGAACTCGGCGCCCGCATGGAAGCCGTGCGCGAGCGCCTCGCGCGCATGTGGAACGCGGCGGCCGAGGACTTCGTGCTGGTGCGCAACACGACGGAAGGCTGCAATCTGGTCGGCGCGGGCCTCCGGCTGCAGCGCGGCGATCAGATCGTGCTGACCGACCGGGAGCACGGCGGGGGCGAGAACGGTTTCCTGTTCCTCGCCGAACGCGACGGCGCCGAGATCGTCCGCGCCGCCCTGCCCGAGGGTCCCGACACCGGACCCGACGCGATGTTCCAGGCGGTCGCCCGCGTCGTCGGGCCGCGCACCCGCGTGTTCGCGCTGCCGCACATCCCCTACAGCAACGGCATGCGCTTGCCGGTGGCGCGGCTGGGGGCCTTGGCGCGCGAGAACGGGATCTATTTCCACGTCGACGGCGCGCACCCGCCGGGCATGCTGCCCGTCGACGTGCAGGCGTTCGGCTGCGACAGCTACGCCAGCAGCGCTCACAAGTGGTACCTGGGCCCCAAGGGCACCGGCTTGCTCTGGCTGTCCGCGAGCGCGCGCGCGCGTCTGCGGCATCCGTTCCTGCGCCACGGCACCGCGCCCTACAACCCGGGCTCCGGAACGCGGGGACTCCACCAGTGGATCGCGCTCGACGCCGCGCTCGAAATGCACGAGCGCATCGGTGCGCAGCGCGTCTGGCGGCGCGTCGTGGAAAACCGCGCGGTGCTGCGCCAAGGGCTGGGCGCGCTGGCCGGCTTCCGGCCGGTGAGCAGCGATCACCCCGACGTGGTGAGCGGACTGGTGACTTTCGAGATCGAGGGGCCGCGCAACCGCGAAGTGGCGGCGCGGGCGCACGAACTCGGGGTGACGGTCAAGACCGTCGGCGGTTTCGGCATGAACGCGTTGCGCCTCACAGGGCACGTCTACCACGCACCGGACGAAATTGCGGATGCGGTGGGGCGCCTCGCCAGGGCGGCGATCGGGCCCTGAAACCGGTATGGATCGGGGCGATTCCCGACCGTTGCTTATACCGGAATTCTCTTGATTCGTCCAACGGGCGCCGATCGGGGCACTTGGTGAATTGGCTCTTGTCCGGTATGATTTCCGCCTTCCCATCGGCCTGAACGTCGTTGAAAGCGATCCGCACCCAAGCGCGTTTTCCAGTTCCCCCAAAGCCGATCCATCCAGAATCCCATTCAGGCCCGACGCAACCAATGAGTGCGGTCAAGCTCTACGTGAAGACCAGCTGCAAGACCTGCGGCAAGGCTCTGCACTACCTCGACAAGAAGGGCATCCACTACGAAGCAGTGGACATCCTGAAAAGTCCGCCGGCCAAGAAGCTGCTCGAAAAGGCAGTGGACGCCAACGACCCCAAGACCGCGTTCAATGCGCGATCGAAGGCCTACAAGGACCTCGACATCGAGAACGCCACCTTCAAGACCAAGAAGGAAGTGGTGGACCTCCTGCGCGAGAATCCGGACATGATCCGCCGGCCGCTGCTCGCCCGCGGCGAAAAGGCGATTCTCGGGTTCGACGAAGCCGACTACGCGACTTTCCTGCGCTGATCCGGATGCCGGGGCCGCGGGGGACTCCCCGCGGTCGTGGCGGGAGATCCACCGCGAGCGGCTGCCCGCCGCCGGGAACAGCGTCGCCACCGACCGCGTCGCGGTCGAGGAGCCCCTGGAAATCCGGGTCCGGGGCACCGCCGTGGCGGTTTTGATGCGGTCTCCCGGCCGCGAAGCGGACCTTGCGGCGGGTTTTCTGGCCTCGGAGGGCATTGTCGAACACGCCGCGGACCTCTCCGGCGTGGAGCCGTGCGTGGATCCCGGCACCGGACTGCCCGAAGCCAACGTCTGGAACGTCACGCTGGCCGAGGGAGCCGCGTTTGATCCGCGCATGCGCCGCGCCGGAGTCGTCGGTTCGTCGTGCGGCCTGTGCGGAGTGCAGACCCTTGCCGAGCTCGAGAAGCGCGTACCGGCGCTGGTGCCGGCACCCGAGCGGCTTCCCGCCGACTTCCTGGTCCGCGGTTTCGCGCGCATGCGCGAGGAGCAAGCGGTCTTTCAAGAGACCGCGGGGGTCCACGCAGCCGCGCTGCTCGGCCTGGACGGCGGATGGATCGATCTCGCCGAAGACATCGGCCGCCACAACGCCGTCGACAAGATCCTCGGCGCCCGGGTCCGCGCCGGAGACTATCCGGTGGACCGGCCGCTCGCCCTGCTGGTCAGCGGCCGGATCTCGTTCGAGATCGCGCAGAAGGCCGCGCTGGCCGGCGTGGTCCTGGTGGCCGGAGTGAGCGCGCCGACCAGCCTTGCGGTGGATGCCGCCGAGGACTTCGGACAGACGCTCTATGGAATGGTGCGCAACGGCTCCGCCAACCGCTACGCCGGTCGTATTCGCATCGGCGGCTGAACCGTTCGGGCGCGGGACTGCCGCGTGCCCGAACGGTGCGCGTTCCGCCTAGTACTGGACGCGGTCGATGTCGTGGATCGAGAACTCGAGCGAGAACTCGTTGTCCACGTTGATCAAGCGTCCGGTGCCCAGCCGTTCGACGAACGTGATGGCGCCTTCGACTTCGCGGCCGTCCTTGAAGGAGAGGCGGACTTCCGGCTGGGTGCGCGCCTCGCGCAGCCGCAGAACGATTTTCTGGATCCGGTCGTGGCGGGAGTCTTGTGCGCGAATGACCATGCGTTTTGTGGCTGTGGCGTTGTGGACGGGGGAGTGGGGTTGCTGACCGCGGGCGGAGGCCCTGCGGGAAAACTCAGCCGGTTGCGCGGGCGAGGGCGCGCGCCTTGGCGTGCGCCCCGTGCATCTGGAGAACTCCAGAGCGGAGGAGGAGGGTCGACCAGGTCTCGAATGGCGAGTCCTCGCCGGCAGCATGCGCAGCGAGCTCGGTGAGGGCGGCGAAGCTGCCTTCCATGGCCTCGGTTTCCCGGATCGCCACGTCGAGGCCGGTGGCGTCGAGCCGGTAGACGAGGCCGAGATGGACGGATCCGACTTCCGTCCGGTCGTCGTTGAGCAGACCCAGCGGGGTCAATGGGAGGCGGGCTCCGGCCGGCAGCCGCAGTTCTTCGTCGAGCTCGCGCCGGCAGGCGTTCGCGAACAAGTCCGTCTGGGCAGCGCCGGCCGACGGCGCGTCGCAGGGGTTCACGTGCCCGCCGACTCCGATCGACCGGCGCCCGTGCAGACGGGTTTCTCCCTGCGTCGACAAGCGGGTCAGGCAGAGGACCTGCTCACCGCGCTGGATCACCACGTAGGGAATCGGCTGCTTCCAGGCCGCGGAGACCTCGGCATAGCGGCGTTCCATGAAGAAGCCCTGCTCCCGCGAAGGGCCCAGGAAACGATCTTCGAGTTCCGCGGCTTCCAGGGGCAGGAAGCCGTGAATGCCCTCGGCGGGAACTACCACCGCTCGGGGTACGACCCAGACGAACTCCATCAACTTGGGCTTTGTAGCGGGTGCACCGGGGCCGTGGCAAGGCTTCCATTGCGCTTTTCCCCTACTTGTTGAGGAATTGTGGATAAGGACTCCCAGATATGGGGTCCATGGCCTTTCGGGCCGGGCCGGTCGGCGGCCGCAGCCCGAGGGCGGGACAGCCCCGTCCCACGGGCAGCCAGGGGACGGAGCGTCGTCCTGTAAGCCGGGTCCTGTGCCTCTCCCGGAGGAGAGCGGCGACCATTCCTCTACGACCGGCGTTGCCGCCGGCCTCCAACGTCCTACCCGGAGGTCGTATCGGCGCGGGCCACGCCATGCCTCCCTATGTGGACTTTCTCCCGGTGGGGTTTGCCGTGCCACGCTTGTCACCAAGCGCGCGGTGAGCTCTTACCTCACCCTTTCACCCTTACCGTTCGCCGAAGCGACTTAGGCGGTCTGCTCTCTGTTGCACTTTCCCTGGGGTTGCCCCCGGTGGGCGTTACCCACCACCGTGCCCTGTGGAGCCCGGACTTTCCTCGGACGGATCGAAACCCGTACGCGGCCGCCCGGACGACGCTCCGCGTGCAGTGTAGCTCCCCGGCGTCAGGCTTCTTGTTCGCCCAGGTACTCGCGCAGCACGATCACTGCGGCCGTACTGTCGAGGTAGGGCTTGGCTTTGCGCTTCTGGATGCCGGCGCGGCGCCAGAGGCTCTCGGCTTCCGCGGTCGTGAAGCGTTCGTCGCGCTCCAGGATCACCACGTCCGCGGGCATGTGCTTGCGCAATTCGCCCAGGAAGAAGCGCACGCGCTGCGCCTGGCCGCCTTCGAGACCCGACCGCAGGAACGGCATGCCGAGCAGCACGGTGCGCACTTCGCGCTCACGGATTTCGCGGACGATCGCCTGCACCGTTTCCTGGAGGTCGGTGCTCACCACGGGGTCGAGCGGGTGCGCCGCGATGCCCAGCGGATCGCTCACCGCCAGGCCGGTCCGCTTGGAGCCGTAGTCGATCGCGAGCACGCGGCCGGGAATCGAAGCCACGTCTAGAGCAATTCCTCGCGGCCCATGGCCCGCAGCCGGTCGACGAAACGCTTCACTTCCTCGGCGCGGTCGCGCGGCGCGACGAGCACGGCGTCGCCGGTGCGGACCACCACGACGTCGTCGAGTCCGAGCACCGCGATGACCTGCGGCGTGCTCGAATAGGCCAGCACGCCGCTGGCGTCCTCTGCGAGCAGCGTGCCGCCCGCCGGGAAGATCGCGGCGTTGCCGTCCGCGTCGTGCGGCACTTCGTCGTAGAGCGCCCTCCAGGAGCCGACGTCGCTCCACTGGTACGGCGTCTCCAGGACAAGGCGGCCGCCGACCTTTTCCATGACGCCGACGTCGACCGGCACCGCGGGCAGCGCCGGGTAGACGCGCGCCACCGTCGCGGCGAACGCGGGAGTCCCGAGCGTGGGCGCGATTTCCGCCAGACCGCGGTCGAGTTCGGGCATGTGCGCGGCGATCGCCGCGAGGATCGTGTCGGCGCGCCACACGAAGATCCCCGAGTTCCAGTAGTAGCCGCCTTCGGCCAGGAAGCGCTCGGCCGTGGCGTGGTCGGGCTTCTCGGTGAACGAGTCGACGCGGTGGCAGGGCAGGCCCTCGAATTGCGCCTCCAGGCCGGCCGACTTGATGTACCCGTAGCCGGTCGCCGGATAGGTCGGCGGAATGCCGAAGGTGACGAAGCTGCCGGGCGCCGCCGCCGCCGCGGCGCCGGCGCGAAGACTGCGCTGGAATTCCGCAACGGGCGTGATCGCGTGGTCGGCGGGCAGCACGGCCATCACGGCGCCGGGGTGGCGCGCGCGGACCGCGGCGGCAGCCAGGCCGACGCAAGGCGCGGTGTTCCGCGCGCACGGCTCGATGAGCAGATTGCCGGCCGGCAGGTCGGGAAGCACTTCGCGCACCCCGGCGGCCTGCGCCGAGTTGGTGACCACCCAGGTTCGTTCGGGAGGCACCAGCGGCTGCAAGCGCGCCATGGTTTCGGCGAGCATGGGGCGACCGCCGGTGATGGGCAGCAGCTGCTTGGGACGGTCGGTGCGGCTTTCCGGCCAGAAGCGGGTGCCGGAACCGCCGGCCATGATGACGGCGTGGAGCATGAGGAGCGCGGCGACTGGGGGCGGCGCGACGGGTGGCGGGGCGGCCGCGGTCGCCGGGCGGATTCTAGGTGTGCCTACGGAAGCTCGTCGTCCCGCGCCGGCGGCGGGAGCGCGGGCAGCGCCGGCGAAGTGGTCCACTCCGGTTTGGCGACTTCCGGCGTCCACAGCGGGAACGGATGCCGCACCTCGTCGCCCGAGGTCAGCTTGTCCTTGGTCCGCGAAGTGATCACCGGCCGTTCGAACGGACCGAAGGCGTTGCGCTCGACGAGCAGGTCGATCAGGTCCTTCACCAGAGGCAGGCGGCCCAGGACCGAAAAGGTCCGCACCGTGGCCTTCATCCGCAGATAGCCGTCGAGGTCGATCCAGCCCGAACCCCGGACTTCGAGCAATTCGTGATCCAGGACGAAGGAGGAGACGTGGACCGTGCCGCGGTTGTTCTCGGCGTTGGCGACCCATTCGAGCGTGCCGCTGTGGAAATTGGGCGGTTGCACGCCGACGGCCTTCCACAGCTGGGAAAGGACCGGCACGGTGCCGAGCACGCCGTCGCGGACTTCGATGCGGCCGCGGCCCGTGTAGTCGAGCGGGCTCGGCGAGTCGCTGGTGAACGCGATGCGTCCGTCGATTCTGCCGGCCAGCGAGCCGCCGAGACGCAATTCGTCGCGCACGCGCGCGAGGCTCAGGTCCTCCAGGTAGAGCAGCACGGCCAGCGGCGCTTGCGGAGTGAGGCCGAGCCGCAAGTAGCCCTGTTCCTCGATGCCGGGCGCGCGCTCGCCCCAGGTGCGGAGCGTGCCGCCGAGGGTCGCGGCCTGGAAGCCGCTGAAGGCGATTTCTTTCGGGTCGACGCGCAGCTGGCCGCGGGCTTCGTGGACGGCGAGCCCGCTGACGCGCACCCGGCCCTCGCGCAAGCGCATGTCGGCTTCGTAGTCCTCGGTCCCGCGCCAGCTGAAGCGGTCGATCTGCAGCACGCCGTAGCCGTTGCGCATGACCGGCGGGCCTTCGACTCGCATTTCCGAGAGCGTCAGTTCGCCGTCGGCGTCGAAGGACACCGCGGCTTCGATCTCGCGGATGCGCACCCGCAAGCCGCGCGCGCCGACCCGGCCCTGCAGCCCGATCCTCTGGAACGCCGCCCACGCACCAGGGTCCACCAGCGCCGCGAAGCGCTCATCGATCTGCAAGCCGCCCTCGCTGTCCAGGACCACGCGGATCTCGCGGCCGCTGCCGGCGTCGCTCTCGAAACCGCGCAGCTCGAAATCGCTCAGCTCGATCTGGTTTCCGCCGGCTCCGACCGTGAGCCGGCGCGCCGAGAGCGTCGCGTCGTCCCAATCGAGGCGGCCTTCCACGCGGACGTCTTCGCCGCTGTCGGTGTCGAAAGCCGTCAGCGGCGCCAGGTCGACGCTCGCGTACCGCGCCCCGGCGTCGAGCGGATTGAGCGTCGCGGCTGCGTGGACGCGGCCACCGAGCAGAAAACGCTGGCCGAGGTCGGCGCCGGTGGCTTCGCGGAACGCCGCGAGCAGGCGGCCGTCGACCTCGAGGTCCTGGAACTCCGCGGTGATCGTCGCCGGACCCGCGGCTTCGTCCCGGCGCGCCATGAACGACCCGCGCGCGGTGCCTCCGGCGAGCTGTGCGCGCGCGCGCGGCACGGCGACGGTGGTCCGCTCGCCGGCCACGGCGACCATGCCGGCCGCCGAGCGGGCTGCCAGCACCAGGCCGCTGCCCGGATGGGTCCAGTCGCCCGGCCCCGCGACGAAGTTCATCAAGACCGTCGGCTCGGGGGCGCCGCCGGCACGCCGGAAGCCGACTTCGACGTCGATCGCCGCGGCGGGCACGTGGGCGGCGAAATCCCTCGGCAGGTCGAGGAAGCGTTCGAGCACGCGCAAGTCCCCGGCCTCGGGGCGCAGCTGGCGGCCGCGTGCCAGCACGTGGATCGAGGACAGGTCTTCGTCGCGGATCCGGCGCACGCCGCCGTCGACGCGCAGCAATCCGCCGAGTCCCCGGAGCGTGCCCCCGAAGTCGGCTTTGCCGGGCAGCCAGCGCACGTGGTAATCGTCGGCAACCGAGCCCACGGGCAGAAAGGTCGGTCGGAAGACCGTGCCGGTACCGCGGGCGTCGAGCTGGATGCCGACCCGCTCGGCGCGATGCGGCCGGCGCAGGTGCAGGTCGAGGTCGACGGCGCCGCCTTGCGGATTGCCGAGATCGCGCCAGATCTCGGCGAAACCGGCAGTGCCGACCGCAGCCGAAGTGATGCGCGTGTCGATCGCCAGACCCTCCACGCGGACGTCGGTGGCGATACCGGCGTGCCCGCCGCCGAGTTCGAGCATGGTGCGCGAGACGAACGAAGCCTCGCCCATGCGCCCATTGGCGCCGATCAGCATGCGGTTGCCGGCGGCAACCAGGTCGCCGCGCAGGTCTTCGATCGGGTAAGGGAAGCTCGGCCGGGTGCCATCCGCTTCGAGGAAGCCGCGGTACACCGAGCGCAAGCCTTCGAGCCGTCCGTGGGCGATCCATTCCGGCGCGCCCACGCCGTCCCACACGAGGCCCAGGCGGCCGCGCAGCGGACCGCGCGTCTCGATCGCATCGAGCGCCCGGGCGGTGCCCGCATCGAGCTGCTCCGCGCGCGCCACCCAGTGTTCGTCGACCACGATCGGATCGAAATCGGCCTCCAGACGCAGGACCGGGCCGGCGTCGCCTTCGCGCATCAGGCGGCCGACCGCCCGGAAGGGCACGGTTTCGGCGACGCCCACGGCGTCCAAGCGCATGCCTCTGGCCAGGCTGCCTGCCAGGCGGAGCTCGGCATCGACCACCTTGAGTGCGGGATCACCGAGCGACAGCGCGGCGCCGCTCAAGCTGCCGTCGAGCGCGACTTGCAGCAGGCGGCCCTTGCCGCCGGTGACGGTCGCGCGCAGCGCCAGGCTCTCGGCGTCATGCTCGAGCATCGGGAGTTCGAACACCTTGTCGATGCGCAGCGGCGCGGCCGATGCGATCAGGTCGAGGCGCCAGACGGAGAAGTCGTGCTCGCCGGTCAACCACAACTCGGCGCGGTGGCCGAAGGCGTCGTGCGCCAGGCCGTGTACCAGGCTGAGCCGGGAGCCGAGCCGGCCGCTGATCTCCGGCACGAAGAACTCGCGCTTGGCCCCCTCGGCTCCCTCCCACACCAGGTGCGCGTCGAGCAAGCGCAACGGCAGTTCGGGAGTGCCGCCGGCAGGCTCCGATTCCAGCAGCACGCGGACCCAGTCGGCGAGTTCGGGGTCGCCTTGAAACACCGGTGCGTGGACGTCGAGTCCGCCCGGCTGCAGGAAGCCCCGGGTGAACGGCACCAGGCCGACGCGCGCAACGGCGGCCGCGGCCTCGACCACGGGCTTGCCGTCCAGCGCGAGCACGATTCCGCGGGCTTCGAGGCGGCCGCGCGCCCAGCGCAGGCGCGCGCTGGCCGCAGTCAGCGTGAGTTCGCGGCCGCCGAGCTCCCAGTGGCCGAGCCGTTCGAGCGCACCTCCCAAAGGAACGGGCAACGGCAGCCAGCCCGACCCTGCCAGCAGCAGGCAGAGGAGGATGGAGACCCGGGCGCCGCGCGAACGCATGCCGGCCCCGTCAGCGTGCGGCGGTCATGGCGGTGTGCGGCGCCGGGGCTTCGCAGTACACCCGGCGCACGCGCGAGCCCAGCGAGCAGGTCAGCTCGTAGGGCGAGGTGCCGGCCGCAGCGGCGAGTTCCGAGGCGTCGACACGGGCCGCGCCGTCGCGGCCGATCAGCGTCGCCACGGCGCCGGTTTCGACGCCCGGCACGTCGGTGACGTCCACGGTGCAGTAGTCCATCGACACGGCTCCAACGAGAGGGCACGGGCATCCGCGGACCAGGACCCGCGCGCCGACTTCGCGCCCAGCGCGCCAGGGTACGCCGTCGGCGTAGCCGATCGGCAGGATCGCCAGCCGCGTGGGCCGCGGCGCGCGCCACAGGCTGCCGTAGCCGACCGGAGCGCCGGCGGGCACGTCCTTCAGGAACACGATCTGCGCGCGCAGCGAGAGCACGGGTTGCAGCTCGTTGGCGTAAGGCGAGCGGGCGGCGGCGGCCGCGGGCAGCATCCCGTAGAGCGCCAGGCCCGGCCGCACCGCGTCGCCGAGAGGCTGCAGGCCGGTGAACAAGGCCGCGGAATTGGCGCAGTGCACCGCGGGCACGGCGATTCCCGCGGCCCGCAGCTCGTCGATGCCGGCGAGGAATAGCATGAGCTGGTCGGCGGTGCACGGGTCGCTGGCGCCGGTCAGGGAACTGAAGTGGGTCATCAGTCCGCGCAGCACGAGCGCCGGCTCGGCGGCGATCGCCCGTGCCACGCGCAGCGCGGCCTCGGGACGCACCCCGAGCCGGGCCATGCCGGTGTCGATCTTCAAGTGGACCCCCAGCCGCACGCCGGCGCGGCCGGCCGCCGCAGCGAGCTTGCGGACCCGGCTCTCGGAATGGACGCCGACCTCGATGCCGTGGTGCAGCAGGTCGGGGACTTCGGCGTCGATGACCGTGCCGAGCACGAGCAGGGGCACGCGCACGCCGGCGTCGCGCAGTTCGAGTGCTTCGCCGCTGTCGCCGACGCCGAGCCGGGAAACGCCTTCCGCAGCGCAGGTCCGTGCGAGCGTGCGCGCACCGTGGCCGTAGCCGTTGGCCTTGAGCACCGGCCAGACCTCGGCGCGGCCCGCGATCCGGCGGGCGAGGGCGAGATTGGCGCGGAATGCGCCGAGGTCGATCTCGGCCCAGGCGCGGTGGGCGGCGGGCATGGAGCTAGAAGCGGCGGCCGAGGCCGAGCAGGCCTTCGTCTCGCAGCGCGTCGAGCGTGGCCGATGCGATCGCCGCTTGCAAGCCTTCGCGGCCGGCGAGCTGCGCTGCGGTCTCTTCGGCGCCGAGCGGCGGGCGCTTGCCGGCCTTGCCGACTGCGGCGAAGAAGGCCTTGCGGTCGTCTCCGCCGGCGAGCAGTGCGCGCATGCGCGCCGGTTCGTGGCCGGCGATCGCCCACGCCTGGTCCAGCTCGCGCCCGAGCGACGCAAGCACCGGCGGCAGCGGCAGCTCGGGCCCGGCCAGCCTTGCGGCGAGCGCCTCGCGCAAGACCGAATAGTCGCGCCAGCTCCGGAAAGACTCCTCGATGCGCGCGTAAACGCGCTTGTGCAGGCTCGCCGGAATGGGGGAATTCAAGCGGTTCTCGCCGGCGACCTCGCGCAAGAAGGCGATGGCTTCGACATCGCTCACCTCGAACTCGCGTCCGCTGCCCCAGATCTCGAAAAGGCGCAAGCCGTCGTACACCACCCCGTCGCGGTCGCGGTAGTGGTGCGCGAAGTAGTCGGCGGCGGTCTTCTGGCCCGGATCGTCGTCGAGCGCCGCGGTGGCAAGGGCCTGCAGGCGGCCGGGTTCCGGCCAGCGACCGGCGTAGAAAGCGCGCAAGCGGGTTTCCGGCGTGGGCCGCTCGAGCGGCGCGATCAAGGCGCGCCGGCCGGCGTCGTACTGCCATTGGGCGCCTTCGCGGAACGGCGGAACCGGCGCCGCGAAGAAGTGCTTCATCACCGTTTGGCTCTGCCGGCCGTCCAATTCGGCGTTGCGGGTGCTCAAGCCGAGGGCCGGCGCGTAGATCTCCGCGGAGTAGCTGCGCTGCGGATCGGGTGCGACCACGGGCAGGGCCGCGAGCGTTGCGTCGCTCTCGAGGGCCTTGGCGACCCGGATCAAGAGATGTTCGTGCTGGCGGACGGACGCTTCGATCCGGGCCAGCATCGCCTCCTGCTGCGCCGCGGGAAACTGCCGGAATCGCTCGAGAATCCGCTGCAGGACCGGATCCGCGACCGCCTCTTCCGTGGGCGAATCGACCTCTACGGGCTCCTGGAGCCACGTCGCGACCCCGGCGGGCACGTCCGCTCGTGCTGCAGGCAGAAGTGCGAGACCGGCGAGCAACCCGGAAAGCAACGGCGCGACCGCGATCATAGTCGGCCAGAGATTACGCGAGAATCGCCGGATAGCTCCATAATTTCGCATTTCCTCTTTGACTAGGCTCCCTCCCCGCGTTCACAATCCGACCACGAACCGGCGCTGGAGCCGATTCGGATCCCCCCAACGCCCTTGCGAGGCATCCGCCGCGAAGGGCAAGCTCCCACGGAGACGGCTCCCAGCCGGACTCGGGCGTTCCGCAAGGAACACAACCAGAAATCAACGACCATGGCTGCTAAGAAGAAAACCAAGAAGAAGGCGACCACGCGCTCGACCAGCAAGAAGTCCAAGTCGAAGGGCAAGAAGGCGCCCGCCGACCTCATCATCTCCAAGAGCCGCACCAAGGGCGCGGTGCAGAAGTGCAACGTCTCGAGCGACTTCTACGGCGCGCTGGACGGACACGTCCGCGCGGCGATCAAGTCGGCCGAAGAACGCGCCATGGCGAACGGTCGCAAGACCCTCCGCCCGCAAGACCTCTAGACCGACTGCACTCCGAGTCGGCTGCCATTCGGCCTCTGGACCCCTCTGTGGGCAGTTTCCGGACGACAGATTCCGATGCAGACCGCACGCCGCGAGATCCGCGGCGTGCGGTTGCTTCGTTGCGGGCCTAAGCGTCCGCGCGCGCGCGCCGCACCGCGGCCGCACGCAGATACAGCGGCCGCGGCGGTGACACGCCGCCGCGCATCCCGCGGACCCGCGCGAGCTGCAGCAGCTGGCTTGCGCGGGCTTGCAAGGTGTCGGCGACCGAGCGCGTGGCGTGCCCGAGCAATTCCGGATCGCCGATGCGCAAGGCGTTCTCCGGCACCGCGCCGCGCGCCGCGTCGCGACCGAGGATGCGCGGCGCAACGCGCACTTCGACGTCGCGGACGGCGGCTTCCGCGCCCGCCGGGCCGCACCGGTACACAGCGTGATAGACCTCCTTGCGGTACGCGTCGAGCACCACGTGGACGTCTTCGCCGGGCGGGGCGGCGAGCGCCGCGGCCTCGAAGCTCGGGTAGCCGAACACCGGCACGCTGCCGGTCCAAGCGAGAACTTCGGCTGCGGCGCAAGCGATGCGCAGGCCCGTGTAGGATCCCGGCCCGAGTCCGCAGAGGACCGCGCCCAGGTCTTCGCGAGCGACTCCGGCTCCGGTCAGCAAGGCATCGATCTCGAGCAGCAGGGACCGGCCGCGCTCGCCGCCGAACACCCGTTCGTGGACCGTGCCGGCGCCGGTCCGCACCGCGACCGAGGACTCCGGGCCGGCCAATTCGAGGGCGAGGCAGGCGGTTCCTGCGGCGACGGCCATGACTTCAGGCCAGGATGCCGTCGGCCGCCGCGGCGTGGGCGAGTTCTTGGACGGCGCGGTCGACCTGCTCCTTGGTCTCGGCTTCGGCCATCAAGCGCAGGCGCAGTTCGGTGCCGCTGAAGCGCACGACCAGGCGGCCGGCCTTGCCGAGACGGGCCTCGACGCGCGCGCAGGCTGCCGAGAGCGCGGGCAGCTCATCGAGCGGAGCGCGGCGGAGCACGTGCAGGTTGAGCAGCTGCTGGGGCAGGTCCGCGTAGCCGAAAGCGAACTGCGTGGGGTCGGTTTCCTGCTCGACGATCGCCTGGGCCGCCCGCAAGAAGGTGTAGATGCCGTCGCCGCGATAACCGTGGTCGGAGCCGAAGAGCACGTGCCCCGATTTCTCGCCGCCGAGGACGTAGCCGCCCGCGCGCATCGCCGCGGCGACGTAGCGGTCGCCGACCGGCGTGCGGATCAGCCGCACGCCGGCGCCGGCCAGGTGCCGTTCGAGAGCGAGATTGCTCATGACCGTCGCCACCACGGAGTCGCCCCGCAGGCGGCCGCGGCTGGCGAAGTGGACGCCGAAACCGGCGAGCAGGGCGTCGCCGTCGAGCAGGCGGCCGTCGCCGTCGGCGAGCATCCCGCGGTCGCCGTCGCCGTCGAGCGCGAGGCCCGCGCGGCAGCCGTGTTCGACCACCGCGGCGGCGATCACCTCCGGGTGGAGGGCGCCGCAGTCCGCGTTGATGTTGCGGCCGTCGGGCTTGTTGTGCAGCGCCACCGCCTCGGCGCCGAATGCCTTGAGCACGCGCGGACCGAGCTGCGAGTAGGCGCCGTTGGCGCAGTCGATCGCCACCTTCCAGCCCTTGAGGCTCAGCTCGGGAAACGCTTCGCCGCGCAGCCACGCCAGGTAGTCGCCGAGCATGCCCTTGGTGCGCCGGGCTTCGCCGGGCTGTCCGGCGGCCGCCGGCGGATCGGCGGCGAAGAACGCGGCTTCGAGTTCGGCTTCGGCCGCGTCGTCGAGCTTGGAGCCATCCGGCCCGAGGAGCTTCACGCCGTTGTCTTCGGCCGGATTGTGCGATGCCGAAACCATCACCCCGGCGGCGTACCCGCCGGCCTTCGTCAGGTAGGCGATGCACGGCGTGGGGGCGAGGCCGGCCACGTCGACGTCGACGCCGCCGGCGAGCAGCCCCTTGACCAGGGCGGCGACCAAGGTCTCGCCGCTCTCGCGGCCGTCGTGGCCGAGAAGCGCGTGCGGCCGCTCGCCCTTGGCGCCGCCGCCGATCTGCGCGGCGAGCACGGCGCCGAGGCGCTCGAGCGACTCGGGAGTCAGCGGCTCGGTCCCCGCGCGGCCGCGGATCCCGTCCGTTCCGAACAGGCCTTGAGTCACGCTTCAGTTGTCCAGTTTGCGCAGTTCGACGTTCCAGTCCTGCTCGCCGGCCACGGCCCGCACCTGCAGGGCGCGTTTGAGCTGCGCCTCCTGCGTTGCGTCAGCTGCGCCCCAGAAGGCCCATTGCACGCGCACCTGCTGCGTGTCGACCGCATCGGAAGTGATGCTCCAGAGCGGCACGTAGAAGAACAAGTGGGTTGCGACCCAGTTCTCGTCGAAAGTCAGCGCGAGGCCCGGTTCGTCGTGGAGCTCGACCTGGAATTCGCGCTGGAAGTCGGCCACCGCCCAGAGGCCTCCGGCCGGCTCGCCGATCAAGTGCACGTCGGCCGCCGCCAGGGTCAAGCCGACCAGGCTCGGTTCGCTGCGCCGCACGGGCAGCTGCACGCGCACCGAAGCCGGCTGGATCGAGAGGCGGCGTTCGGCGAAGGTGGCGTCGAGACCGAGTTCGGCGCCGACGTCGCTGCGGGCGCCGCTGGCGTCGAGGGTGTCGAAGAGCGCCGGCATTTCGCCGTTGTTCGCGCGCGCCGCGCTCACCTGGTCGGTGATCTCTTTGACCGTGCGCTGCGGTCCTTCCAGGTGGATCCGGGTCACGTCGCGGAACGCGAGCTCGGCGGGCCGCACCTCGTAGCCGGGCGAGGCCGCGCCCCGGACCGGAACCATCCCCGGCGCCAGGTCGAGCCAGACGTCGGCGCGGCGGTCGAGCTGGATGGCGATCTCGCGGCGGCTGCGGTCGATTCCCGCCAGGAAGAACTTGGCTTCGTCCGGGCGCGTCCAGTCGAGGGAGGCCGCGTCGATCGCGGTCAGCAAGTACGGAGACTCGCCTTGCGGAAGCGCCAAGGTGAGGCTCGCCGAGCACGAAGCCAGGAAGCCCTCCAATTGGCTGTTGGGGCCCTTGAAGACGATCTGCACTGCCTCGCCGGGGCGCGGCACGCTCAAGACCCAGCCTTCCGGCGCCACCAGGCGCAGCACGTTCGTTTCGCCGGGGCGGCCGGTCAGGCTCTCGTCGACGACCAGCGTGACGGTTCGCTCCACCGTGATGGTCTGGTTGACCTGCCACCAGAGCAGGCTGGCGAGTCCGAGCGCAAGGGCCTTGCGGCCCAGGTCGTGCAGGAAGAAGCGGCGCAAGACGCTCACGACGCCGTCGCCTCCTTGCCGGACGGCGCCGGCGCATCGGCGCGGCCGGCGGTCTCCGTGCGGGGTCCGGCCGGCGCCGCACTGGCCGCGGGGGTTTCGTCTCCCGCGCCGTCTTCCGCGGACGGACCGCCCTGGGCCACGGCCTCGGCGGTTTCGCTGTCGGCTTCGCGCCCGCTGCGCGAGCGCCGTTCGGAACGCAGCAGGTCGCGCAGCTCGTGCTCGAGCTGGTCGAAAGGCACGCCGCTGCGCATCTCGCCGTTGGCGCACAAGGAGATGCGGCCGGTCTCCTCGCTCACGACCAGGGTGATCGCGTCGGCTTCTTCGGTGAGACCGAGCGCGGCACGGTGCCGCGTGCCCATGCGCCGCTGCACTTCCTGGTTCTCGGTGAGCGGCAGCAGGCACGCGGCGGCGCGAATGGTGTTGCCGCTGACGATCACGGCGCCGTCGTGCAGCGGGCTGCCGGGAAAGAAGATCGTCTCGAGCAGGATCGCGCTGATCGGCGCTTCGAGCTGGACCGCGCTCTCGTAGTAGGGCGCCAGCGAGACGCTGCGCTCGAACGCGATGAGCGCGCCCACGCGTTCCTTGGCCATCCGCTGGGCCGCGGCGACCACCTTGCCGAGGGATTCGTCGCTCTCGGGGTCGCGGCTGAAGAAGCGCAAGAAGGTGGTGTGCCCGAAGCGCGTGATGCCGTGGCGCAATTCCGGCTGGAACAGGATGACCACCACGATCACCAGGTAGGGAGTGATGTCGCTCAGGATCTCCTGGAGCACCGGGACCTGGATCGTCTCCTTG